>JAHHTL010000045.1 GCA_020024635.1 Ruminococcus sp.
TAACAATGAAATCAATGAATTTAGGAAGAACAACGCTTCAAGTGCCAGTCATTGGTCTTGGATGTATGCGGATCACCGAGTTAAAAGATCGACAAAGTGTACGGCAGTTAATTGATACTGCTATGGATCAGGGTGTAAATTTCTTTGATCATGCAGATATTTATGGTAGAGGAGAAGCAGAGCATATTTTCGGAGAGGCTATGGATCCATCACAGCGAGAAAAAATGATTATTCAGACAAAATGTGCAATCCGCCCAGGTGTAGCCTACGATTTTTCTAAAAATCACATTTTAAAATCTGTAGATGAAAGTTTAAAAAGATTGCATACAGAATATCTGGATATTCTTTTATTGCATCGTCCAGATACTTTGATGGAACCAGAAGAAGTAGCAGAGGCATTTGACCTTTTAGAGACATCTGGAAAAGTTCGTTCTTTTGGAGTAAGTAATCACAATTCCATGCAGATTGAATTATTAAATCAATATTGTGGAAATAAAGTTTTGATAAATCAGTTGCAGCTAAGTCTTGCCCATTGTCCAATGATCGACTCTGGATTGAATGTTAATACATACAATAATACTGGTATTAATCGAGATGGGAGCGTATTAGACTATTGCCGTTTGAAAAATATTACTATTCAGGCATGGTCTCCATTTCAGTACGGTATGTTTGAAGGTGTATTTCTAAATAATGAGAAATTCCCAGAACTGAACAAAAAAATGGATGAACTAGCAGATAAATATGGCGTTTCTAATAATGCCATTGCTGTGGCATGGATTTTAAGACACCCAGCCCATATTCAAACGATTGTGGGAACGACGAATAAAGAACGATTGATTCAAATATGTAGAGCATCAGAGGTTGTGCTAACAAGAGAAGAGTGGTACGAACTTTATATGGCTGCGGGAAAACAACTTCCCTAGTTTTATAGGAAATAAATCGTAGATTTTAGCAACCCATAATGAAAATTGGGAGGAAATAGTAATGAAAGAGGTAAGTTACAATGTTACGGTTTTGCTCATATTCATAGTACTTTTCGTAGGTATTTTAACTATGATATCCTTTTGTAGAAAAGAGAAGATACGAAAGAGGATGAAATTTTTTTATGGAAAACTTCGTGACATAGAATGCTCCAAGGAAGTCCTTTCTACAATTGGTGAATATACACGTATGCACAAAAAGATGATTGACGATATTACATGGAATGATTTGGATATGGATGATGTATTTATACAGATGAATCATACCTGGTCATTTGCAGGTGAGGATTACCTTTATTATCTGTTACATGTTCCACCAACTTCAGAAGAAGACTGGAAAATGAGAGAGAATTTGATCACATATTATCAGGATCACGAAAAAGAACGATTAGAATTGCAGATGATTTTTGCAGGAATTGGGAAATATCACGGTTTTTCTGTTTACCAAAATATTCGGCAAAGTATTACGTATAATGCAAAAATTCCGTTGATACATTGTGGATGCTTATTTTTGTTTATAGGGTCGACAATTTTTACGCTTTTAAACCCAGCAGAAGGGGTTGGAATTCTTACTTTGTGCGTAATAATAAATATTAGCTTATATTTTTATAATCGAAAAGCTTTAAATTGTTCTATGCAGGCTATACAATATTTTCTAAGGCTTTGGAATGGTGCAGAAAAAATTGTAAAGAAAAAACAAATACCAGATCAAACATATGCAGATCAGCTGAAAAAAGATTATGCAAGGTTAAAAAAGAAAGTGAAAAAGGTTTCCATGCCTAGTACAATGCAATTTGGAAATGGAACTATTGTTGAATTACTAGATTATATCACTCATCTTGATACAATCTTCTTTTATCGATGTATGAAGCGATTAAACCAAGAGATGGAACTAGTGGAAAATTTGATCACAACCATGGGATGCTTGGAAAGTATGATTGCCATTGGATCTTTTAGGGAATCACTTCCATTTTATTGCAGTCCTGAGTTTGTCAATCATGGAGGATTAGAAGTACAACAAGCATATCATCCATTGCTTAAATTTCCAGTAACGAATTCTATTTCGGCTTCTCGTGGAGTTCTGGTGACTGGATCCAATGCATCAGGAAAGTCTACATTTCTAAAAACCATTGCTATTAATGCAATTCTTGCACAAGGTGTGCATACTTGTTCTGCAGCATATTATCGTGGACAGAGATATCAAATTCTTTCTTCTATGGCTTTACGTGATAGCATTTGTCATGGAGAAAGCTATTATATCACAGAAATCAAAGCGTTAAAGCGTGTACTGGATGCTGGAGAAAAAGGACAACCTGTGTTGTGTTTTGTAGATGAAGTACTTCGTGGAACAAATACAGTAGAGCGAATTGCTGCATCTTCACAAGTATTAAAAATGTTTAGTAAAAAGAAAATTCTCTGTTTTGCTGCAACACATGATGTGGAATTAACGTATTTATTGGAACCACTTTTCGATAACTATCATTTTCAAGAACAAGTAATCGATGGAGAAGTCGTTTTTGATTATTGTTTATATGAAGGTAGAACCAATTCTCGTAATGCCATTCGTCTTCTGGAAATGCTAGGATATGAAAAAGAAATTATCGATGGGGCAGAGGAAATGGTAATGAAATTTCTAAAAGATGGAAAATGGGATATGTAAATAAAAACTGTTAGGGTAAGTAATTTAAATTTACAAATTCTAACAGTTTTTTACATTTACATTTAGATTTTTTATTAAGCGTTTACATCATTTACGCTTTTTTCTCCATGAACAAAGCTCATGGCATTTTCAAGTGTTGTTTGTGCAATTGCTGCAAGTGCTTCTTTTGTAAAGAATCCCTGATGAGAAGTGATCACCACATTTGGGAAGGAGAGTAGTCGTGCAGTAACCGAATGTTCCAAAATTTCATCAGAACGATCTTCAAATACATTTTCGCTTTCTTCTTCATATACATCTAGTCCAACACCAGAAAACTTATGCAATCGTATTCCTTTAATTAAATCTTTTGTTTTCACAAGCGCACCTCTGGATGTATTAATTAAGATTACATTATCCTTCATCTTTTTAATCGTTTCCAAATTAATCATATGATAGGTGTTATCCATTAATGGACAGTGAAGAGAAATTAAATCACTGCGAGATAAAAGCTCATCTAAAGATACGTATTCCACGAATCCTTTTAGATCTTCATTCTGATATATGTCATAGGCAATAACTTTCATACCGAAACCATAGCAGATACGACACATTGCAGCTCCAATTTTTCCTGTACCGACAATGCCTGCCGTTTTTCCATAAAAATTATATCCCATTAGTCCACCTAAGCTAAAATCATTTTCACGAACTTTATTATATGCTTTATGAAGACGACGATTGCAGGCAAGAGCAAGAGCCATTGCGTGTTCTGCAACTGCCTCTGGGGAATATCCAGGAACACGCATTACACGAATGTTTAATTTACACGCAGTTTCCAAATCAACGTTATTAAATCCAGCACAACGTAAAAGAAGCAAGCGAACCCCTTTTTGATGGAGAATTTCTAAAGTGTCTTTTCCAATTTCCGAATTAACAAAGCCGCATACAGCATCAAATCCTTCTGCAAGTTGCGCTGTTCGTGGAGTTAAATCTGTTTTCAAGTACTCAATTTCGATTTCTTGAAATTCTTTTAATTCATTGTTGAATGATTTTTTATCGTATTTTTTTGTATCATAAAATAATATTTTCATAATTCACCTATTTCTATGTCATCTACTGACATTTTTAGACTGTTTTTGTTGACAACAATATTATAATATGCTCTTTTTTAAATGACAAGTTTAGTATTGACAAATTTTATCAATATATGCAGCTTATGGTTCTCGTAATGAGACAGCAGATGCCGCTTGTTTTCTTCGTGTATCGTCGATTGCTGCATAATGTTTTTTTGTCGTATTTACGTCTTTATGGCCTAAAACATCTGCAACTAGATAAATATCACCTGTTTCTTTATATAAGGCCGTTCCGTAGGTACTACGAAGCTTATGAGGCGTAATTTTCTTATTAGGAATTACTTCACGAGCATATTTCTTCACCATGTTCTCAATGGCTTGAACCCCCATTCTTTTACGCTGTGTAGATAGAAAGAGTGCATTTTCAGATCCAGGTAGGGGAGTAGTAGCTTCTCTTGTTGTGTAAATATATGCTTTCAAGGCTGTTTCTACCTCTTTTCCAAAGTAAACAACCATTTCATTTCCACCTTTTCTTGTAACTTTAATCCCATTGTTTTTAAAATCAACATCTGTAAGGTCAAGACCTACACATTCCGAAACACGAATTCCTGTACCTAATAGGAGAGTAAGGATCGCAAGATCACGATTTCTTGTTTTTTCAAAATATGCTTTCCGTTGTCCCGTAAGATTGTCTCCGCCGTGTTCCACATATTCCAATAACATGGCAATTTCATCCGGATCAAGACGAATAATTGCTTTTTCATGTAATTTAGGCATTTCCACTAAAAGTGTCGGATTATGTTCAATCATCTGATGTTTAAAGAAATAACTATAGAAACTTCGTAGGGCAGACATTTTCCTAGACAATCCTTTTTCTTCGTTTGTTATTTGTTTATCAGACGAATCTTTATAAACTTTTAAGTATTCTTGATATTCCTCAATATCTACAGGCTGAATGCGATCTAAATCCTCAAGAGTAAATTGATCTACAGTGTAGTTATGGTAATATGGATTGTTATCTATGAGGAAGTGAAAAAATATGCGAATGTCATATGCGTAAGAAATTCTTGTCCGTGCAGATGACTTTGGTTCCATAGCTCGAAAATAATCCTTTGCAAAAGCTGGTAAAGTTTTTAAGATTTCTCTAAGTCGTAATGTAGAATCAACGTAAGATTGTTCATAATATGTTCGGATATCAGTTGCCATAGTTTACCTCCAAATCGATCGAATTTAATGAAATTATAGCATAGTACGCGTTTTATGTCTATATCTATTGGAAAAATTAGTATTTGTCGTATAGATTAAACTGTATAAATGAAGCAGTGCTCTGCTGAAAAATTGTAAAAAAATTAAGAGATAGACGTTTCACAGACTATCTCTTTTACTCGCTGTTTTATTATGCTTCTAGATTTTAAGGCATTGAACTGGCTGTTTTTTGGTTACGATTATATGTTACAATTAAATAGGTTCCGGCTTGAAGATCATCGGATTTAAGATTGTTTAATTTTTTTAGATGCTTAACATAATCTTGCACAGAAGTATAATCTTCTGGCATATATGTTTCAGCAATGCTCCAAAGTGTATCTCCGTATTGAATCGCAACACTTGTATAACAATCATCTTTTGTATTGTTTTCGCTTTTATCATGTGCAGAGGTTAAAATGTTTCCAAAAAAGGCACATGAAATAAATAGAACCACTACAGTTAATATAAACAAAACCAGTTGCTTTTTCAATTGATGATTCTTTACACGAGTTGCTTTTGTTGTACTATTTTTTGTATATTTCATAAAAAAATACCTCCTATCCGCTAAACAGAACACCTGTTCGATATATTTGTATTATATCAACAGAACGTATGTTTGTCAATGGAGTGAAAGCATATTATCGAACGTATTTTCGTAACATATGTTTGCTTTTTCTCTTTCGCTATGTTACTATAAATGTAATATAAATCGGGAGGTTCCTTATGGCACAGGGAAATATTAGCAAAAAACAATTAGAAATTTTAGAATACATAAAAGCTCAGATTTTAGATCGAGGTTTTCCACCATCCGTTCGTGAAATTTGCGAGGCAGTCCATTTAAAATCTACTTCTTCCGTTCATTCTCATCTTGAAACTTTGGAGAAAAATGGATATATTCACAGAGATCCAACGAAACCAAGAGCGATTGAAATTCTAGACGATACTCCATTTAATCTTGCGCGTCGTGAAGTTGTGAATGTTCCGATGATTGGAGAGGTTGCTGCTGGTCAGCCTCTACTTGCACAGGAAAGTATAGAGAACTACTTCCCTATTCCAATGGAGTTTATGCCAAATAAACAGACATTTATGTTAAAGGTTCAAGGGGACAGCATGATCAATGCAGGAATCTTTAATGGGGATATGGTTCTTGTAGAGCAGATGTCAGTTGCATCAGATGGAGAAATCGTTGTGGCTCTTGTGGAAGATAGCGCTACTGTGAAACGCTTTTATAAAGAAGACGGATTTTATCGATTACAACCAGAAAATGATTTTATGGATCCAATTATAGCTGCAGACGTTTCTATTTTAGGAAAAGTCATTGGCGTATTCAGGTTTCTGTAAAAAAGTATAGGTGTAGATGATTTTTACTCATCTACACCTATACTTTTATCTTCTATCTCTCTTTTTTGTCTTAGTTACTCTCAAGTAACGATTCTACTTCAATCGTTTTTCCATCTCTCCAAATTCGTTCAAGATCATAGAAAAGTCTGTTCTCTTTATCAAACACGTGCACAATGATATCGCTATAATCAAGGAGAATCCAGTTCCCACCATTGTATCCTTCTCTTTGTTTCAGTACAAATCCAGCCTTTCCAAGACTTTCTTCTACATTATCCACAAGTGCACGAACTTGACTATCACTGTTACCATTTGCAATAATAAAATAATCTGCAAGAACAGATACATTGGAGATATCAATCACTTTGATATCTACCCCTTTTTTGTCGTCTAACGCTTTGTATGCAAGTTGCGCCATTTTTTTTGCCTGATCCATATTGTTACTTCTCTCCTATCTGGTTTTTATAATATTTATAAGTTTCAATTGTTAAAGTATCAATTGGCCGACTAGTACCCTCAAGAAAAGAAATTGTCGCTCCTGCACTAAGATAGACAGCCTCATCTATGTTATGAAATGCAGCAAGTCGGACTTTTGGCAGTATCGGAATCATTTTTCTTCCAGGTTCTATATAGTCTGCAATATAAATGATTTTTTCTAACATTGTCATCGCTTCTCTTCCGGTTGTGTGATACCGAATTGCTTGAAGTATTTCTTTTGATGAAACATTGTATTGATGTTCTGCAAGATACACCCCTAGTTTCGCATGAATAAGAGCAGGCATCTCAAGCTCAGACTTCGTAAGTATGATTCCATATTTTTCGCAAAGATGAATTTGTTCACTCGTAGAACAATATTTGCCACAATCATGTAGTAATCCAGCGTACATTGCCTGATTGATATCAACATTATACTTCATAGCGAGAGATGCCGCTGTATACATAACGCCTATTGTATGTTCATAACGTTCTGGTTTTAATAGTTTGCGAAGTTTCTTTTCAATTTCTTTCCTATCTTCCATGTCAAGTTTCCTCATAGTAAAGCTTATGATTATCAATATATTGTACAACCGAGTTTGGTACCATATATCGAACCGTTTGATTATTTAAAATTCGTTTTCTAATGGCAGTTGAAGAAATTTCCAACAAGGGTGCACGAAGAACACGAATGTCAGCATCGTATCGAGTTGTGAGATAATTAATTTGATGCTCCATGTCTGTAATATCCTTATCATCTCGCATGGCTGCGAGAATAATACAAGATGGAAATATCTCTTTAAAATGCATCCAGGTCTCAATTGAAAAAAGAGAATCTGCACCTAGTATAAAATAAAATTCATGGTGCGGATATCGTTCTTTAAATTCATAAAGTGTTTGATATGTGTAGTGTACCCCCTCTTTGGACTCTTGCAAAGATAATTTAAAGTATGGTGTGTCATAAATTGCAGCTTGAACCATTGCAGCTCTATGCTTAAAATCTGTACCAATACTTTCTGTTTCTTTATGAGGTGGGGTCCCATTTGGCAAAAACCAAATTTCATCTAATTTAAACTGCTCATATGCAAATTCACCTAAAAGCAGATGTCCTATGTGAATAGGATCAAACGTACCACCCATGATACCAATTTTCATAATCTATCTCCTACGGAAGAATGATCTTTTTCTTATCATCTTTTCCTTCTTTATAAAGCACAATTTTTTTCCCAATAACCTGAACAACTTGGGACCTTGTACGCTCCGCAATTGTTTCAGCCAGTTGTCTTGGATCATCTAGACAGTTCTGAAGAACACTAATCTTTACAAGTTCACGTGCTTCTAAAGCCTCTGCAATTGCCGCTGTAAGGCCAGGTGTCATGCTTGACTTTCCAATTTGAAAAATAGGATCCATTGTCATTGCAAGACTTTTTAAGTAAGCTCTTTGTTTTGTAGTCATGATTTCTCTCCTGTATTTCTATTATTATTTATAGTAGTCAAATTGAAGGCCATACATGCGAACGGTATCCCCTTCTTCAATTCCTTCCGCTTCCAATCGCTCCAAAATTCCGCTATCTTTTAAGAACTTCTGGAAGAACGCAAATCCTTTTTCAGAATCAAGATTGGTATATCCAAGCATTTTTTCAATCTTTGGACCTTCCACAACAAAAGCATCGTCTTCTCTTTCCACAGTATAAGGAAGATCTTCGTAAATTAATTCATCCTCTGGGAAATATTCTTGCTCAAAAACAAGTGGTTTGGAATCCATCTTTTCTAATTGAGCACTTACGTAATAAAGTAGTTCTTTTAATCCATTTCCTGTAACACCTGAAATTGGAAATACTTTGATGCCTTGTGGTTCAAATTCTGCTTTCAGCCTTTCAATTGGATCTTCCTCTTCACTGTAAATGAGATCCGTCTTATTTGCAGCAATAACTTGTGGACGAGATGCAATGTCAGCATTGTAAGCTTGCAACTCTGCATTAATCTTGTGAATATCATCTACAGGATCTCTACCTTCTGTACCTGCCGCATCGACAACGTGAATCATCATCTTTGTGCGTTCAATATGTCTTAAAAATTCATGTCCAAGACCTACTCCTTGAGAAGCTCCTTCAATCAGTCCTGGGATATCTGCTATTACAAATCCTTTTGCCCCATCAAGATCAACCACACCAAGATTTGGATTTAAGGTTGTAAAGTGATAATTTGCAATTTTAGGATCTGCGTTTGTAACACGAGACAAAAGGGTAGATTTTCCAACATTTGGGAATCCTACAAGACCTACATCCGCAATGACTTTTAATTCCAATTGAACTTCTAGTTCCATGGCTGGTTGTCCAGGTTGTGCATATTTAGGAACTTGCATTGTAGAAGTAGCAAAATGCATATTTCCAAGACCGCCTTTTCCACCTTTTAATACAACTTGTCGTTTGTTATCGCCGGACATATCTGCGACTACTTTTCCTGTTTTAAATTCTTTAATGACAGTTCCTTCTGGAACACGTAAAACAAGGTCTTTACCGTCTTTCCCATGGCAGCGTCTTTTTCCTCCTTGTTCGCCATCCCCAGCCGCATATTTACGCTTATGACGATAATCGACAAGTGTGTTTAACCCTTTATCGACTTCAAAAATAAGGTCTCCACCGCGTCCACCATCTCCACCATCTGGTCCACCATTTGGTACATAGAGTTCACGGCGAAAACTACAGTGTCCGTCTCCACCACGTCCGGATCTTATAAAAATTTTTGCTCTATCTGCAAACATAATTCGCATCCTTTTCTTTCTATTTATATTTTATTTGTTACATATTATATCACAAGAGTCTTTTTTTTACTATTAAAAATAAATGATAATTAAACAAAGAAAGCCTCAGACACAAATCCTGTCTGAGGCTAACATGTGCTTTATACGCTTATTCAGCTACTGGATAGATAGAAACCTGTTTCTTATCTCTGCCTTTTCTTTCGAATCTGACAATACCGTCTACTAAAGCAAACAGTGTGTCGTCACCGCCACGTCCTACATTAAGACCTGGATGGATTTTTGTTCCACGCTGTCTGTAAAGGATGTTACCAGCTTTTACAAACTGACCGTCAGCTCTCTTAGCGCCCAATCTCTTAGACTCAGAGTCACGTCCGTTCTTTGTAGAACCAACTCCCTTTTTATGTGCAAAAAATTGAAGGTTCAAATTCATCATGGTTATTACACCTCCTCGAAGATAATATCAATGTATGGTTCATATTCCCTGTTATTCTCTATGTCTTGTAGACCAAGAATCATAGTCTGTAACAGTAATCTGGCATCATGTTCTGGATGTTTATGAAATCGAAAATTAATGAAAGGAACATCTTCTGTATCTCCAGAGGACACAGAAAATTTTTCTTCTGTAAATTTTTCAATTGCATTAATCGTATTGATCATAAGAACTGATGCTGCAGCACAAACAATGTCTGAACCTGAATCGGCGTATCCTGCATGATCTTCTGCATCAAAGCCAATCCATTCATGCTGCCCATTTTCGTAAATGGTTACCTTAATCATTATGCCACCAGATTAAGCGTTGATTTTTTCAATCTTAACTGCTGTATACTGTTGTCTGTGACCGTTCTTTTTATGGTATCCAGTTTTTCTCTTATACTTGTAAACGATAACTTTTTTTGCTTTTCCGTCACCAAGAACAGAAGCTGTAACTGTTGCACCCTCAACTGTTGGGTTTCCAACAACAAGATTATCATTGTTTACTGCAAGTACTTGGTCAAATGTATAAGTCTCTCCAGCATCTACACCAAGTTTTTCTACTTTAATGATATCGCCTTCGGCTACTTTGTACTGTTTACCACCTGTTGCTATAATTGCGTACATATGGCACCTCCTATTATCATTACTCGCCAACTACGGCGTCTGTTAAAAATCAGAACTTTAAACCTCGTTGTGCGGCATACCATTATAATATAGCACTTAACTTTTTGAAATGTCAATAGTTTTTTTGTGATTTATTAAATTGTTTTTTTACTTATTTATCACAAGCAATTAATTTATCGTAGCAATATTCGATAATCGTCTTTCTTGTAATAATTCCAATAAATTTTTTCTGATCATCAACGACAGGAACAAAATTTTGATCCATTGCTTGTTTTAGAAGATCTTCCATTTTTGCATCTGCTGCTACAGCATGAAAATTTGTTCTTCTTGGTAGATTTTGAATCAGAATATTTTCAGCACTCTTAATGTTAAGATTTTTATAATCTTTGATCCCCCAAAGAAGATCTCCTTCTGTAATTGTTCCAACAAATTCCCCATTTCTATTTAACATAGGAATGGATGAATATTTATGATATTCCATCGTCTCAAGAACTTGACGAAGTGTGAAATCATTGTACACATATGCAACTTCACTTTTAGGCTTCAGAAAAAATAAGATGTTCATAACTATATAAAAATACCTTTCGTTATATTTGAGTAAGTACGAAAATATCGTAAAGAGCTTTGATTGCATTTTCAAAATCGTCGTGTCTGACTCCAACGATAATATTTAATTCGCTGGAACCTTGATCGATCATTTTTACGTTAATGTGGGCATGAGCAAGTGCAGAGAAGATTCTTCCTGCTGTACCACGAGTTGCACGCATTCCTCGCCCCACAATAGCAATTAATGCAAGATCCGGTTCCAATTCAATATGATCGGGGTTTACTGCTTTATGGATCCCAGAAATAACTTGTTGTTCATGTTCTTCAAACTCATCTTTATGAACAAAAATTGTCATCGTATCAATTCCTGATGGGGTATGCTCAATCGAAATATTATAGTCCTCGAAAACCTGAAGAACCTTGCGGCAGAATCCAATCTCTGAGTTCATCATTGCCTTCTCAATGTTAATTGAAACAAACCCGTCAGTTCCGGCAATTCCTGTAATTGTATATTTCGGCTTTTTACAAGTTCCTTCTACAATCAGCGTCCCTGGATCTTCTGGTGCGTTTGTATTTTTGATGTTAATCGGTATCCCTGCTTTTCTTACTGGGAAAATTGCATCTTCATGTAACACACTCGCTCCCATGTACGATAATTCTCGTAGCTCTTTGTATGTAATCGTCTCGATACATTTTGGATTTGAGACAATTCGTGGATCAGCAATCAAAAATCCTGAAACATCGGTCCAGTTTTCGTAAAGATCTGCTTCAATAGCAAGTGCCACCAATGAACCAGTTACATCAGATCCTCCACGAGAAAATGTAACAATTTTACCATCTTTTGTTGCTCCATAAAACCCCGGAACTACAGCATACTCTACAGCAGAAAGTCGATCTTTCAGAAGTTGATTGGTAAGCACAGGATCAAAGGTACCATCCTCATGAAAACGAATGACATCAGCAGAATCAACAAATGAAAAATCAAGATATGCTGCTAATACAATTCCGTTTAAATACTCCCCTCTTGAGGCAGCATAATCACGACCGGCTTTCTTTTTAAAATTATCACGAATTGCATCGAATTCTTTTTTAAGAGACAGTTTCAACGAAAGACCATCAATGATTTCCTGATAACGCTTGGCAATCGCAGAAAGAGCCGTTTCAAAGTCCTTTCCGTTGACAGCCTGCTCATAGCAACGATATAACATATCCGTTATTTTTGTGTCGTTTGCAAAACGTTTTCCTGGGGCAGATGGTACTACATAACGTCTTGACTGATCAGAACGAATGATTGTACCAACTTTTTTAAATTGTTCTGAACTAGCAAGAGAGCTTCCACCAAATTTTACAATTTTTTTCATAATTCTCTTCCTTCTTCCTCGTCGTAAAAATTTGTATATTTATGCATAGTATTCCATTTATAACTCAATTACATAATTATACAACAGAGGAAAATTATTGTAAATAGAACATTCTATGTATTTATGCTCTCATGCAATGGGCGTTTCACTTTCTTTCTTGTTACTTCCACTAATTGAAGAGCGGTTACATCCACAACAGTTGTGTAGATAGGGTCATTTAGAAGATGCTGCTTCAATGCTTTTATAAGTGTTTTAGTTGCATCTTCCGAATCAAGATTAATGAAATCAATAATTATGATCCCCGACAGATTCCTAAGTCGTAATTGTTTTGCTACTTCTTTTGCAGCCTCTAGATTCACTTTTAAATGAGACTCCATCGGATTTTTTTTTGAAATAGACTTTCCAGAATTGACATCGATTACAGTCAGTGCTTCTGTATACTGTATAATAAGATATCCCCCTGTTTTTAACCAAACCTTCTCACTTAATGCTCGTTCTAGCACTTTATCCGTATTATACACCTTAGAAAGAGGAAAATCATAGCCCTTGGAATCATACAGAATCAGTTTATCAAGATCTTCTGGCTGATCTTTTTCAAAGTAAGAATAGGTCATCCGATATAACTCCTCTCCTTCAATGATGATTTCCGTCAGCCCTTCTGTATATACATTTTTTAAATCGGATATGAAGGAAGGATGAGATTTTTTTAGGCACGAAAAACAGGTTCTCATGGAAGCAATCTCTTTGATCTTTTCATATTCCGCCCTTAAGCTTGAAAGTTCATTTAAAACATTAGAAATCTCTGTGTCCTTTGCATTAGTACGGATGATAATTCCATAATCATCATTTTTTAAATTGGAAAGACGTACCTTCCATTCCTCCTTTACAGCTTTTGGCAATTTTCCAGAAGTCCCTATTCTTGTATTCCCTGTAGTAAGTACTACATACTTTCCGGTAAAGCTTAAATTACTACTGACTGTTGGAACTTTTGTCTTAGTCGCTTCTTTAGTAATTTGTACAACAAGTTCGTCTCCGACACATAGCGGTTTTTTTCCAATTTTGTTTGTAAAAATTGCATGGGGAGCCTGGCTTAAATCAAAGTAACATTCGACCCCTTTTCCAATTTCAATAAATGCAGCTCCAATATTAGAAACGATATTTTTTACTTTCCCAATGTAAATATTCCCAAGCATAGGCGGAACAGATGATGGATCTGGTTTGTCTTCACAATGAATTTCAACAATCTCCTCATCCTCCATCTGAAAAATCCATATTTTATTTTCTTTTTCCATCATTAAAATTTTTCTAGATTTCATTCGGTTATGATCTCCGTTCCAAGATCTTCAAGAGGAATCAGATCTCTTTCATTTTCACTACCCATATCCGCGTAAATTTCCATACGATGATTCTGATATGGGATTTTTTCATAATCATATCCAAGATAGTCATAAAATGCTTTTAAAACAATTTCTGGTTTTAGGTTTTCTACACTCCCTGCTGCAACTTGCATAAATATACCGTTATCTTTTGCATACATGGCGTAAATAAGAGGACGAATATCCACTTCACGTTCACTTCTTTTTGTCGGTTTTACAATACGAATCTCAGGCTGTGCAAGAAATGCAGTGATTTTATCAGAAACATCCTCGGGTAAAGTTGTTTTCTTTGGCGTACAAAGATAATCTGCTGCCGCGACCAGTGCCATTCCTGTCATTTTTTTCTCATCAGAAATCTGTCGAAAACTAAGGACTTCCATTCCTTCTACCATTACTGCATTGAGCTGCTTTACAGCATCTTCACTAGAAATAGGTTCTTTCAATTCGATATCAAAATACTCTCCTTCACTGGATAATCCAATTCCAAGAGGATTTGCAAAAGACATAATCATATGAGGACTATAGCCACCCGAAAAAGCGATTGGAATCTGCGCACGGCGCATTGCTTTTTGAAAATAGCGCATCACATCAAGGTGTCCAACAAACCGAAGGGCACCATATTTTTTAAATTTAATTCTTACTTTCAAAACATACACCTCCTCCAAATTGTGCAGCACCACATCCGGAACATTTCTTACGACAATTTGGTGTCACTTTTTCTTCCTGGGCATGTAGCCATTCTTTTTTCAAAAAGTTTTTACTTACCCCTACATCAATGAAATCCCAAGGGAATAATTCCTCAAGATCACGAGGTCTTGTTGTATAAAAATCAATATCAACACCTGTATTTGCAAAAGCTAGCATCCAACGTTCGTTGGAAAATTGCTCAGACCAAGAGTCATAAAGACAGCCCAAGCGATATGCTTCTTCTATAACAGCTCCTGTTTTTCGATCTCCTCGTGCAAACACACCTTCTAGTACGGTAACATCTGCTTCATGCCAGTTATATTTCAAACTCTTTTTGTTGAGCTGATTTAGAAATTCATGTTTTACAATAGTTGCTCTTCTGATATATTCCTCACTTGGGAACATGGTTGCCCATTGAAATGGAGTAAATGGTTTTGGAATGAAAAAGGACGAACTTGCTGTTATCTGACACTTTCCATTCCGCTCTTCTTTTGGAATTTCATAGTATCGTCTAGCAACACGATCAGAAAGTCTGGCAATTTCTTTCATGTCCTCTTCTGTCTCCGTTGGGAGCCCTAACATAAAATAAAGCTTTACTTTTGACCAACCACCTTCAAATGCCAACCCCGCTCCGTCAATAATGGTCTGTTCGGTAAGTCCTTTGTTGATCACATCACGAAGTCTTTGAGAACCGGCTTCTGGCGCAAAGGTCAAGCTACTTTTACGAATATCCTGAACTTTACTCATAACATCCAGTGAAAAAGCATCAATCCGAAGGGATGGTAAGGATATATTAATTTCTTTTGATTTTAATTCATCAATTAAAAAATCTACAAGTTCTTTTAACTGCGTATAATCACTAGAACTTAAAGAACTTAAAGAAATTTCTTCGTGCCCTGTATTCTCAAGCATGATGCGAGCATATTCTTTTAATCGATTAACATTTCGCTCTCTTGTTGGACGGTAGATGATTCCCGCCTGACAGAAACGACATCCACGAATGCACCCCCGTTGAATTTCTAACACCACTCTATCTTGTGTAGCCTTAATAAACGGAACAACCGGTGCTTTTGGATAAGGACTTGCATCCATGTCGGTAACAACCTGTCTTTTTATAGTAGATGGGATTCCCTCTTCTTTTGGATAAAAAGCCTTTAGTGTTCCATCTTCATTATATTCTGCCTGATATAATATTGGAACATAAAGTCCTGGAATCTGCGCTGCTTTTTTTAGGAAATCCATTCGATTTACGTTATCTTTTCTACACTGTTTATAGAGATCCAAAAGAAGGTCATATACGGTTTCTCCTTCTCCGATATAAAAAATATCGAAAAACTCAGCCAGTGGTTCTGGATTTGCAACACAAGGTCCTCCACCAATTACGATCGGATGATCCCAAGTACGATCCGTCGTATGAAATGGTATCTGACTCAAATCGAGAATCTGGAGAATGTTTGTATAACACATTTCATACTGAATTGTAATGCCAAGAAAATCAAAATCAAGAATAGGATCTTGGGATTCCAACGCAAAAAGAGGGATGTTTTCTTCCTTCATGATTTTATGAAGGTCTGTCCATGGGGAATAGACACGTTCGCACCACACATCTTCTCTTTGATTAAACATATCGTATAAAATCTGAATCCCTAAGTGTGACATTCCAATTTCATAGACGTCCGGAAAGCACATGGCAAAGCGGATATCCACCTTTTCCTTGTCCTTCATCACCGAGTTGACTTCGTTCCCGATGTAACGGGCAGGCTTCTCGACTTTTAGTAAAATTTCGTCATCTAAAGCTAGTTTTCTCATATATTTCCTTTCTGTTTTT
>JAHHTL010000046.1 GCA_020024635.1 Ruminococcus sp.
CTTAAAGAAATTTTCAAGGATCTGTTGTCTATTGTTTAATTATCAAGGTTCTTTGCTGTTTGTTCTCGCTTCAGCTCGTTCATTATATCATATCGAGTTTTGTTTGTCAAGAACTTTTTTATTTTTTTCATTCTTTCGAATGTTTTGTTCTTTTCAGCAACTCGTTCATTATATCAAATCAAGTTTGCTTTGTCAAGAACTTTTTTATTTTATTTTTATCACTCTCAGAGTGACATTGCTGCTTCTCGCGAATCAGCTTATTAAGAATATCATTTTTCTTTCTTGTTGTCAACACTTTTCTACAAGTTTTTACAACTTTTTGTTTTTCATCCCTATAGCAGTCGAAATCCAATTCACATAATCTACAGTTCGAAAAACGGAGAAGGAGGGATTCGAACCCTCGCGCCGCTACTAACGACCTACTCCCTTTCCAGGGGAGCCCCTTCGGCCAGCTTGGGTACTTCTCCAAAATGTCCGTTATTTAATATACACGATATTCCTCTTCTTGTCTAGTCCTTTTTTTCTTTTTTTATTATTATCTTATAATCCAACGCAATTTCTCTAATATACCAAAAAAGGAACTTGCTAAACAAGTTCCTTTAAGCGGAGAGGGTGGGATTCGAACCCACGCGCCCTTGCGGACAAACGGTTTTCAAGACCGCCTCGTTATGACCACTTCGATACCTCTCCATTTATTTTATTCAGTTGCGTTACCAACAACAATACGTATATTATCACATCTCAATTATATTGTCAACTGCATTTTTAAACTTTTTTATTTTTCTTCTAAAAATGCTTTTGCTATTAGAAGATCTTCTGGCGTTGTAATCTTAATATTTCGATAAGAACCCTCCACAAATTTGACAGGATAATGAAGCATTTGTTCTACCACCATGGCATCATCTGTGATAAGCAAATTTTCACACTCCATCAATTGGGTATACGCCTCTTTGATTAATTGTGTAGCAAACACTTGTGGCGTTTGTACCATCCACACTCTATTTCTAGGTGGTGTATGTTCCACATATCCTTGCGCATCCGCTATTTTCACTGTGTCCTTTACAGGCATACCCATAATACACGCTTTGCTACGCTTCACTTCTTCAAAAGCACGTGCAATCATCTCCACAGTTAGAAACGGCCGCGCACCATCATGGATAAAGGTATAGTCAGATTCTGTTATTTGACTTAAGCCAGAAAAGACAGAGTGGTACCGTTCTTTTCCACCTGTGATAATGTTGGTTACTTTTTGTAATTGATATTTTTCTACAATTTCTCGCTTACAATATTCCTCTTCTTTGGCACCTGTTACGAGAATAATTTCATCGATACATTCCGCGCGTTCAAACGCACTAAGAGAATAATACAGCACTGGTTTTCCTGCCAACTCCAGATATTGCTTATGAACTTTTGTTCCCATTCGTTTCCCACTGCCCGCCGCCAGTACAATCGCAGTGCAATGTATTTTCTCCATCTTATTTCCTCTCTTTATCCATTTCTTCTTTTCAATCCAGTTAGCGTTCTCCTAATTTCAAATTTGGCACCGCATTTAAATCCCATCCATGTCTTGTACCTGCAAGATATTCATAATATGCTGCCGCCCCAATCATTGCCGCGTTATCTGTACAATAAATTGGAGAAGGATAATAAAATTTAATTCCTTTTTCTTCACAAGCTTGTTTCATTCCTTCTCTAAGCGCACTATTAGAAGCCACTCCTCCTGCGATAGCAAATTTATCTATCCCATATTGTTCCACTGCATTCATTGATTTTTCTACAAGGACTTCAACCACTGCTTTCTGAAAGGATGCCGCAATATCTGCAGGATCATAAGTTTCCCCTTTCATCTTACAGCCATTAATGTAGTTCAAAACCGCAGATTTGAGTCCACTAAAACTAAAATCAGATGGTGCTCCATCAATTTTGGCTTTCGGAAACTTGATCGCATCTGGATTTCCTTCTTTTGCTATTCTGTCGATCTTTGGACCTCCCGGATAACCAAGACCTATTGCACGAGCCACTTTATCATAAGCTTCTCCTGCTGCATCGTCTCTCGTTCTTCCTAAAATTTCGTATTTCCCGTAATCTTGAACACGCACAAGGTGTGTATGTCCCCCTGATACAACCAAACAAATAAATGGAGGTTTTAAATCTGGATGTTCAATGTAATTCGCAGAAATATGACCTTCAATATGGTGCACTCCTATTAAAGGAAGATTTTTTGCAAAGGCAATGGCTTTTGCTTCTGCCACTCCAACCAAAAGCGCTCCTACAAGTCCCGGGCCATAAGTAACCCCTATAGCGTCAATGTCATCCAGTGTGGTATCCGCTTCTTTTAATGCTTCTTCTATTACTTGATTTATTTTTTCAATATGTTTTCTTGATGCAATTTCCGGCACAACTCCACCATACAATTTGTGAAGTTCGATTTGGGAAGAGATCACATTGGAACGTACAAATCTTCCATTGTTAATCACTGCTGCTGCCGTTTCATCACAAGAACTTTCAATTGCAAGAATATTAATGCTTTGCAGTTCTCTCATAAATTGATTCACTTCCTATTCTTCAAATCCTAATTCTACTGACATTTTATCTTTTCCAGCCTTCGCCTGCGGGAAAATCTTACGAACTTCATCCATATATTCTTCTGGATGTGTAAGAGATGGGCTATAATGTGTCAACCACATTTCCTTCACAGCCGATTCCTTTGCTAATAACGCGGCTTCATAAAATGTCATATGTTTATATTCCACTGCTTTGGCAGCCTTATCTTTTTCTCCATACATGCCTTCGCAAATAAACAAATCCGAACCCACTGCATTTTCTCTAATGGACTGCGTCGGTCTTGTATCTGTTGTATAAGTAAGCTTGATTCCCTTTCTTGGGGGACCTAGCACCATATCTGGTGTCCAACAGTTTTCTTCTTCTTTGATAATCTCTCCTTTTTGCAGCTTTCCCCAGTATTTTTGTGGAATCTTCTGCTCTAGTGCACGATTGGGATCAAATTTACCGGCACGATCTATTTCCAGCGTATATCCATAACACAATACATTGTGATTCACTCGAAATGCTTTTAAACGATATCCATTCATCTCGAATACTTGGCTATTCCCTTCGATTTCCACACATTGGATCGAAAATGGCAGTTCCGGAGCGATTACCCGCAGGGAATTTACAACTCTTCCTAATCCTTTTGGTCCAATTAAAGTAAGAGGTTCCTTCCGATCTGCATTGCCCATTGTAAGAAGCAATCCCGGAAGCCCACTGATATGATCTCCGTGAAAATGCGTAAAACAAATCACATCAATTGGTTTAAAACTCCATCCCTTTTCTTTGATTGCAATTTGCGTTCCCTCTCCACAGTCAATAAGAAGACTACTGCCATTAAATCTTGTCATTAAGGCAGTCAGCCACCTATATGGAAGCGGCATCATCCCTCCGCTTCCAAGTAAACAAACATCTAACATATTAACCCTCAATTTCTGCCGGAATTAAAAATGATGCAAGAAATTCATCATAACACGCTTCGCAAAGATCAAAAGAATGCTTTTCTCCGTCTTTTTCCGAAAAATATCCCCATCTATGATCTACGCTGAATACGCCTTCTTCCGGCCTTCCATTTTTCATGGCAATCTCTTTGCCACATTTATTACAAACAATCTTGCTGATTTCTTTTATTTCTTTTTTCTGATACTGGCGCATACAAACCCCTCCTGTACTTTACATTCTGCTTTTGTTACGCCTTCATTATATCGTCTGGTTTCTTTTATTCCTACTGGAAACTACTTCTATTTTTCCATAAAAAAACTCATAAGCACAGCATCTTCCTTTGGCGCTTCATAAAATCCCAGGCGTTCTCCATCAATCTGAAATCCTTCCTTTTCATAAAAAGATCGAGCCACCTGATTACTTTTTCTAACATCTAATAATATTTTTTCTACATTTATTTGCTGATATTCTTTTCTAAGACTCTCCATGAGGAAATGACCAATTCCTTGATGACGTCGATCCTTGTCTACCGCAATTCGTGCAATCTCCCCTTCCCCTTCCACAACATAAGAAAGGAGGTATCCTGCAAGTCTGCCTGCTTTTTCTGCTATAAGGCATACTGCCTGTTTTTGCTGGATGGTCTCTAAAATCCCCTTTTCACTCCAAGCATCCGAAAACGTCTGACGCTCCATCTCTGCGATCGCTGCCGCATCTTCTACTTGAAGTCTTCGATAGGTGAGAACCGAATTCTTCTCTCGTTCTGCACGTTCTCTTTCTGCCTGTGAAACCCGCAAATAATCTGGCTGATGTTCCATCGCAGTTTCAAATCTTCCTTTATTGTAATAGCGAATACCAAGTGCCCCTACTACTGCTGCTCTTTGTCGATTCATATACGATGGTGCAAATGAATACGGCACTTTCATGGCCTCTTCAATTATTTTTCTATATACCGGAACTCCATCCCCTAAAAATACAACCGGTCTATTGTATCCATTTAACCGTTGAATCAAAGCTTCAATGCCAATTGCCATTTGCATTCTGATGACTTGAAAAGCCGGATCAATCTGTATCGTCTCGTCTTTCTTACCTGCCTTGCGTGAAAACGTATACAAACCTGTATAGACCTGGTTTCTTCTGGCATCCATAATTGGACATATAATATCCTCACAGCCATAAACCTGATAGGCTAATGCATCCACCGTAGGAATATGAATCAGTGGTTTGTCCCATGCAAGTCCCAATCCCTTTGCTGTGGCGGAACCAATTCTAAGTCCCGTAAAAGACCCCGGACCTGCTGCCACTGCTATGGCATCAATGGTACGAAAATCTAAATCAATCATTTTCGTAATCTGATCGATCATAGGCAATAATGTCTGTGAATGTGTTTTCTTATAATCAACCGTATATTCTGCAAGGGTTCTGTCTTCTTCCACAATAGCGACGGTGGCAGTTAGCCCTGAACTGTCAATTGCCAATACACGCATAATTTATTTCCTCTTTTCTTGTTATTTCACTTCTTCTATCGTGATCTTACGATAATCAAATCCTTTTTCTAAATCTTTTTCAATCCGAATTTCCGTTCTTTTTTCTGGAAGGATTTCTTCAATGAGGTTGGCCCACTCAATGAGGCACACTCCATCCCCTAAAATATAATCTTCATAGCCGACTTCATCCATTTCTTCAATATCCCCAATTCGATAAACATCAAAATGATAAAATGGAAGACGTCCTTCCTCATATACCTGAACAATGGTAAACGTAGGACTATTTACCGGTTCTTTGATTTCAAGCCCCTGTGCCAATCCTTGTGTAAACACTGTTTTTCCAACTCCTAAATCACCAGTCAGCGTATAGACCTGTCCCGGAAGAGCTGCTTTTCCAAGGTCTACCCCAAGTTGAAATGTCTCTTGTGGGTGATTTGTCTCTATTACCATAACCTTGTATTCCTCTTTTCTACCTTTCCTCTATTTCCTCATACGATTACATCATACTATACTTGTGACCGTAATTACAAGAATATCCGCGTAAAAAATCCCCTGAAACAGATTTTGACCGCTAGTCTTCCTGCTTAAGGGGATTTCTTTACGCTATTTATTTTTAATGGTGGAATAAACGAAGTCCTGTAAAGGCCATTGCCATTTCATGTTTGTTGCATGCCTCAATTACATGATCATCTCTTACAGAGCCACCTGGTTGTGCTACATATTTTACGCCGCTTTTATATGCTCGTTCGATATTATCTCCAAATGGGAAGAACGCATCTGATCCAAGAGATACATGATCCAACTTATCAAGCCATGCTCTCTTTTCTTCGCGTGTAAACACTTGTGGTTTTTCTGTAAATGTTTGCTCCCATGTTCCATCTGCTAGAAGATCTTCATATTCCTCTCCGATGTAAAGATCAATGGCATTGTCGCGATCCGCTCTTCTTATGTCCTCTTTGAATGGAAGATTTAAAACTTTCGGGCACTGACGAAGCCACCAGTTATCGGCTTTTTGTCCTGCAAGTCTTGTACAGTGGATTCTGGACTGTTGCCCTGCACCAATTCCTATCGCCTGTCCATCTTTCACATAGCATACAGAGTTTGATTGTGTATATTTTAATGTGATCATAGAAATCGCAAGATCCATTTTTGCTGCATCTGGAATCTCTTTTTTATCTGTCACAACATTCGAAAAGAAGTCGTCATTGATCACAAGCTCATTTCTTCCCTGTTCAAATGTGATTCCAAATACCTCTTTTCTTTCAATTGGGTCTGGAACATACGCCGGATCGATTTCGATCACATTGTAATTTCCTTTTTTCTTTTCCTTTAAAAGTTCAAGTGCCTCTGGCTCGTACCCTGGCGCAATCACTCCATCAGACACTTCTCTTTTGATTAATCTTGCTGTATCAACATCACACACATCAGATAACGCAATAAAATCTCCAAAGGAAGACATTCTGTCTGCCCCTCTTGCTCTTGCATAGGCACATGCAAGTGGAGATAATTCTCCCAAATCTTCTACCCAGTAAATTTTGGCCAAAACATCGGTAAGTGGAAGTCCCACTGCCGCCCCTGCCGGAGATACATGTTTAAAAGAAGTCGCCGCTGGAAGTCCTGTAGCTTTTTTCAATTCGTTAACAAGCTGCCATCCATTAAATGCATCCAGAAAATTAATGTATCCCGGACGTCCACATAATACTTTAATCGGAAGTTCTCTTTCGTTCTCCATATAAATTCTAGATGGTTTCTGATTTGGGTTACAACCGTATTTTAATTCCAACTCTTTCATGCTTTCTACTCCTTATTGATTCTTGTTTACAATCTTTGTTTCATAGTTTCCTGTTTCAATATCAATGTAGCGAACAAACAAAGATACCTTGTTGTCCACATTTAAACTATCCCACAACATTGTAGTAAATGCGTCTATATCATCTGGAATAGAAATAAGCTTTGGTTCCCCTTCAAAACTTGGAAGTGGGTTTCCATCACATTTATATGTATGAATAAAGTGTCCTTCGCCCGCTGTTGGATTTTCATATGCAAATGTGTATCTATGACAACTATCTGGATTTCCATTGTTACTCTTTAAGATGGACATTGCATAATTGTAAGTTCCATTTTCCACATGCATGACTCCTGAGATACGTGGGGTATAATTTGGTGCATCCGGCTCAAATTCTCTGCTTCTTAAACTCTGTTCAAATGTCATCTGCTTGTCCATACCTTGGTAAATTGTATCTGTCTGATCCCCATTTGTCACAATGGTCTTATTTCCAAGCACGCGAACTGGTGCATAAATGATAAGACTTGGATCTGTAAGTTTTGACTCATCAAATGCTTGTGTGCGAATTCCTTTTCCCTCTTCTACAAAAACACGGTTACGGCTATTCTCGCTACGTCCCATGATAAAATATGCGGTAACAGCTTTTTTCCCGTCCGCACTTTTTCCTATGATGATTCCTCTTCCTGGGTATGAATTTTCTTTCAATTCCTGTTCGATCGATAACATCTGCATATAAGCGATTCTCCTTTATCATTTCGTTCTATTAATAACTACAGGCTAATTATAAATGTAAACTTATAAAAGTACAATATTTCTACCACTTATTCAGGGTATGAAAAAAACTAATTCCCATTAAGAAGTTTTTCTAATCATGATAAAATAGGAGTATACAAACAGATTTTCATCCAGTTCCATATCCTTTCATACCCCCTAACTAAGAGAGACACTTGATCGCTCAAGTGTCTCCAAAGCCATTATTTTATTCCTTCAAAATACTGTTTCATCTGTGGATTTGCCAATACTTTAATGGACTTAATATCATCAGAATAGTAAGAATACAGTTTTCGTTCCTTTAGGTCTTTCATAAATTTATCTTTTAGTTGCATCATTAATTTTAGATTGGAATCACCATAATTTTGCCCAAGACGTACATGATATATCTCGCCTTTGTATTGCTGCTCCTCTTCTGGCTGATCATAATCGTGTTCATAATAATTTTCTACAACTGCAAAATATTCAATTTCATTTTGATTTCGTTCAATTTCATACCAAACCTGTCCCATTGGAACACTAGCATCAAACGTCACTTCTGCTTTTACAAATTCGTGTCCGTTATACACTTCTTCCAATTCAATCTTCCCGGTATTCTCCAATGGAATTTCCGCAATCACTTTACTGGTTGTCTTTTCCTCTTCAAAAATCGGTTGCTCCCCTCCATAAACGAAGGTCGAAAATTCCATAACCCCAATTCCTGTTCCAATTCCTGTTAAAAGGATTCCAATCCCAGCAAAAGAAACGATTCCGATTTTTATGATTGTTTTTGTTTTATCGGAGAAGATTGCTTTCTTTCCTTTTCTTCTCTTAATAAAGAAGGTCAATGCGATTGCAACTGCTGCACTAAAAATCACTGTTCCAAGACTGACAAGTAGCACGCCCCAAAGCGGATAATCCATGACAAGAAATACGAGCGACGCCCCAAATATGTATAACATGATGCAAGTGAAAATTCCTACCAGAAATACAATACCGGCAATGAAAAGATTCCATGCTATTTTAATCGCCCACATCCCCAATCTAAAACATCCTCTAATAACCTTCCAAACCCAACTCGTAAGTTTCTGGAACCAACGACTTCCTCTTCTTTGTTTTTCCTGCATCATCTGAATGTTTTCCGGTAATCGCTTATCCGTACCTAAAAGGAGCATTTGCTCTTCTCGCTCTACTTTTACAACTTTTTTAATTTGATTCCAAATCTTTTCAAAACATACTTTCGCGGAATTCCAACCATTTTTCAACACTTCTTTTGTTTTTTGAACCACTTTTCCACAAAAGTGCTTTGTGTTTTCCCCAAGCTCTTTTGCACTTTCTTTAAATTGTGCTTGTTTTTCTTCTTTAAGCTGTGCGTTATAATTTACCTTCACATGATAAGATTCTAAAATTTCTGCAACCAATTCTTCTATATTCCCAAAATCTTTGATTGCTTCCTCTTCTGTAATCTTTCCGTTTTCCATTTTCATGGCAATGTGTTGTTCGTATTCACTTAGGATATCATTTAACTCATTTTCTTCTATGATTGCGAGTTTCTTCCTCAAGATTTGAAAGAATTCATCTTTTTTCATTTTTCTTCCCCCTTATCGTTTTCCAAAAATTCGCATACTCTATTTTGAAAATCTTTCCATTCATCCACAAGACGATTTCTTTGTAATATTCCCATGGCTGTGATATGGTAATACTTTCTTGTAGGCCCTTCTGTAGACTCTTTTAGGTAGGTTTCAAAATAATGCTCATTGGTCATTCTCTTTAAAAGAGGATAAATGGTCCCTTCTTTTACATCCACAACTTTTGAAACTTCTTCCACCAACTCATATCCATACATGTCTCTTTTTCCTACAGAAACGAGTACAATTAATTCTAATACTCCTTTTTTAAACTGGGCATTCACATGCATCCCCCCTTTTTACTATTATAATACATTCAGTACCTTACATTGTCAAGTACCTTTTAGAATTTAATACCTTGTATTTTCATGTAGGTGTTTTTAAACAAAAAAACTCCCCCTTGGCTTTTGTTCAAACCAAGGGAGAGCCTTTCTATTTTTTTCTTTATTCCTCTTCACAAAAATAATAAATGGTGGAAACGCCAGCTCCTGTTGCCCCTGTTTTTTGATAGTTCCAAATTGGTTTATCCACCCATGCAGTTCCTGCAATATCCAAATGAATCCACGGAGTTTGTTCTGCAAATTCTCGAATAAATAATCCTGCGGTAATGGTTCCGCAACAAGAATCCCCCACATTCTTTACATCTGCAACCTCACTTTTGATCATCTCTTCATGTTCTTTCTTAAAAGGGAGACGATGATACTGTTCTCCAGAACGATTCGCCGCCTTAGAAAACTGTTGAAACAACTGCTCTTGATCGCATAATACTCCGGCAATGGAAAATCCCAACATATTTACAACCGCTCCTGTAAGTGTAGCAATATCTAGTACCGAAGTCACTTCTCCTTTTCTCACAGCATAGGCCACCGCATCTGCAAGGATCAACCTTCCTTCTGCATCCGTATTCATTACTTCGATTGTTTTTCCTGAATAAGACGAAATCACATCTCCCGGGAGAAGGCTTCCACTTGAAATCCTATTTTCACACATTGGTAAGAAGGCAGATACATTTTTCTTTTGCCCATTTTTTGCCAATGCATAAATGGCACCAGCTACTGCTGCCGCTCCAGCCATATCGCCCTTTATTCCTGCCATGGAAGCAGAAGGTTTCAGACAGTATCCTCCCGTATCCACTGTTACACCCTTTCCTACCAGACCGATCCGATTTTTGCTTTCCGGTTTCGGTGTATATTCTATTTCAAGAAAACACGGAAGATTGGCGCTACTATTTCCAACACTGTACAGTGCGTTCATCCCCATTTTTTTCAACTTATCGGCGTCAATTAGTTGAATGCTTAACTCTTTACAATGTAAGGAATTCAATTTCTTCATGAGCCTGCCTGCAAATTCCATGGGGGTCAATTGATTGGATGGGCAGTTTACCAGCTCTCTGGCAAAAAGAATCCCTTCCGCAATTGCCTGTCCTTTTGCAATATGTGCTTTTGCCTTTCGCTGCTGCAAGTCAGGTATGCCGCAAAAACACGCAGTAAAGGTTCTTAAACTTTCTTCATAGGATTTATACTTTTCAAACGTTCCAAGACAAACTCCTTGCGCCACCTGTTCTAAACAGTCCACACCTGCTTCATCAATAAATGTGGACACATCAAGATCATAATGTTTTATATGATGCTTTTTCATTACCTGAGAAGCAAATGCAGCCAGTTCTATGATTTGATTGGTGGTTAGAGGCTCCTTTCCGATTCCAATATAGACAGACATATTTGCTTCTTCATTTTCAAAAATCAGATGTTGCAAATATTTCCCACAAAATAATCGCTGTAATCCTGCGCTCAATTCATGGATCTTTTGATGATCTTCCGCCACAAAACTAATCTGGAATTTATTTTTCCACTGTTTCTGTGTATTCATACTATTCCTTCCTTTCAATCGAGATGATTCACATAAGTAATGTTTCCAGTATCAAGACAATACGCGGCCAGTTTCCCCTTAAACACGCATCCGCAATCAATGGCAATGTGACCGTATTTTTCATAAACCAAAGCCTTTTTGTCTTCACGAATTAAAAACGTTGGGGTATGTCCTGTCACCAAATATGTATTTTTATCTTGAAAGCATCTTTTTGTATAATCTGTCCGATAGAAAATAAAATCCTTTTGCCTATATTCTTCGAGACCTTTTTCTTCTGTGAATCCATGAATCCCACCATGGGCCAAGACATATGTTCTTTGTCCACAGTGGATTTCTTCATATGTACGAAAGCTTCGAATGTAGTCTAAAATCTCATCTTTTTCTGTATGATCGAGTTGTCGAAATTGATCTGCGGTAACTTTTCCTCCACTTTGTATCCAAACCAGGTAATTCATAATGTCTTGGTCGTTTAAATGATGTTCCGCATTTTCTTCCGTTATTTCTACATTTAATTTTTTTAAAACCTGATATGCCATATACTCGTGATTTCCAAGAATCGGATGTACATTTGCGCGCCTCATCATGTCTTTGAGCACTTTCATTGGTTCTGGTCCTCGATCTACAACATCCCCTAGAACGTACAACGTGTCTGCTTCTGTAAACTGTATTTTGTCTAACAGCATCCTATATTCTCTATAACATCCATGAATATCTGAGATTACGTATCTCATACTTATCCTGTGCTTCCTTTCCTAATTTGATTTCCACGTTCCTCAGTTATTCTGATTATAGCAATATCAAATAGCAGATACAAGAATTATTTTTTTCGTTCTTTTAAGGATCCAACGACCATTTTTGTTAGTGCAAATAATGCCAATGAGTTGGGAATTACCATAAGGTTGTTGAACATATCCGTTAATTCCCAGACAAGATCATTGGAGACTACTGTTCCAATAAACATAAAACAAAGAGCAATCACAGAATACACTGGAAGCGCTTTTTTTCCAAACAAATAGGCAACATTTACTTTTCCAAACATATTCCAGCTAAGGGAGGTAGAAAAGGCAAAAAACAGCAGACATATTGCCACAAACAGAGCGCCTGCTTGTTCTCCTAACACCACTCCAAAAGCAGTTTGTGCCAAATTGGTTCGATTTAAAGTCGTAGACACTGCTGCCGCCTGACACGCATGTAATGGTCCATCCGAAGTGTATAATGTAGAAATGATGACCAACGCATTTAATGTTAACACAACAAAGGTATCAATAAATACCCCTATCATTGCCACAACCCCTTGTTCATGAGGATGTGAAACATTGGCTTGTGCATGTGCATGTGGCGTAGAACCCATCCCCGCTTCATTGGAAAATAATCCACGTTTCGCTCCTTGACTAATGGCAGTCTTTAAGGCATAACCCACACTTCCTCCTAGTATCGCTTGCGGTGCAAATGCATAGCGAAAAATCATTCCTATAGTTTCTGGCAAATACTGTATCCGTGCAACAAGAACCACTAGACTTCCTGACAAAAAGATTACCGCCATGATTGGGACAATTTTTTCAACAACCGACGCAAGTCTTTGTACATCACTTAAAAATACCACCCCACATGCAACAACTAAAACAATTCCTACAATCCAAGATGGAATATGGAATGCGGTTTCAAAGGTAGAACCAATTGAATTTGCCTGAACCATACATCCCATAAATCCCAGTGCTAAAATAATGGCAACGGCAAAGAAAGCTGCCAAAAATCTTCCAAACTTTCCACGAAACGCCGTCCTTATATAATATACAGGTCCTCCATAGATCGTCCCATCTTTTTCAATTTTTCTTGTTTTGATGGCAAGTGTCGCTTCTGCATATACCGTTGCCATACCAAAGAACGCAATGACCCACATCCAAAATATGGCTCCAGGACCTCCTGTGAGAATGGCTCCAGATGCACCAACGATATTCCCTGTTCCAACCTGAGCTGCAATTGCAGTCGTAAGAGACTGAAAGGAACTCATTCCCTGCTCTTGTTTTTTTCCCTTAAGCTTAATATTTCCAAATACCCCTTTTAATCCTTCCTTAAAACAGCGTACTTGCACAAATCTTGTTCGAATGGTATACCAGATCCCTACCCCTAGAAGTAGGAATACCAAAATGTAATTTGACAAATACAAATTAATTTTACATGTAATCGGATACAAAAATTCTTCTACTGCTGCTAACATATCTTTTCCTCCATGAAATAACAAACGGAGCCGTTGATGAATCAACCGCTCCAGAAAAGAAAGTACAGATATGTACCATCTCTATCCTAAGATTTCGCACATATCTACTCTGTCCTTTTACCTGAGAGATTCAGCGAATAAACCGCCTTGCACCTTCGGTACTCATACTTGAGCTTCTCCAGAGTCACATCCATTCTTAGTCCCCGTCCACAATTGAACGCCTGAGAGTGTTACTCCTTCGGCAGGCCTTAGCCATTCCCCTAAGAACTTCGTTTGTTAATATTTATTTTACTTTACTAGGTTACCATTATAAATTCTAAAAGTCAAATTATAATCGGTAATGACTAACTATAACGTGAAATTATAGTTCATCATTACCGGTTCTTTAAACTGTTTTATATTTTCGCAAAATCAGATAATTATACGCATGATAGAAAATCAACGCAAAAATAACGCCTATCACGGTATTGGCCATACGTAACAAGATTGCTGTATTGGTACCGTATGTTCCAGCTGCCAGCATAAGTGCTCCCAGACAATTGACCGCTGTTTTATATTTGTAATCGGTACAAAAGCCAAGACAAAAGCCTCCCATTGGTCCAATGATAAAGTTAAACTCCTCTGGAATTATAGTGTAGATCACGTAGAAAATACCGCATCCTACCAGTGCTCCAATCAAACGCTGGGCAAATCGTTCTTTGATCTTCGGGTTCTCTGTATGATCGCATAGTAAAGATCCACAGGCAAACCCAGCCCACATAAATCGCTCGATCTTAAAAAATGTACCAAGGGTTAAAATCAATGCCACACCAAGTGCCATTCGAATCATCCACTGATGTTTATGATTGTAGAGACTAAATTCTTTTACTTTCTGTGTAAAACGAACTTCCTGAAATTTATGTTTGTGTTTTACATAGAAAATGGTTCCACATATCAAAAGCCCTACAAACGTTAAAAGAAATCTTCGAAATAATCCCTCTCCATATACTGGATTCCCAGAAAGATAAATATAGGCAAAACTAAATAATCCCCCATTTCCCATCTCCGGCTTATCACACGTCAGATATAAAATTGCAAAAAAAGATGCAAAATGAATGGCCAATCCAAGTATCGGAAAGGCCTTATTTGCCAACACTGGTGAAATTAAGAGAAGGGAAAAGACAAGGGTCAAATTTATTAACGCATCTTTGATACAATACCCGAAATCAACAAACCGTACTCCTAGCAAAATACAAAAAATAGCAACAGCCATCGGACTATTCTCTTTGCCAAATATCGCGGATAAAGATGCAATAAAAACGATTGCAAATAATACAATCAACACGGATCGCGAAAACATCCCCAGCCTAAGTTTAAATCGTTCTTTTGGATCCTCACTTTTTTTAATAAAGTTTTTTGTAACTTGTGGATCCCATTGAAGAATATCATAAAATTTCATTTTGGTCACTCCTTTGCTGTTCCGTTCGTGTAAGCATTTCTCTATTCGCCTCCGAAATTAAAGAAAACAATTTTCGAAAGTCCTCTCCCATTACTCGATATAAATCATAAAATGCTTGCAACATAATGCTATAATCTCTTTTTAATTCTTGTTCTCCTTTTTCCGTAAGAAAAAGGGAATAACTTCTTTCATCTGTAGCAGATTTGATTTTTTGAATACACTCTTTTTCATAAAGTCCTTTTAAGCAACGGCTTACGGCTTCTTTTTTCATCCCACTCATTTTACTTAAATGTAATGGCGTACATTCGACCGTTTCCAAATAAACCCATGCCAACAACTCACGTTCTGCAGATGTCAAAAACTGCTTTTGCTGGTGCCCCAACATTGCTCTAGAAAACTGATGCAATTCTTGTTGAAAAACCAACATTTCTTTCCAGTCAATCGTTTCCATATCTCCTCCTATAATTAACATTGTTAATTATATACTTTTCAAAAAAAATGTCAATACGTAAAAATGACTTTACAGTATTGACAATTTTCCCACTTATTCACATAACTTTATTGTACAGAAAGAACTTCTTTACCAAATTGAATTTTTTGCATAATTCCAATAATCTGTCCTGACAAAATAACGGTCAAAAGAGAATACATGATTTTACTTACCGGAATATAGGTAAGAGAGATCAGCAATACAACCAAATCACTGATCAAATAAATCCATTGGATATCAAGCGGCAGTACTTGTTCCAAACTCATGGCAAGTGCATCATCTCCAGTTGGTGCTCCTCCTACTCGAACACATAATCCTACACTTACGCCTACAAACAGAGCTCCCACAACCGCTGCCAAAAGTGGTTTTGTACCTATATCTGGAAATAATGGCTCAAACTGTTCGAAAATTCCATAAAAAACAGAAAATCCAATCGAAGAAATAAAGGAATATACAAGAAAAAGTTTTCCCAGTAATTTCCATCCCAAAAAGTAACATAATACCGTCAGTATAAAACCTGAAACAGATGGGGAAATACCAAACCAATGTTCCAAAAAAAGGGTTAACCCTAAAATCCCCCCTTCTGTGACATTGGACATGGCATGAATATTGTAAAGCCCAAACGCTAATATTGCACTTCCTATTAGCAAAAGCAATACCGATGATAATTTCATTTCTTTGAAAACTGAACGCATAAAAAAAATCCTTTCTACCATCTAAACTAACTTCTAGAAAACCATTATAAACTCTAGTATAATACTAGAGTCAAGAAGATCAATAGAGATTATCAGAAATTTTTTTTAAATCGTAGGAAATATAAGGAAAATCTCACACCCTTTTGCCCATTGGGAATGTGCATCTATTTTCAGTTTCAAATCATCCGCCATCTTTTTTGCCAGATACAATCCCAT
>JAHHTL010000047.1 GCA_020024635.1 Ruminococcus sp.
ATTTCATCAAAAGAAAGTATCGAAATTAATAGATTATGTAAAAAAATTGGAGAAAGCAAGAGAAAATTAAATAGTAAATATATGTTTATAAAATGCCGAGAGAATTTGTCTATCGGCATTTTTTATTGCGAGTCGTTAATAATAGTCGCGATATTCACTTGGCGTCATATGAACCACTTTTTTGAAATTTCGAATAAAGGTAAGTGTGGTTTTAAACCCAACTTGAGTGGCAATGGAGTTTATGGATAGTTTGGAGTAAGCAAGAAGATCTTTGGCTTTATTGACTCGATATTCATTTAAATATTGATGTACTGTGATTCCCATTTGTTTTTTGAAAATTTTATCAAAATAGTATTTTGAGTATCCAATTTGAGCAGAAATGCTCTCTATATTCAAATCGTCTCTATAGTTTTTAGAGATAAATTTAAGGGCGGCATTAATATTACTTTCTTGTGCAGGTGTAATGTCTTTAATCTCTCGTATATTGTATGTATGGTCGTAAAGTGAAGTGAAAATAGAGTGGATTAACAAAGAAGCATGAATATATTTTCCAATTGCATTTTCAGAGTTATTTGAAGTACATAATACATCAAATAACTCTATAAATGAATCTAATACGTTTGAAAAAGGACTACAGAAAATAATATTGTCTTGCGTTCTAATCATATTATAAAAGAATTTTGCGTGACTTCCACCAATAATAAAATAATAGAATTTCCAGCTTTTAGAAACTTTTGTAAAAGACAAAGTTGTGTTACACGCTGTAGTGATTACAGAATTTGGCTGTACATAAGTAGTAGTGTCGTTTTTCGTATATCGAATAGTACCTTCTAAAGAATAGAGTAGAAGATACTGTTTGTAATTATTTGTTTTTCCAAGTGTTAATTTTTTTTCATTGCAGAATCCGCACTCCATCACAAAAAAAGGAAAAGAATCCGCAGTAGAGTTAGGCAAAAAAGATTTAGAAGAGTAACAACTTGGAAAATTACGTTTTGGGGATTGCATAAACTAGTAGTTCCTCCTTGTTTTAAAATATATAGAATAGGATCTATTTTTTGTGTGTATCTGTATACTTTAACATAATAATAATTTTTTTGAAATTATATAAGATGAAAAATAACAAAAAAAATATAATATTTCATTGAAAAAGCGTCAAATACACTAAAATAGCAATTTAAGATAGTGAAATAGCTAAAAATGATATTGAATAATGATGGAAATGTAATAAGATTCAAATTACAGACAAGAAAGAAAATGAGAAAGGGGATTACAATAAGATGAGTGATTATATCTTGGAACTGAAAGATGTGGTAAAGACATTCGGTGGTGTCACAGCACTTGATGGAGTACATTTTCAGTTAAAAAAGGGTGAGATACATGCTCTTATGGGTGAGAATGGTGCTGGTAAATCTACATTTATCAAAGTCATTACAGGAGTTCACCAGCCAGATAGTGGAATGATGTTACTGGAAGGTGAGAAGATTACATTGCGTAGTACAGACGATTCGGCCAAATTAGGAATTGCTGCTATATATCAACATGTTACAGCTTTTCCGGATTTGTCGGTGACAGAAAATATTTTCATGGGGCAGGAAATAAAAAATAAATTGGGAATGTACAATTGGAAATTAATGACCAAAAGAGCGAAAGAACTGATTGAACCATTAAGTAAGAATATAGATGTAAACAAACCAATGGGCATATTGTCAGTTGCACAGCAACAATTGGTGGAAATAGCAAAAGCGTTATCAAGAGATGCAAGAATCCTTATTATGGATGAGCCTACAGCATCACTTTCAAGGAGAGAATGTGAAGAATTATATCGGATCACAGAACATCTAAGAGAGGAAGGAGTATCGATTATTTTTATTACACATAAGTTTGAGGATATGTACCGATTAGCTACACGTGTAACCGTATTTAGAGATTCTCAGTATATTGGATGTTGGGATGTGGATAAAATTTCAAATCAAAAATTGATTACAGCAATGGTTGGTCGAGAACTGACACAGATGTATCCAGCAAAGACAGCAGATATTGGAGATGTTATTTTAAAAGTAAATAGTATTTCAAAAGAAGGCTACTTTAAAAATGTATCGTTTGATGTAAGAAAGGGAGAAATTCTTGCATTAACAGGGTTAGTAGGTGCTGGACGTACAGAAGTTTGTCAGAACATTTTTGGAATCATGACACCGGATGAGGGGTCTATTGAATTGGAAGGAAAAGAAGTAAAGATCAATAGTCCAATTGATGCATTGAAGTATGGAATAGGATTATTACCAGAAGATAGACAGACACAGGGACTTATAAATGAACTTCCAATATATCAAAATGTTTCATCGGCTGACATGAAAAAATTTATAAAAAATGGGAAAATTGATGTAAGTAAGGAAGAACAGACCGCAATTGAGCTTTGTCAGAAAATCCAACTTAAAGCAAAAGACATTAGTGCACCTCCGTCATCTTTATCAGGAGGAAATCAGCAGAAGGTAGTATTTGCAAAATTATTGAATTGTAAATTGAAAGTGTTAATTTTAGATGAACCAACAAAAGGAATTGATGTTGGTGCAAAATATTCCATTTACGAGATCATGAATGAACTGACAGCAAATGGTTATGCGATTATTATGGTTTCATCAGAAATGCCGGAAGTTCTTGGTATGGCTGATCGAATCGTAGTTATGAGGAATGGTCGCGTAGCAGGGCAGTTTGATGCAAAAGGAATTACCCAGGAGAAAATCCTTGCAGCATCATTAAAGCAAGATGAAGGAGAGGAGAGGTAAAGATGAACAGTAACGGAAAAAAGAAATCATTTGTTTCTAAAATGGCAGAAAGCAGAAACTTTGGTCTTGTTTTCAGTTTGGTAGTACTTCTGATCATTGCGGCAATCATCACTCCGTCGTTGTTTTCGCTGGGATCAATTATCAGTATGTTACAAAACAATGCAGTATATGGATTACTTGCTATCGGAGAAATGTTTGTAATCTTAACTGCAGGTATTGATATTTCAATTGGGGCAATCCTTTCATTGTCGGGCGTTATATGTTGTCGTTTGATGGCTGAAAACCCTACAGTACCGGCTATAGTATGGGTGTTATTATCTTTAGTTGTTGGAGCACTTTGTGGCGCTGTGAATGGGGTTTTAGTTGGATATTTTAAAATGGTTCCTATGATCGCTACTTTAGGAACGATGTATGCATTTAGGGGGATTTCTTTCTTATTCAGTGGTGGGCAGTGGTGGTTTCCACATCAGTTTACAGAAGGATATCTTAAGTTTGCAACACTCAGAATATTAGGTGCGCCAGCAATTTTATGGATTGTAATTGCAGTTTTCATATTAGCAATATTGTTTCTTGGATACACACCAAAAGGTCGACGTATTTACGCAATAGGTACAAATCGTGAGTCATCTCAAATTGCAGGTATTAAAGAGGGAAGAGTAGTATTTTTGGCAATGACTCTTTGTGGTATGCTTGCAGGATTGGCAGGAATGCTTTATACAGCCAACTATGCAACATGTAGCTATAGTATCGGTGAATCTTATGAAATGACAGCAATAGCAATTTGCATTTTGGGTGGAGTGAGTATCAGTGGAGGAAAAGGTAAAGTAGATGGTGTAATTATCGGATTTTTGATGATGTCAGTGATCACATATTTTATTAGTCTTCTCCCAGGATTAAGTGTATGGTCTGATGCTATTCAGGGTGCAATCATTATTGCGGCGGTGGCGTTAAATGTTTATATGGAACGTTCTGCTGAAAAGAGAGCACTAAAGGAAAGGGGTGATTTAATATAATGAGCGGAGAAAAGAATGTAAAAACAACGGCATCAGTAAGAGATTTGACTGTAAAACAGGGATTTAAGTTATCGAAATTTTTAGTTAGCTGGGAAATGGTGTTAGTTTATATTTTGATACTGATTAATATTGTGTTAATGATAGCAAAAACAAATTTATATTTTTCGCATGGTACAATTCAGGCAATTATTCAGTCAGGGATGGATGTGTGTCCATTAGTTCTTGGAATGATATTTATTTTGATGCTTGGTGATATTGATGTATCAATTGCATCTACAATGATTTTTGCATCGATGATAACGGGATTATGTTATCAGTCAGGAATTCCAACAGTAATTGCAGTTCTTGCAGGTGTGTTGTCGGGTGCACTTTGCGGTGCATTTAATGGATTCTTTGTGGCATATATAGGAATGCCGGCGGTCATTGTGACGATTGCAACTTCAATGCTATTTAGAGGAATTGTAAAAATTGTGTTGGATGTAAATGTTTTGAAAGAATTTCCGGTTTTCTATACAACAGTGGCATGGGCTAACCTAGCAATGATTCCATTGGCATTAATTATATTTCTTGTCATGGCAGCGGTTTTTGTGTTTGTTTTACATAAATCAAATTTTGGAAGAAAGCTTTATATTATTGGAAATAATCCAGTATGTGCTGAGTATTCAGGGATTAATGTAAAAAGAATAAAGATGATTGTATTCGTTTTAATGGGTGTTATGTGTGGAGTAGCCTCAATCTTTTTCGTTGGAAGAATGGGGGGAAGTGTATCCTCTACAATGGGTACAGGTTATGAAATGACTGCAATTGCGATTTGCGTATTAGGAGGTGTATCTACAAATGGAGGAAAAGGTAAAGTATATGGCCCAGTAATTGCTACACTTATTATGGCGTTCCTAACATATACGCTTGGACTTTTGGATGTAGATGCGAATACAAGAAAGATTGTAACAGGGATGATTTTGATTATTGCGGTTCTGATCCCCAATATTAATAGACAATTAGTCGCGAACATCAAGTTAAAAGTAGTATACAAAGGCAATAAGAATGTAGAAGCATTAAACAATAGGACAGTAAATGAGGTAAAGAGATTAAAAGAAACAATTTTGGAAGTGAAAAGAGACAAAAATCTCAATGCGTCTGATAAAGCTATGAAGATAAAAAAATGTGAGGATAAAATAGTTGTTCTTAAGAAAAAATGTAAAGAACAGACAGCAGTTTGGCTTCTTGAACAGAAAGAAGATGAAAGGTCAGCAAAAGCGCGTTTTAATTCAAAATAGTGTTCTGTGTTAAAAAATAAACGGCAAAAGCTGTTTATAAATAAAAAACCAAGGAGGAAATGCAAAATGAAAAATTGGAAAAAACTGGTTGCTCTAGGATTGAGCACAATCATGCTTGTTTCATTAGTTGGATGTGGCGGAAAAGAAAAACCATCTAGTGAAAATGGCGGAAAGACACAAGAGGGGTCTTTGGAGGGGACACATGTATTTATGTTTAAATCTACAGGAAATTCTTTTGGAGATCTTATGTATGATGGATTCTCTGAGTATATGGAAGGTAAGGGTGAAAAAACAGCTTATAAGAGTCCTGCTGAGACCACAGTTGCAGCTCAGGTTCAAATGTTGGATGAGCTGATCACTCAGAAAGTTGCGTCTATTACAATTTCAACAAATGGGGACGCAGGTTATGATGAAGTATTTAAAAAAGCAAAAGACGCAGGGATTCCGATTGTTTCTGTAGATTCGGAGGCAACACCGCAATATCGTACATGTCATGTAAATCAGGCTGAAACAGCAGATATTGGTTCTTATCTTGTAGAAGCTGCAGTTCTTATTACACTTGGCGTTGATTATCCAGGTGATGGAAAATTGGAAGAAACGGTTAAATCTGAACTTGCAAAATATAAAGGAGATGAAATTAAATTAGGTGTTCTTTCAGCATCTATTGATACTCCAGTGCAGAACTCTTGGATTGCCGCAATGGAAGAGGAACTTTCTAAAGATTTTTATGCCGGAAAAGTAAGTCCTAAACTTGATAAAAAATATGGGAATGACGATTTGACAGAATCTACAACACAAGCTCAGGCATTTATCGCCGAAAACAAAGTTGACTGTATTATTTCTCCTACAACAGTAGGGATTGCCGCAGCCGGACAGGCATTAAAATCTGCAAATAGTGAAATAAAACTTACAGGTCTTGGACTTCCATCAGAGATGCAATCTTTTATGCCAGCAACAAAAGATGACGATGCTTTTCAATCTGTATGCCCATATATGATGCTTTGGGATGTTATTCATTTAGGAGCAGTTTCTGCAGCAGCTACATATGCAGCGGTAACAGATGGTTATGATGGAACAGATGGATCAACGTTTGAAATGGATGCATTCCGTGATTATGAAGCACAAACATATACAACATATACAAGTGGTGAAGGAACCGCAGTTCTTGCAGGAGCACCTTATATTTTCTATAAGGACAACATGGTTGATTGGAAAGATGTTCTTTAAGAAATACAAAGCGAGTACTATGATTTGAATTAAATAATGGTTTGCCCAGAATAAGAAGATACATATGTGAAGGAGGGAAGAGAATCCACATTTTGGGTTTTCTTCCTTCTTTTTCAGTTATGTATTGGATAAGGAACGGACAGGAGGTTTACAATGAGATATTTGCTAGGAATTGATAATGGTGGGACTTTTTCTAAAGCCGCAGTGTTTGATGAAAATGGAAAACAGATTTCAGTTGCAAGTGTACCGACAGTTACACTAACTCCTAAGCCAGGATATACAGAAAGAAATATGGATGAATTGTGGAATGTCAATGTATCAGCTATTCGACAGGCAATTGAAAAAAGTAGTATAAATCCAGAAAAAATTGCAGGGGTATCTTTTTCGGGACACGGAAAGGGTCTGTATCTAGTAGGGAAGGATGATAGACCAGCTTATTCAGGAATTATTTCTACAGATGCACGAGCGTGGGATTATGTAAAAAAATGGAATGAAGATGGTACAGCAAAAAAAGTTTATCAGAAAACTTTTCAAGAAATACTGGCATGCCAACCGGTAAGTCTACTTGCATGGATAAAAGATCATTGTCCAGATGTAATCAAAAATACAAAATATATTTTTGCAGTAAAGGATTATATACGATACAAAATGACAGGACAGGCGTATGCGGAATATACAGACTTTTCGGGCGGAAACCTTGTAAATTTATCTACAGGTAAGTATGAGAGAGAATTATTGGCGTATATGGGGTTGGAAGAAATATATGATAAACTTCCAGAACTTAAACATTCTGCAGAGATTTGTGGTTATGTGACAAAAGAAGTAAGTGAGTTGACCCGACTTCCAGAAGGAACCCCAGTTGCAGCTGGTATGTTTGATGTCAATGCGTGTGGAATAGCATCTGGATTATCAGATGAAGAAAAAATGTGTATGATTGCAGGAACATGGAGCATTAATGAATACATAGCACGCGCTCCAATTTTGAATGGAAGCATAGCATTGAATTCTATGTTTTGTATTCCAGGGTACTATCTTATTGAAGAAAGCAGTCCTACATCAGCTGGAAATATGGAATGGTTTATCAGAAATCTAATGAGCTATGAAAAATCTGAAACACAAGAAAAAGGAAAGTCAATCTATGAAGTTACAAATCGCTGGGTAGAAGCTATAGAGCCCCAAGATGATGAAATTATTTTTCTTCCATTTTTAAATGGATCAAATGAAGATGCACTTGCAAAAGGTACATTTGTTGGAATGACAGCATTTCACAATAAAAAACATATGCTTCGAGCAGTATATGAGGGGATCGTATTTTCTCATCTTACACATGTCAAAAAACTTCTTAGAAATAGAAAAATGCCAAAAAGTATTCAATTATCTGGTGGAGCAGCAAATTCTGATGTGTGGGTTCAAATTTTTGCTGATGTCATTCAGATTCCAATTGACGTTATAGAAGATAAAGAATTAGGGGCACAGGGTGCAGCAATCGCAGCTGGGATTGCAGTAGGGATATATAAAGATTATGACGAAGGCATAAAAAGAACAGTAAAAATTACAAAAACTGTTTATCCACGTAAAGAATATAAGCAAATTTATGAAAAGAAATACCAAACATATCGTCGTGTAATCGAAGGGTTAAGTGGAGTTTGGAATCATTTTGAAAATTAGAATAAGGAGGAAAATGCATTGATGGAAAGAAAATATACACTTGGTTTATATGAAAAATCAATGCCACAATTTCTAGATTGGGAAGAAAAACTCTTAATGGCAAAAGAAGCAAAATTTGATTTTGTAGAAATTAGTATTGATGAAACTGAAGAAAAGTTATCACGGCTTGATATGTCTTCAAAAGAACGGATAGAAATGCAAAATCTGATGTGCAAAGTGGGGATTCCGATTCGTACGATGTGTTTAAGTGGACATCGTAAATTTCCTATGGGAAGTCAAGATCCGTTGATACGAAAAAAGAGTATGGAAATTATGGAAAAGGCGTTGAAACTTGCAGATGATCTTGGAATTCGTATTATTCAGCTTGCGGGTTATGATGTATATTATGAGGAATCTACATTGGAGAGCAAAAAATATTTTCTTGAAAATTTGAAGACAGCTGCTCAGATGGCTGCTAAATATGGCATTGTTTTGGGATTTGAAACTATGGAAAATGAGTTTATGAATACCGTAGAAAAATCTATGAAATACGTAACTCTAGTGAATTCAGCATTTTTAAAGATATATCCAGATCTTGGAAATATTACCAATGCCGCTAAAATCTATAAGAATGATGAGTTGGAAGATTTAGAATTAGGACGGGGTAATGTTGTTGCTATGCATTTGAAAGAGACGGTTCCAGGAAAATTTAGAGAAATTCCATTTGGTGCAGGACATGTTGATTTTGAAAATGGAATAAGAAAAGCATGGGAATTAGGAGTTAGAAAATTTGTAACTGAATTTTGGTACACCGGAAGTTCTGATTGGAAAGAAGACGTCAAACGAACGGGGATAATGTTTCATAATATTTTAGAAAAAATAGAAGAGTAGAAAGGAGAGAGTTTGTTCATGGTTAGAAAAAGCTTTAAAATGAAGTTGTTCCCAGGGATGGAAGAAGAATATGAGAAGCGTCATAATCAATTATGGATGGAAATGAAAGACATGATTCATGAATATGGGGGGTCAAATTATTCTATTTTTTTAGATCAGAAGACAGATATTCTTTATGGATATATAGAATTGGAAGATGCGGATAAATGGGAACAGAGTGCAAATACGGAAATTTGTCGTAAATGGTGGGATTATATGGCAGACATTATGGAAACAAATTCAGATAATAGTCCGGTATCGACGGATTTAAAATTAGTTTTTCATTTAGATTAATATAGACAAGGAGAAAAAATTATTATGTTGGAAGAATTAAAACAAAAAGTGTTTGAAGCAAATGAAATGCTTCCTAGATACGGGCTTGTTACATTTACGTGGGGGAATGTAAGTGAAATCGACAGAAAAGCTGGCTTGATTGTGATCAAACCAAGTGGGGTTAAGTATGAAAATATGAAGGCAGAAGATATGGTAGTGGTAGATATGGAAGGAAATGTAGTTGAAGGAGAGTATAAACCATCTTCGGATATGCCGACACATCTTGAACTTTATAAAGCTTACCCTAAAATAGGTGGAATCGTACATACACATTCAGATTATGCAACAAGTTGGGCTCAGGCAGGAAGATCTATCCCATGTTATGGAACCACACAAGCTGATTACGTATATGGAGAAGTACCATGTACAAGATGCTTAAGGGCAGAGGAAATTGCTAATGAATATGAAAAAAATACGGGTCTTGTAATTATAGAAACATTTAATAAACATAACATAGATCCTCAAGCAGTACCTACAGTTCTTTGTAAAAACCACGGGGCATTTGTGTGGGGAAAAAACGCGGATGAAGCTGTGCACAATGCAGTTGTTTTAGAAAAGATATCTAAGATGGCTTATCAATCAGAAGTTTTAAATGCACATATTGTGCCAGCACCACAAGAATTGCAGAATAAGCATTATTATCGTAAACATGGTGAAAATGCTTATTATGGACAAGGTTGATGTATAGAATCTTTCTTAAAGAAATGCCTCTACATAAAAGAGTATCCCTATGTGGAGGCATCTTAAATATGTGAAAAAGTGGGGGTTAAGTTACTTCCTCTTTACAAGAAATTCAGTTTCGTATTTTTGAATTTCGTCATAATAATCAGAAGCGGGAATACCACATTGACGGCAATATTCTTCCCAGATATCACCAAGTGGTAGCATTTTGCAATCTTCCATAACTGTCATTTTACGTGAGAATTGATTTGTGTCTTGCAGTTCTTTGAGTATAGTATTAGGAGTACAAAGTGCGTTTAATAAAGCCTTTTGTACACTGCGAAATCCGGTTACCCATGCAGAAATCCTATTAATTGACGCATCAAAAAAGTCAAGAGCAATATTTATTCGATCAATTGCATCACAACGAACGATTTCTTGAGCTATTTCTTTTGTTTCATCGTCAAAGATAACCACATGATCAGAATCCCAACGGATTCCACGAGTAATGTGTAAGGCAAGTTCAGGGAAGAAACATAAAAGTGCAGGAATTTTATCGGATATTACTTCGGTAGGATGGTAATGTCCATTATCCATAAGAGGAAGGCATTTGTCTTTATTTGCAGCAGCATAGCTTAAGGCAAATTCTGCAGAACCAGCAGTATAAGCCTCAACACCAATACCAAATACTTTAGATTCTACACAAGGTTTTACCTTATTAAAATCATAGGGCTCGGATAAAATGGCATCAATGGATTCTTTGTAACGCATTCTAGGACCCATGCGGTCAGCAGGAATGTCTTTAAAGCCATCACCAATCCAGATGTTTATAATGCACGGAAAACCTGTTTCTTCTGCAAAATAATTTGCAATCCGAATACAAGCTTTTCCATGCTCAATCCAAAAATTTCTAGTATCATCATCGGGACTTGTCAAAGTAAGTCCATCTTTTACCTTAGGATGAGAAAAGAAAGTAGGATTGAAATCAATACCCAGACCTCTTTCTTTTGCAAAGTCAACCCATTTTTGAAAGTGCTTTGGTTCTAATTTATTACGATCTGCAAATTCATTATTTTCAAAAATTGCATAACTTGCGTGAACGTTTATTTTTTTTGTACCAGGCATTAGGGAGAGTGCTTTGTCCATGTCTGCAAGAAGTTCTTCTGGGGTTCTTGCTTTACCGAGATAGTTCCCAGTTGCTTGAATTCCACCAGTAAGTGCCCCCCTGTGATCAAAACCAGTTACATCATCTCCTTGCCAACAATGAAGAGAAATAGGGATTTCTTTACATCTTTGGATAGCGAGATCTGTATCAATTCCGTATTTTGCATAGATTTTTTTTGCGGATTCGTACCTTGTCATATTTTGTCCTCCTTAGGTGAAAATTTAATAATTTCAAATGAATTTTGAATACATTTTCTTGCTTCAGCAAGATTTTTTAATTTACCAGAGTGAATAATTTGTACAATAAGATTTCCAAGAGCGGTAGCTTCTGTTGGACCAGCGTAAACATTTTTACCTGTGTATTTGGCTGTAAGTTCGTTTAAGTATTTTGCATTCGCACCACCACCAACTACATGAATACATTCAAATTTTTTCCCAGTTACAGATTCCAGTCTATTGATTGCGTTTTTATAACATATGGCGAGACTATTATAAATGACAGCAGCAATTTCGCCTTCCGATATAGGAATCTGTTGTTTTGTTTCATTACAGAAATTCTGTACTTCTCGAATCATGCTTTTGGGGGCAAGAAAACGTTCATCATTACAATCTACAATAGATGAAATTGTCTCTTTTGAAGCAAGAGAACAAATTTCACCAAATGACAGATCTTTAGAAAATTCTTTTTTTACAGATTGAATCATCCAAAGGCCCATGATATTTTTCAAATAACGGAAGCGATATTCATATCCCCCTTCGTTTGTGAAATTTTCATTCATACTTTTGAGAGAGCAGTCAGCTTCTTTTTGTTCAATTCCAAGTAAAGACCATGTGCCAGAACTGATATAAATCCCGGCATCGTCATTTGTTGGTACTGCTAATACAGCAGATCCTGTATCATGAGTTGCAGGGAGAATAACTTTACAATTAAATCCAATTTCTTCTGTGATTTTTTCGGTAAAAGTTCCTACAAAAGAACCAGGCATACTAATCTGTTCAAATATTTTAGGATTGATGTTAAGCATGTCGATGAGTTCATAATCCCAGTCTTTTGTGATGGGATTTACCAGTTGAGTAGTAGATGCATTTGTATATTCGGATTTTTTTATTCCAGTCAAAAGAAAGTTGAAATAATCTGGAATCATTAACATACTAACAGCATTTTTAAGATGCTCAGGTTCTTGTTGTTTTACGGCCATTAGCTGGTATATTGTATTGAATATCTGCTTTTGAATCCCTGTTCTTTTATACAAATCTTCTAATGAAATTATTTCATAAACTTTTTTATCCATGCCGATTGTACGATTATCTCGATAACCATAAGGTTTACCAAGAATGTTATCGTTTTTGTCCAGCAGAACATAATCAACGGCCCAAGTGTCAATTCCCATATAAGAGGGGATTTTTCCAATTTCTTTACATTTTTTTAAGCCGTTGATGATTTCCTGAAAAAGTTTTTTTACATCCCAACAAAGTGAGCCATCAACCAGGTCCATATGATTTGAAAATCTATAGATTTCTTCCAAAACAATTTTACCATTCACGAGACTTCCAAGTATATGTCGACCACTAGACGCACCAATATCAATCGCTAAATAGTAGGTATTCACATTAAAACACTCCTTTCAATATTATGTATAAGATGATTGTACTTTATATCAAAAAAAAAATTTAGGACTTGTGAATAAAAGAATACGGACCTTATTTGCAGTTTGTTGTATAATAAATCAAGGAGGTGTATCATGCAAAAAGAGATATTAGAACAGTTGCGAAAGATAAGCTACGAAGAAAAGAAAATACTGGAAGGGGATCATAATGTCTGCAAATCGATCTATACATCGCAAAAAGAGTTTGTTGTAGATAGCAAGAAACTTTTGGAAAAAGGTCGTTTGATTGAAATCCGTCCGCACACCAGATTTGTACACTTTCCAAAGCATCGGCATAATTATGTGGAGATGGTTTATATGTGCAGTGGAAGTACCACACATATTATCAACGATACAGATAAAATTATTTTATATGAGGGAGATTTGCTTTTATTAAATCAGAATGCAACGCAAGAGATTCTTCCATCCTCAGAAAATGATATTGCAGTTAATTTTATTATTTTGCCAGAATTTTTTGATCGTCCTTTTTCGATGATAGAACAAGAAAATGTGTTAAGAGATTTTTTGGTCTCTACATTATCTAAAGACAGTAGGATATCAAGTTATCTTCATTTTCAAGCGAAGGAAATACTCCCAGTGCAGAATTTGATGGAAAATATGATCTGGACATTAATAAATAACAAATCGGGAATGAACACAATTAATCAGACAACCATGGGATTATTATTTATGAATTTATCGATGTTTGCAGATACAGTCAATAAAAGTAATCCGAATCAGATGGAACAAAATCTTGTTTTTTCAGTTTTAAAATATATAGAGAATTACTATAAGCATGGATCACTTGCTTATATTTCAGATGAATTAAATCAGTCGGATTATTATATTTCCAGGTTATTAAAGAAGTATACAGGATGTAATTTTAAAGAACTGCTACAGCAAAGAAAACTACAGCAGGCGGCTTATCTTTTAAAGCAGACTACACTTACAGTTGATAATGTAATGGATGCTATAGGATATGAAAATAGCAGCTACTTTTATCGTATGTTTAAAAATAAATATAGATGTTCACCATCAGAATATAGAAAAATTTGATACGGATCGTTATAGGAATTGACAATAAGCGTATTGATAATAGTAAAAAAATTATCCGAAGAAATTTGTGATTTTGGCATTAAGTTAGTCATGCAAAAAATGATATGGTGAAACGAAGAGTTTTATTTGCGTAACAGACATTTAAATCTGTTACGCATTTTTTGAAAGATAATAGAAACGTATTTTATTGGATTTATTCAGCGTAAAGTTTAATAATATTTAATAGTACTTCAGTTGCTTTATCCATTCTTTCTACGG
>JAHHTL010000048.1 GCA_020024635.1 Ruminococcus sp.
CCCCTTCCCTTCTTGTGCTACACTATAAAGAAACGAAGGAGATATGTTATGGTACAAGAGATGGTTCCTTCATACTTGAAGGCATGTAAATTTAGAAAAGAATTGGATGACAAAACAATCAAAGCCTACCGAATTGATCTAACACAATTTTGGAAATTTATTGGAAGTAAAGACCCACAGAAGAAAGAAATTGAAGAGTATATAACAGAACTTCATAAAAAGTACAAGCAAAAAACGGTTAAGAGAAAAATTGCAACGTTAAAAGCTTTTTATAATTATTTAGAGGAAGAAGAGATTATAGAAGAAAATCCATTTCACAAGATTAAGTCTAAGTTCAAAGAAGACATAGTTCTTCCCAGAGTGATTCCAAGGAAGGATATTGAAAGAATTTTGAACTATATGTATTTCAACTTAAAAAACAATCGTACAGATGCGAAATGTTTGAGAGATATTGCCATTGTCGAAACATTTTTTGCTACAGGAGCCCGAGTGTATGAAATAGCCAATATTATGATACAAGATGTTGATCTTAATACGGGCATTATTTGTTTTATGGGAAAAGGAGGCAAAGAACGTTATATTCAAATCGGAGATCGAAGAATTATCGCGCTTTTAAAGAAATACTACAAACAAAATAAAAGTATCATTGATGAAACGGGATATTTTTTCATTAATCAGCGGGGGAATAGATATACGGAACAATCTATGCGTAATATGTTGAAAAGGAATGTCAAACAGGCGGGGATCGAAAGAAACATTACGCCTCACATGTTTCGCCATTCTTTTGCTACATATCTTATAGAAGAGGGCGTTGATATTAGCTGTGTACAACAGTTATTAGGACACAGCTCAATCAATACAACGCAAATTTACATTCATGTAGCTACAGGGAAGCAAGCAGAAATTTTAAAACATCATCATCCAAGAAACAAAATGAAAATAGTAACATATGAATAGAGAAAAATAACTAGAAATAAGGAAGTAAAAAGAGATATATGGAAATTGGTAGCTTCCAAATTTGTTTTTACATATCCGCTTGTAAATGCTATAATACAAAAGAAATTCAAGTGAACAGCTTAGGATGAGGTATTTCGGAATATGTATATTACAATAAAAGGGAAAAAATTGTACTGGGAAAAAGCTGGAAAGGGCAAGCCTCTGATTATGATTCATGGAAATGGAGGAAATCACAGAGGATTTCGGAAAAGCGTATCCCTCTTAAAACAAAAGTTTACAGTGTATACTCTGGATCTTCCGGGACATGGAAAAAGTGAAGGTATCAAAACCTATTCTTATAGGGATCTAGCCTCTTATATCTATGAGTTTATCAAGAAACTTGGAATCAAACGTCCCGTTTTTTATGGATTTAGTGATGGTGGGATTATGGGGCTTCTTCTTGCCAGTAAAAAGCCGCAGTTATTTTCCAAATTAATAGTAAGTGGGGTAAATGTCAAACCAGACGGATTGAAAGTGCTGGCACGATTTCGCATGAAACTTTTATATTGCCTTACAAAGTCAAAAAAAATTAAGATGATGTTGGAAGAGCCGAATATTTCCAAAGAGGAATTGTCTCGTATTTCGGTTCCGGTATTTCTTACCCGTGGGGAGCATGATATTGTGTCAAAAGATCATACCGAGCAAATTGTAAAGAGTATTCCAAAAAGCCGACTTACCGTCTTTCCAAATCATTTTCATGGGAGTTACGTGGTATTTAGCAAAGCCATTGGAGCATATATTTTAAAAATTTTAAAGGATTGAGTACAAAAAAGTTAAAAATAAGAAAAAATTAAGAAATTATTTAATTTAATGTAAGGTTGGTATTGTACTATTTCTATGAAACAAACAAAAGGAAGGATGAATGAAGAGATTAATAGTCGTTACAGACTTTACAAAAAACAAGATAGGAAATGATTCCAGTATTTTACTTTCCAAGGACAGACAAAAGCGAGCACAGAAACTAAAATCGGAAGAAGAGATTCACAAATTCGTTTCAGCGGAGCGCATTACCATGGCGTCCCTTCAAAAATTTTTTTCCGTAGAGAAACCACAAATACTTGGTGGAGCAGGGGAAAAACCGGTGATACAAAACAGGCAGGATATTTCATTTAGTCGCTCCTATGCATCCCATCTTCTTGCATTAGCGATGGAAGACAAAGGAGCCATTGGAGTGGACGCTGAAGTAATCAAAGAGGCAGACCCTTGGGTGATGAAATATTTCTTCACAGATCAGGAAAAAGAATATGTAGAACACTCGGTGAATCCAGATTTTGCTTTTTCGCTCATCTGGACAAGGAAAGAAAGTGTGATAAAATGTACTGGAAAAGGATTACACTACAGATTTCATTTGCTAGACACATCGCCTACGCAAGAACTGTTGCGTGGACAGAAGTTGTTTGCTCACAATGATTGTGTCAATGGATATGCGATGAATAGCTATCGGATTGAGGATACCGTTGTATCCGTATGTAGTGAGATAGACGATGAATTTCCTTTGCTTGTACAAATGAGGTGAGAAGATGAAAAAAACAATACTAGATTATTTTGACGATACCGTATTGAAGTATCCCCTGCGGATTGCAGTGGCCGATCCAACGGAGAAACTTACATACGAGCAATTGCAAAGTCTTGCAAGGCGAGTAGGAACTTCCATTGCAAAGCAAAAAATAGAAAAAAGACCGGTAGCTGTTTTCATGAGAAGAAGTGCCTTTCTTCCAGCAGCAATGCTGAGTATTTTATACAGTGGCAATTTTTATGTAGTGCTGGATGCAGAATCCCCATCTGCCAGACTTCAGCGGATTTTAAAGACGTTATGCCCAGCAGCAGTTCTTTACGAGCAGGAACTAGAGGAGATGGTAGAAGAGGTTGCCCCGTCCATTACGCGGATAAAGTGGGAGACAGAAATAGCACAGCAGATGTATGACGAGACCCTGCTTCGAGAGATTCGAACAAGAATGACATCAGAAGATCCGGCCTATGCACTTTTTACCTCTGGATCTACAGGGGATCCAAAAGGAGCCTTGATCACCCACTTAAATGTTATCAGCTATATGAGATGGTTTGTTCCATGCTTTGAGATTAATCCGGATACGGTGTTCGGATCACAAACGCCGCTTCATTTTAGTATGTCGGTTTCTGATTTTTATGCAACCATTTTTACAGGAGCTTCGTATCACATTATTCCAAAAGAGTATTTTGCATTTCCGGCGAAATTAATGGGATATATGAATGAACGCAAAGTGAATGTCATATATTGGGTTCCTTCCGCTTATGGGATTGTTGCAAAGTTTGATGTATTCAAATACATGCTTCCGGAAACATTGGAAAAAGCTTTGTTTGCAGGAGAGGTTATGCCTGTAAAATATTTGAATTATTGGAGAGCTTATTTAAAGGATGTGTTGTATGCAAATTTGTTTGGCCCAACCGAAACGACGGACATTTGTTCTTACTATGTAGTAGATCGAGCATTTGATGAACAAGAGACACTTCCGATTGGAAAACCTTGTGATAATTGCGAATTGATTGTCATAGACGAGGAAGGAAAAGCGATCACCGATGATTCCATCGGAGAATTGTATGTAAAAAGTCCATTTGTCGGAAAGGGATATTACCGAAATAAAGAAAATACAGCCAAAGCGTTTGTACAAAATCCACTTCATCAGGATTATCTGGATACAGTGTATAAAACAGGGGATCTTGTAAGGAAAAATGAATATGGAGAATTTCAGTACATTGGACGAAAAGATTTCCAGATCAAACACCAAGGATACAGAATTGAGCCAGGTGAAATTGAAAATGTATTTAACAGTGCAGACAACGTAGAACTTACAGTCTGTCTATATGATGAAGAAAAAGATGAACTCCTCTTAGCCTATGAGTCAGACAAAGAACTAGATGACCAGTTAAGAGCTTATGGAGAGAAGGCATTGCCATATTACATGCAACCTTCGGTTTATAGAATGTTCCAGTCATTTCCGAAAAATGCAAATGGCAAGATTGACCGAAAAATGATGAAAAAAATGATTGTAGAAAATAGATAAATAGAAGGAGAACCATTATGGAAAGAATTTATAAAATATTAGAGCAGATTATCCCAAACACAGATTTTAAAAACGCACAGGATCTTGTAGATTCTAAAGTATTAACTTCTTTGAATATTGTAAAATTGGTTTCAAATCTCAATGAAGAATTTGATATAGAAATCACACCGATGCATTTGGTACCAGAGAACTTTAACTCGGTAGAAAGTATGTACAATCTTGTGCAGGAACTGGATGGAGAGTAATATGCCATATGCAATGTTAGCCTTATTTGGGATCTTCGCGGCCGTGTCAATCCCAGCCTATGCCATCACAACTGCAAAATATCGCCATGTTGTGTTGTTGCTTGTCAGTGTTGCGTGCATAGGATACTATAGTCCTTATGGACTGTTGTTTATGGGGATTACAGTAGTTACGACGTATTTTGCTGGAATTTTGATGGATGAGATTACGAAGCGAAATGAGATCAAAGGGCTTGAGAAACAATTAAGAAAACAAAAGAGACAAGAAATCAAACGGAAAAAGAAATGGGTCGTATTTGGCTATGTGGTTTTAAATGTAGGTATCCTTTTCGTACTAAAATATTTCCACATGTTTTTTTCCTTTAACATTGTGCCAGCTGCAATGAGGGTGATTCTTCCGCTGGGATTATCGTACTATACCTTGCAAAGTCTTAGTTATGTGATTGATGTTTTCCGAGGGAAATATCCGGCAGAAAGAGATGTTCTAAAATTAGCGTTGTTTGTCAGCTTTTTCCCACAACTTCACGAAGGTCCTTTTGGACGATATGATTTGCTGATGTCTTCCATGTGCAAAAATGAACAGATTAAAAAGGAAAATCTATTTAACGGAATCGGGCGAATTCTATGGGGATTGTTTAAAATCTTTATGGTATCGAATCGGGCAGCTATGATTTCAGATGCAATTTTTAACGACTATACACGGTATAGTGGATGGGTCATTTTACTAGGTGGCATGGCATTTACGGTGCAACTTTATGCGGAATTTTCTGGTTACATTGATGTGGCATCAGGAATTTCGAAAATTTTTGGAATTGAGCTTACCAGAAATTTTGATCTTCCTTTCTTGGCACGTGATGTTGCGCAGTTTTGGAGAAAATGGCATATTTCCCTTGGAGGATGGTTCCGAGATTATATTTTTTATCCCGTGTCTACGTCCAAGTGGCTTAGAAAACTGACGAAAAAGATGAGCATGACTTTTGCTGATTTTACCACCATTACCGTATCCCTTTTAGCGGTATGGTTTTTAACCGGCCTGTGGCATGGGGCAAGTATGAAGTATGTCTGTTATGGACTTTACTATTTTGTATTGATGATGGTGTTAAACACATGTGGTCCATTGTGTAGCAAGCTGCTTGTAAAATTAAAAATAGAGAGAGAAAATAAACTTCTGATTGTCTTGCAAATGTTGAAAACACAGTTTTTTGTCTTAATTGGCATGATCATGTTTCGGGCAAGTGATTTTAAAGTGTTTTTGCAGATGATCGCCAATTTATTTCAAAAAGGAGAGCCATTTCCCCTTCTTAAAGTTATTGAGACACCAGAGCTGATCGTTTTGCTAGGATCTTTGTTGGTATTGGTACTTAGTGCAGTCATTAAAATGAAAAAGATAGATATAGAAAAGTGGTTTGATAGTCTGGAAACCTATCAGAAATATCTAGTGTGTTTTGCGGCTGCATGTGTGATTTTGATCTTTGGAGCGTATGGTTTGGAATATCTTCCACCGGATCCAATATACGGAGGTTTTTAATATGAATAAACGAATGAAAAGACTTTCTTTATTCCTACTATGTGCAATCTTCAGCGTGGGAGTATATCTGTATATCGGAATGGTTGTGACCCCGAAGAACATTAAAGATTCAGGGGGGCAACTTTATTATAGAGGAATGGGGTTTTTAGCAGAACCGGAAAATTCATTAGATGTCATCGTATATGGAAATTCAGATGTTTATTCCGGATTTTCTCCGGCAGTACTTTTTGATAAATTTGGATATACCGCTTATGGATCTGGAAGACCAAAGCAGACCATGACCAATGTAAACAAATTGCTACAACAAACGTTAAAGAAACAGCAACCAAAGCTTGCCATTTTGGAAACGGATTGCTTTTACAGTAAGAGTGACATACAGTTGGATGCTTCGAATATTTTATTTGCACCTTTTGTCTACCATTCAAGATGGAAAGAACTAAAAACAAGAGATTTCCATGACTTCCCAAGTCGCAAAGAAATGGTGGATTTAAATAAAGGGCACATTCCATCTAAGATTGTATACGAGGCAAAATATAAAACGGATTATATGGGAAACCCAAAAGCAAAGCCAAAGGAAATTCCAAAAGAAAATGAAAAGCAGATCCGTTCGTTTATAGAAAAATGCAAGGAAGAAAATATTCCATTATTGATGGTAGAGTTGCCAAGTCCAAGTTCTTGGAATTATGCAAAGCATAATGCAGTAAAGGAACTTGCAAAGGAACATGGGGTAGAATTTATCGATATGAATATTCCAACAGAGGAATTTTGTGTGGATTTAAAAACAGATTTTAGAGATAATGGAAACCATTTGAATACACTTGGCGCTGCCAAATCAACCGAGTATATCGGGCAGTATATCAAAGAAAATTATTCCCATTGTATTAAGGATAAAAGAGGAAATAAAAACTACGAAGCTTGGGAGGATGTGGTAGACTATTACCATAGTCGTACAAAATTATAAGAACCCCAAGCAGATAAAAAGGCGAATTGTAGAAGGGGCAAGGAGTTTTATAGAGAATGATTGGAGAGGATACAAGACGGATTCTCGAATTGTTGATTTCCGGAGATTATAGGACAGCTTCTGATTTAGCAAATGAACTGGAGTGCAGTAGTAAAACAATCCGGATTCGGGTAAAGGAATTAAATGAGATATTTCAGAAGTTGTCGTTATATAAAATTGAAATTGAGTCTAAACCACGGTTTGGGTTCCGGCTTGTCTCGGACAAAAAAGTAACGATGGAAGACTTGGCGCAGATGTTAGGAGTGGAGCAAGAAAAGCAACTCCCAGTTACACTGGGAGAGCGTTCTTGCTATTTGTTGTTTTATCTGCTAGAACACAAAGAATATAGTACTATATCCGACTTAGCAGAAATGCTTTTCGTTTCTGAAAGCGTGATCAAGACAACACTAAAAAGCGTAGAAGAGATTTTGAATTGCTATGATATTCGTGTAGAGAGAAGACCGGGGTATGGCATAAGAGCAGTGGGGCAAGAAAGCAACATCCGAACCTGCCTTGTTGAACGGTTGTCAGAGTATAAAGATCAATTTAGTATATTTAGCAAGACCTTAGAAAAAGAGATGGAAATAATGTCTGGAATTGTCTTGAAGTTAATGAAAGAGCAAGAGATATCCATTCCGGAAATTTCGTTTTACAACTTTGTAAAATACATTTGTATTTCCATTCGAAGGGTGCAAAAGGGAAAAGAAGTAAGCTTTGAAAATCTGGAACAGACCAGGGTGGATTTATCCAACAAGTTGTTTGTAAAGCGTTTGTCAGAAGAAATTCAAAAAGGATATCAGATAGAATTGCCAGAAGCGGAGGAGGAATACTTGTCCATTCAGCTAGCTGGAAAACGCGTGCTTGGCAACAGGGGGGAAGGGAATCTTATTTATCGAGAAGAACTAAATAGTCTGGTTACCCAGATGATAGATGTGATTTTGCGGGAATTTAATATAGATCTTAGTGGGAATTTTGATCTTATTATGCAATTAAATCAACATATGATTCCTCTGGATATTCGGTTAAGATATAAGATTCCTATTGAGAATCCAGTTTTGGAGGAGATACAGCACAACTATCCTTTTGCATACACGATTGCCAAGCGAACAGCGGAGGTTTTGACCAATTATTATGAAAGGCATGTATCGGAAAATGAAATTGGTTACCTTGCGGTTATTTGGGAACTGGGTCTTGAAAAGCAGAAAAGTGTTATAGAATCAAGCAACATTTTAATTGTTTGTAGTTCTGGAAAAGGAAGTTCGAAACTATTAACCTATCGTTATAGACAAGAATTTGGAGCATACATTGATCAAATTAAAATTTGTAACTTGTTTGAGTTAAAAAGTGTCGATTTTACGGAGATTGATTATGTGTTTACAACGGTACCGATTTCGGAATCTGTGCCAGTTCCGGTGTATGAAGTGAATCTGTTTTTAAATAACGAAGACATTGCTCAGGTAAAACAGATTTTGGAAAAGGGCTCCGCAGGGATTTTACAGAGTTACTTTAGAAAAGAACTGTTTTTCACAGATTTACGAGGAAATAACAAAGAAGAAATTGTGAAAGAACTATGCAAGCGTAGCAGAGAGTTTATAGAACTGCCGGAGGAATTTGAAGCATCTGTATTACATAGAGAGGAACTATCCTCTACAGATTATGGCAATTTCATTGCCATTCCCCATCCATATAAAGCAATGGGGAAAGAGACAAAGGTGATCGTAGGTCTTTTGAAAGAACCTGTTTTTTGGGGAAGAAACACAGTACAAGTTGTATTTTTGATTTCATTTGGACAACTAGAAGATCAAAATTTGCAAAAATTTTATCAGCAGCTTATGAAAATATTAATGGACCAAGATTTGATTCAAAAATTTATAAAGACAAAAGATTTAGGACTTATTTTAAAAACAAAATAGTAAAAATGCACAAATCCACATTCAAAAATTCCAGATTGAATGTGGATTTTTTCTGCCTTGATATAAAATCTAATTATGGTACCCTAAGGATATAAATAAAGCAACTCTTGTGAATGACAAATAAAGGAGGAAAGGGTATGGAGAGATCTTGGGAAGAACTAGATCAAAGAGAAATACCAAGTTGGTATCAAAATGCGAAGTTTGGTATTTTTATCCACTGGGGACCTTATAGTGTGCCGGCATACCGTTCTGTTAACAATGAGATGTTTGGCTCATATGCAGAATGGTATTATGCATCTGTATATGGAAATTACCGAAACAGTGGAGATCGCTATCATGAAAAGATGTACGGAAATATGGAGTACAGAGAGTTTGCAAAAGATTTTCGAGCAGAATTGTTTCATCCGGATGAACTGGCAGAGCTGATTCATGATAGTGGAGCAAAGTACATGGTTCTTACAACAAAGCATCATGATGGGTATTGTATGTGGCCAACAAAAAATCCACACAAAACCAAGTGGAATTCTTGTGCGGTTGGTCCAATGCGAGATTTGGTTGGAGAATTAAGACAAGCCGTTCTAAAAAGGAATGTGGAGTTTGGAATTTATTATTCCATCATTGAGTGGGAAAGTGTTCCATCTCATCGGTGTGATGGGGGGTATTTTATCCCAGAGAAAGATGTGAAAAAATATGGACTTCCAAAAGAACAGTATCTTAAAGAGATTTTACAGCCGCAGTTGTATGAATTAGTAAACGAATATAAACCGTCTGTTATCTATTCTGATGGAGGAGAGTGGGATCTTACCGAAGAAGAGACCCAGACACGTTCGTTTTTAACATGGCTCTATGAAGAATCTTGTGTAAAAGATAAAGTTGTGGTCAATGACCGTTTTTACAAAGGAATGCCGGGAGAACATGGGGATTATTATTCCACGGAATATCAAGACAAACAAGTGGAGCACCATCCGTTTGAAGAGAGTAGAGGGATTGGAAAATCCTATGGATATAATCGGGCAGAAAAATTGGAAGATTACTGTACAACAAAAGAACTGATCAAAGAACTCGTTCGAGTTGTAAGTAAAGGAGGAAATTTCCTTTTAAATATTGGTCCAATGGCAGATGGTACGATTCCAGTGCATGAGGTGGAGCGGTTAAAAGAAATGGGACAGTGGTTGTTAAAATGTGGGGAAGGGATCTATGATACGAAACCATATCGAAAGGAATATCCCTACCCATCCACTGTTTGTGGAAAGAATCAGTATGTGTTCCTAAACGAAGAGCAGGTAAAGGGGATGCCTCTATCTTTGCCATATGTAGAGGGAGTGACGAAGGTTGGAATTTTAGGGATGGAAGAACAGTGTGAGTGGAAGAAAGAAGGCAATGAACTACTGATTCAAGGGAAACATCTAGAGGAATTTTACCGCTGCATGGAACGCTATGGAATGCTGGCAGTGAAACTGACAAAGGAATAAAGGAGGACAAAGAAATGGGAGCTGGAAAAACGGGAAAACTGGAAAAATTTTTAGATGCAAAATTAATTCCACTTGGAAATAAAATTTCTTCACAGAAACATTTACGAGCGATTCGAGATGGTATGGTAGCAGCTACACCACTTGCACTATTAGGAGGTTTGACTTTAATTGTAACATCACCACCAGTAAATTTGGATACAATGAAACCGACCAATCTTTTATTTAAGTTTTTGATCGCGTGGAAGCAGTGGGCAGTTGCAAACGGAATGCAGATCGAGCTACTCTTTCGTGCATCATTAGGAATGATGGCGCTGTTTGTGTGTCTGGCCATTGCACACTCTTTGGCAAAATCTTATAAGTTAGATCCGGTAGGAGGTATGACAATCTCCGCTGTATGTTTTTTGATTGCAAGTGCACCATCGAATCTAGGAGTGATGTCTTCTCTTATTAAAGAACAAATGTTAGGAGAAGAGATTTTAGCCAATCAATCCATTGTGATGCCTATGGCGTATCTTGGAGCAGAAGGAATCTTTACAGCGATTGTAATCGCACTGTTGACAACAGAAGTGACACGATTCTTTAAAGAAAAGGGGCTGTGCATTAAGATGCCAGAGTCGGTACCAGCGCCGGTAAAAGCATCCTTTGCATCTATTACACCAATGCTTGTAAATGCAGTAGGAGTGTTCTTGATTAGTTTACTTATTCAAAAATTAAGTGGAGGATTATTAATTCCAGAATTAATTAAGGCAATTTTTAAACCACTGGTTGTTGCAATCGATTCTCCATTTGGTATTATCTTGATTTCCATTATTACGCAGTTATTATGGATTGTAGGACTTCATGGTTCTTCCATTGTAAGTGGTGTCGTTGGTGTATTTGAATTAGGAAATCTGACTGCAAATGCCGCACTGGTAACCCAAGGGCTTCAGGCAGAATATATTTACACAGAGCCATTCCGTGCCTTCTTCATGATTCTTGGAGGAGCAGGGGCAACGTTAGGATTAAACCTTTTAATGCTAAGAAGTAAATCGAAACAGTTAAAAACATTGGGAAGACTCTCCATTGTTCCATCCCTTTTCAATATCAATGAACCAATCATTTTTGGTACACCACTTGTATTAAATACAACATTCATGATTCCATTTGTTTTGGTACAGACAGTCAATGCATTATTAACTTATGTAGTAATGTATACCAATATTATTGGAAAAACATTTACTTTGGTACCATGGACAACACCAGCTCCATTAGGTGCGGCATTGTCGACTATGGATTACAAAGCGTTTATATGGGTACTGTTATTGATCGTTGTAGATATGATCATTTGGTTCCCATTCTTCCGCTCCTATGAGAAACAGTTGGTATTAGAAGAAAAAAGTACGGAGGAATAGCATGACACGTGAGGAAGTACATAAAAATATACTCTGGGGGGCAGCGACAGCTGCCTACCAGGTAGAAGGAGCAACTTATTGTGACGGCAAAGGAAAAAACTCGTGGGATGAATATTATGAAAAGAATCCGTTAGGATATGATGGGAATATTGCGGTAGACCATTATCATCATGTGGAAGAAGATCTGAAACTTTTTCACGAGATTGGCCTTGAGACCTACCGATTTTCTGTATCTTGGTCTAGAATCTTTCCAGAAGGAACAGGGCAAATGAATCCCAAAGGGTTGGAATTTTATGATCGCATTGTAGACCGGTTAAATGAATATGGCATCGAACCCTATCTGACGTTGTATCATTGGGATCTTCCCCTTCCACTTTTGAAAAAAGGTGGATGGCTAAACAAAGAGGTGATTGAGGATTTCCTTGCCTATTGCAAACTGTTATTTGAACACTTTCGAGGAAGGGTTCGTTTGTGGGGAACCATCAATGAACCGGCATCAGAGGTCATGGAAGGATATATTCAGGGAACACACCCACCGCAGGAAAAGAATAATACACATGCCCTTCAGGTATCCCATCATTTTAATGTGGCCAGTGCAGCAGCCATCAAAATGTTCCGTGATATGGGGATGGAAGGAAAAATCGGCATTGTCTTAAATCCCATGCCGGTAGATGTGTTAGAAGATACAAAAGAAAATCGAAAAGCAAGAGATTATGCCTACGATTTTATGTCGGATTGGTATATCAGCCCTGCATTAACAGGTCATTATCCAAAAAATATGTTGGAATTTTGTCAAAAGACTTATGGAGCACCCATAATCGACGACAAAGATTATAAACTGATGGAAGAAAATATAGGCGATTATCTTGGCGTTAACTACTATATGCGTCGTGTGGTTGAAGCCAAAGATTTAGACAGCGACAAGATAGAAGAAAAATTTTCTTTTGTAAGAGTTCCAGATGGAAACTATACAAAATGGGGTTGGGAGATCTATCCACAAGGTCTTGAAAATCTGTTGAAACAAATTTATAATAAATACGGAAAAAAGGAAATTATTATTTCGGAAAATGGAATTGGATTTGATGATCAGGCAGATGAAGATGGATTCTTTGAAGATAATGAAAGAATTTCGTACTTAAAGCAGCACATAGAAGTAGTGGAAGATCTTTGTATGCAAGGAATTAATATCAGTGCCTATTATGTGTGGTCTGCAATCGATTTACTTTCTTGGACGAATGGATACCAGAAACGATATGGATTAATTGGTGTAGATTACAATACTTTGGAGAGAAGTATCAAAAAGAGTGGATTTTGGTATCGGAATTTTATTTTAGGAGAAGACACATAAGAAATACATGAAAATAGGAGAGTATTGTTTTATGGGAAATAATGAAGAAAATCTGTTAGAAATCATTGTGAATTCAGGCGAAGCAAAATCTTTGGCATTTGAAGCAATTCAATTGGCAAAAAAAGGGGAGCACAAGGATGCGCAAGAAAAATTAAAAGAAGCTGCGAAGGTGCAAATGGAAGCACACAAAGCGCAGACAATATTGCTTACGCAGGAAGCCGGTGGAGAACAGACACCATTTAGTATGCTCTTGGTTCATGCACAGGATCATTTGATGAATAGTATCACATTTGTAGATCTTGCGAAGGAAGTTGTAGAATTGTATGGGAGGTTACAATCATGAGGCAAATATATTTAATCTGTGTGGCTGGGTTGTCAACAGGTATGATGGTTGAGAAAATGAAGATGGCGGCCAAGGAAGAGGGGTATGAATGCGAAATACAAGCGGTTGGATCCGCAATGGCAGAAAACATTGCATCCAAAGCAGACTGTATTTTATTAGGACCTCAGATTCGGTTTGAATTGGATAATATTCGAGAAGTTACTGGGGAAGTACCACTTGCATTAATTGATATGAAAGATTATGGAAGAATGAACGGAAAAGCTGTTTTGCAACAGGCAAAAGCACTAATGGGAGAGGCATAAAAGAGGAAGAAGGAGTTGGACATGGTAAGTCTGGCTCCTTTTTG
>JAHHTL010000049.1 GCA_020024635.1 Ruminococcus sp.
TCTTTGCGTAGCAGGTGTTGCGTCCTGTATCGCCCGAAAACATATGTCATAAATATAAAAAAATCTCGCAAATATTTTTTATTTACGAGATTTTTCTTGTTTTCAGCATTTATAAGAAAAACATTTAAGACATGTATTTATTATCTTTTACGTTTCTTTGCTAAAGCAGCTGCTACTACACCAAGAGAACCAACTCCTGCGCCTATGCATCCTAAGAGCATAGATACACTCATAACATCCCCTGTTTTTGGTGTTTTTGATACTTTTCCTTCATTATCTTTCACTTTTTCTGGTTTTGATTCCACTGGTTTTACAACCGGATTAGATGTTTGCGCATCATCATCTGTACCTGGTTTCTGTGGATTTTCCTCTTCACCTTTTGGTGCTTTTGTTAATCCAACATAATCAGAACAGTGATCTTGCGTTACTGTATACACTCCATTGTCCCCAATAACTGCTTTTTGACCTGTATATGAAAGTTCTCCATTTCCAAGAATCTGGTAATAATATACTGTTTGTCCTACCCATTTCTTATCCACTTGGAAGCTAATTTCTGCCGGGGCAGGTAACTTTCCATCGTAATTAAAGTTTGCCCTAAACACAAATTCATTCTCTTTAAAATTATTGCTTCTAGCTTTCAATTGTGTAAAATCAGTTATGAATTCAACACCTAAATCAAATATTTCTTTTCCATCAACCATTTTCATTGTACCTTTTGCAAAGGAATATACAATGTTACTAGTTCCATTTTTATTTGGAATCGTTATCACAATATCTTTCTCTTTGTTTACATCAACTAATTCCTTCATCTTATCTTTTGAAATTTGTGTTGAATTTGATGGTAACTCCTCTAAATGTTGTAATACAGCATCTTTTGATTTTTCTAACGATTTTAACTTCCAACCTTTTCCTGATTCCGAGTGAATCCAGCACGTTTTTCCGTTGGCAAGAAGAACTTCCATGCTTCCTATATAAGTTATCCCTACAGATGGAAATTTTCCATATAAAAGTGATGCCAAGGCATGTCTTTTCAAAGTCAATGTACCGTTCTTCAAATCATATTGAAAGCTTGTCGGCGTTCCTACTCTCATAGCTTGTAAAGTACCAACTTCTTGTTGACCACCTTTTTCTGCCCAAAATTCTATCCCTTTAATTTCTTTGATTGCATAATCACCAGAACCCGGATTAAATGTAAGCGTCATATCTTTCGAACCATCTACTTCTTGATAAGTTTCTTTTAAAGATGGCATTTCTTTCTTTCTAGCCGACTTCTTATATACGAAATCGGATAATTCGTCCGGATTCCTACTGTGTGATATTTCGCCTTCCCAGCCGTTTGCATATTTTCCTTTTACAACCAAACCATATCCTCGTGGATTTCCATTAAAGTGAGTTGTGTTTCCATCAATTAGCTTTAAATTCTGTATTGCTCCACTATCTAACCATTGAATAAATCCCGCTTTTAATGTTATGGTCCCTTTCTCTAAATCAACTTGTGCTTGAAAACGACTGATTTGAGGCTGAAAAACCATTAATTCAGTTGCCGATATGCCCCCACCTGTACCATAAAACGCAATCTCTGTAATTTCTGTTAATTTATAATCCCCACTTCCTGTATCAATTTTAAATACCGCATCCGACATTCCATCAGAAATAACTGGCTGAAGTAACACCTTTGGTACAACTATATTTTCTTCAAATTTAATTTTAATATTAGTATTTGTTTGAGATGTTCCATCTTTATAGTTAGTAAATAGAAGTTCAATATCTTTTACTCCTACTTTCATATCCTCACGTGCACTATAGTGAAACTCAAAAGATAACACCTTTTCTTCTGAGTTATAATGTGCTCCCTCAATAAAACTATACCATTCATTATATGGGAAATGCAAATCCCAACCTTCTGGAACTTCCAATGGTATTTCAACTACTTTTCCTTCTTCAAATGGAATAACCATTTGAGGCACTTTCACAACCGCATCACTTGTAACTTTCGTATCCTCAGTAGTTGTTTCTTGATTATCTTCCTCTGTCTGTGTTACCAATTGATCATCAGCAGCATTCTCTTTATTATGCGGTGTCAAATCTTGGTTTGGAGTTAACTGCTCTACTTTTGTTTCTTCACTCACACCATTTGAATGATCTGCTTTTGAATCTCCCTCAGCAACATCTGACTGACCAACCGTTGTATTTTCTTTGCTAGGTTGCTCTACTGTAGTTTCTGCCCGAGTAGTTCCTTCCGGTTCCACTGCATAAGCGAACACAAAATTACTTGCAACAAGCATCAAAGATAACCCCAGCGCTGCTATCCTTCTTGTTCTCTTTCTCATTTTTTTACCTCCTGCATCATATGTATTCTCTTAAAGTATAACTCATTATTGTCATAAACGTAAATACATAACCCAATAATGATACTAAATTTTATATTATCTTTTCGTTATACTGAATTTAAAAGATTGAAAGTGAGGAGTATTCATGGTAGAAGATAAAGTATTTGAACGTATTGAAGAACTTGCAAAGAAAAAACATTTAAGTTTATATCGCCTTGCAAAAAATGCAGAAATGCCTTATTCAAGTCTTAATAACATTATGCACAGACGCACTTGCCCTACTATAGGCACGATTGAAAAGCTCTGCAAAGGTTTAAACATTACTCTTTCAGAATTTTTTGATTTTCAATCTTACCCTTTAAGCGATACATCTCTTAGTCCTGAAGAAGATGAGCTTCTTAATAAATACAGGAACTTAAAAAATAGAAAAAAAGAACTTTTTCAAGCATATCTAGACGGCCTAATTGACAGATAAGATTCTACTATTTTTCAAAAACATTCAGCGTGAAACTTTATCTTTTTTATATCAACTTCCACAGAAACGCAAAAAGACTTCCCAAACCGCATAACGGTCTGAGAAGTCTTTTAACCTTAATCTATTTTAGATTTTATATTAAAATTTACCAGCTTTTGCTGCTTCTTCTACTGCAACTGCTACTGCAACAGTCATACCAACCATTGGGTTGTTACCTGCGCCGATCAGCCCCATCATCTCAACGTGTGCTGGAACAGAGGAAGAACCTGCAAACTGTGCATCAGAGTGCATACGTCCAAGTGTATCTGTCATACCGTAAGAAGCTGGACCTGCTGCCATGTTATCTGGGTGAAGTGTACGACCTGTACCACCACCTGATGCTACTGAGAAGTATTTTTTACCCTGCTCGATACATTCTTTTTTGTATGTACCTGCAACTGGATGTTGGAAACGTGTTGGGTTTGTAGAGTTACCTGTGATAGAAACATCTACCCCTTCTTTGTGCATGATTGCTACACCTTCACGAACATCGTTTGCACCGTAGCAATTAACTTTTGCACGAAGTCCTTCAGAATATGGAGTTCTTGAAACTTCTTTTAACTCACCTGTATAATAGTCATATTCTGTCTGAACATATGTAAATCCATTGATTCTTGAAATAATCTTTGCTGCGTCTTTTCCAAGACCATTTAAGATAACACGAAGTGGTTTTTTACGAACTTTGTTTGCTTTTTCAGCAATACCGATCGCACCTTCTGCTGCTGCAAATGACTCATGTCCTGCAAGGAACGCAAAACAATCTGTATCTTCTTCAAGAAGCATTTTTCCTAAATTACCATGTCCAAGACCAACTTTACGCTGATCTGCTACAGAACCTGGGATACAGAAAGACTGAAGTCCTTCCCCAATTGCTGCTGCTGCTTCTGCTGCTGTTTTACAACCTTTTTTAATAGCAATTGCTGCACCTACAATGTATGCCCAGCAAGCATTTTCAAAACAAATAGGCTGAATTGCTTTAACCTGATCGTAAACTTCAAGTCCTGCATCCTTTGTGATCTTCTCAGCCTCTTCTAGAGAAGCGATGCCATAGCTATTTAATACTTCATTGATTTTATCAATTCTTCTTTCATATGATTCAAATAAAGCCATTTAATTGTCCTCCTGATTTATTTATCGTTACTTATGAACTCTAGCTTTTATCTTTTATGAGTGATTACTCTTTACGTGGGTCGATGATCTTAGCTGCGTCATCCACACGTCCATACTGACCCTGAGCTTTCTCCCATGCTTCGTTTGGTGCATCACCTGCTTTGATGAAATCAGTGAATTTTCCAAGGTTTACAAATTTGTATCCGATGATTTCGCTGTTTTCATCTAATGCGATACCTGTAACATATCCTTCTGCCATCTCTAAGTAACGTGGACCTTTTGCAAGAGTACCATACATTGTACCAACCTGAGAACGAAGTCCTTTTCCTAAATCTTCAAGACCTGCACCAATTGGAAGACCATCTTCAGAGAATGCACTCTGTGTTCTTCCGTATACAATCTGTAAGAACAGCTCTCTCATAGCTGTGTTGATTGCATCACAGACAAGGTCTGTATTAAGCGCTTCTAAAATTGTCTTTCCTGGAAGGATTTCAGATGCCATAGCTGCTGAATGTGTCATTCCTGAACATCCAAGTGTCTCAACCAATGCCTCCTGAATAATACCGTCTTTAACATTTAAAGTAAGTTTACATGCACCCTGTTGTGGAGCACACCAGCCTACTCCATGTGTCAGACCAGAAATGTCTTTCACCTCTTTTGCCTGTACCCATTTTGCTTCTTCCGGAATTGGAGCTGGTCCGTGGTTCGCACCCTGTGCTACTGGACACATCATTTCTACTTCATGTGAATAAATCATGTTAAAACTCCTTTCAAATATGAATGTTATTCTTCCTAAGGGCATATGATAATATTTTAACGCCCATATATTGTTCATTTTCTCATAAATAACAAGATTCGTCAATTGTAAGTTTGTACAAGTTTTTGTTAGTTTTTGCTATAAATATTTATCGAATCATTTTTAGAGCTAATTCTAATGCTTTTGCAACGCTTTTTTCTCGAACTTCCTGACGTGATCCCGTAAATTGGTTTCTTATAATTTCTGTTTTTCCTAAAACACTACATGCGATATAAACCAACCCTACTGGCTTTTCTTCCGTTCCGCCATCTGGTCCTGCAATTCCCGTTGTGCTAACGGCCACTTCAGCTTTTGCAACTTTCGCCGCACCTTCCGCCATTTCTTTGGCTGTATCTTCGCTTACAGCGCCATATTTTTCAAGGGTATCAAAAGAAACATGAACCAATCTTTCTTTCGCTTCATTTGAATAGGTAATGTACCCTTCCTTAAAGACATCAGATGCTCCTTTGGCATTTACAATTGTGCCAGCAAGTAATCCCCCAGTACACGATTCTACTGTTGTGATTGTAAATCTTTTTTCTTTCAGTTGCTCTACCAAGCGTTCTTCCATCGACTGGGTGTTATTCAAACTTTGCTTACACATTTTACATTCCCCCTTGTGTAAGAACCTGTTTGTTTTTATAAATGTAATCAAACAATGAGATCACGGTAAGTGCAAGGGAAATAACAATTAAGCATTTTCCTATAACATCAAACACACCACCAAGATCTATAATCAACACAATAATCATAGCCATCTGAAAGACCGTTTTGAACTTTCCCCAGTAGCTTGCCGCAATGACAACTCCGTTATCCGATGCAACAAGACGAAATCCGCTGATAATAAATTCTCTAGCAATAATAATTATTACAATCCACGCTGGCAGTTTTTCCATTTCGATCAGACAAATCATTGCCGAACATACAAGCAATTTATCTGCAAGTGGATCCATAAATTTTCCAAAGTTCGTAACAAGATTGTACTTTCTTGCAATGTTACCATCCAAAAAATCCGTAAAACTTGCTCCTGCAAAAAGTGTAAGTGCAATCCACTTGTTTGCAGCGCCTCCTAAATCTGTCAGCATAAACAGCACAAAAATCGGGACCATTATAACTCTTAGAATTGTAAGTTTGTTTGGTAAATTCATGGTATGATGCCTCCTATCAAATCATAATCTGATGCCCCTGTAACTTCGACTTTTGCAAAATCACCTGACATCAATTCTACATCTGCATTCACAAAAATAAGTCCATCCACATTTGGTGCATCTTTATAAGTTCTTCCAACATATGCATTTTCATCTGCAACTTTCCCCTCGATCATCACCAAAACTTCTTTTCCTATCATTTCTTCTGCTTTATCGAAGGCCACTTCCTGCTGAAGTTCCATAAGTTCTGCCTGACGATCTAACTTGACTTCTTCGGGAATTTGTCCTTCCATTGTTGCCGCCGGGGTATCCTCTTCTGGCGAATAGGTAAACACACCCAATCGATCGAATTCCATTTCATCAACAAACTGCATTAACTCCTCATGCTGCTCCTGTGTTTCGCCTGGGAAACCTGTGATAAGCGTGGTACGAAGGCATATATCCGGAATTTCTCTGCGGAGTTTCTCTATAATATCAATCAGTTCCTGTTTAGAGGTTCTTCTCCCCATACGTTTTAATATAGCATCGCTGGCATGCTGAATTGGTAGATCAAGATAATGACATATTTTAGGTTCCGTCTTGATCACATCAATCAATTCATCTGTAATTTCTTCTGGATAGCAATACAAGATTCGAATCCAACGAATCCCCTCTATCTTACACAATTCTTTCAATAGCTTATGCAGGCTTTTTTCTCCATATAAATCTTTTCCATATAAAGTAGTCTCCTGTGCTACAAGAATTAATTCTTTTACCCCTTGCTCCGATAGATAGGTTGCTTCTTGTATCAACTGTTCCATCGGTACACTTCTAAAGTTTCCTCTAATTTTAGGGATAATGCAATACGTACAATGTTTATCACATCCTTCTGCTATCTTAAGATATGCAAAATGCCCCCCTGTCGTAATAAGACGATCCGCCTTCACCTGTGGAAGTGCCTGCAAATCTGACATTACAACAGATCCATGGTTCCCTTCTAAAGCTTCTTCAACTGCTTCTACAATTTTATCATAAGAAGAAGTTCCAAGTACTGCATCTACTTCTGGAATCTCTTCTATAATCTCTTGCCGATATCTTTGTGCTAAACATCCGGTAACGATCAAAGCTTTTAGCTTTCCTATTTTTTTATATTCTGCCATATCCAGTATACATTGAATACTCTCTTCTTTTGCATCCTGAATAAAGCAGCATGAATTAATAACAATCACGTCTGCTTGTGATTCATCATCAATCATAGACCATCCTCGTTTTGCAAGCAGACCAAGCATCTTTTCTGTATCTACAAGATTTTTATCACAGCCAAGTGAAATAAATAATATTTTCATATATTCTCCAAAAATAAAGGCAGACTTCCCATTTTAAGGGCATATCTGCCATCCTTTCTTCTCTATTCTTCTACATTATCCGCTATAATCTTAAGCTTCCCTTGATTTAATTCATCAATAGCAATGGAAAGCGATTTTTGTCCCTCTTTTGTAGACACAAGTGGTTCTGCATGATCGATAATCTGTCTTGCTCTTTTTGCTGTAGCCATAATGATAGAATAACGACTATTTACCACTTTTGTCGCTCCCTCCTCTAAATCGTGATTTACCACTTCCATTAATTCTGTGTATGATGGATGTAACATGTTTTATTTTTCTCCTTTCAATTCTTTTTGGATTTTTTCCATAAATTCTAAATTGCGCATGCATTTTCGATGCTCGCATCTTATAATACTATGCATTTCCTCTACGCATTCATCAAGTCTGTCATTGATCACAAGATAATCATACTGATGCATCCCCTGTGATTCCTCTGCGGCACGTTCCATTCTTGACTCGATCACTTCCATTGTTTCTGTCCCACGACCTACAAGTCGCCTCTTTAGTTCTTTTGTATCTGGCGGTGTAACAAATAAAAGAAGTGTATCTGGGAATGCTTTCTTCACCTTAAGAGCGCCTTGAATTTCAATTTCTAAAATCACATCTTTTCCTTCTGCCAGATGTTTCTCTACATATTCCTTTGGAGTACCATAGTAGTTCTCCACATATTTAGCATACTCTATCAATTCATCTTTCGCAATCATTTTTTCAAATTCTTCTTTCGTTCGGAAGAAATACTCTCTTCCATCTACTTCTCCTTCACGAGGATTGCGTGTAGTTGCTGATACAGAAAGGGCGTAATTGTCCGGGTATCTTTTTACCAATTCCTTCATGATGGTTCCTTTTCCTGAACCTGAAAATCCTGATACAACAATTAGTATTCCTCTATCTTTCATCATCTTCTTCCTTCTATTCTATATTTTGAATTTGTTCACGTACTTTTTCAATTTCTGTTTTTAGTTCAATGGCATAATTGGATACTTCTATGTCATTTGCTTTTGAAAGAATGGTATTTGCTTCTCGATTCATCTCTTGTGCGATAAAATCCAATTTACGACCAATCCCATCTTTCTCCTCAAGTGTATTGCGCATATGACTAATATGACTTCTAAGTCGTACAACTTCTTCATCCGTACAAATCTTATCCGCATATAAAATCACTTCCGACACCATACGATTCTCATCAATCTGTGTGTTTTCCAACAACTCTGAAACTTTTTCCTGTAATTTTGCACGATACTCTGAAATAATCTGCGGAGCTCTCTTTTCCACACATGCAATCAACGATTCCATCTTTGAAAGTTTTTCCAGAATATCTTGTCTTAAATGTTCCCCCTCCACTGTGCGCGTAGAAACTAGCTGTTCAAAAGCTCCCTCCAATGCTTCTTTAAGACCACTCCAAAGTTCTTCTTCATCTTCTAGCTGCTCTCCTATCGTAAGAACTTCCGGAAACCGTGCCAATGTGGATACTCGAATATCTTGATCCAACTGAAACTCTTGTTGAATCTGCTCAAATACTTTCATGTATTCCGAAGCCAAGGTAGAATTGTATTTCAGAATCCCTTCACCTTCTGCTTCGTTCTCATAAGTAATAAAAATATCAATTTTCCCTCTATTTGCATATTGTTTTAACATATTGCGTATTGCAGATTCAAAAAAATTAAATTTCTTCGGCATACGAATATTCAAATCCAAATATCTGTGGTTCACACTCTTTAACTCTACCGTAAATTTTCTTAAGTCTTTTTGAATCTCACACCGTCCAAAGCCTGTCATACTTTTTATCATGGCTATTCATCCCTCTATTTTGATTTTAATTCTAAAACATTATGAGTAATTATACCTCGTTTCTTCCTTTTCGGTCAACCTTTTGTTTTAGAATAATTTAATAACCCCAACACTTCCGCCGCTGTGTATTCTGTGTTACAATGGATTAGCATTTTAGATTATTTATGAAAGGAAAACTGATTATGGCTTTTGATGGAATTACTGTTGCCTGTTTAACACAGGAATTTAAAGAGGTGTTGTTAAATGGAAGGATTGCCAAAATTGCGCAACCTGAAGTTGACGAACTACTGTTAACCATAAAAACACCAGCAGGGCAAAGACGCCTTTGTATCTCTGCAAGTGCCTCTCTTCCATTAATATACCTTACTGATACAAATAAACCAAGCCCCATGACTGCCCCTAATTTTTGTATGCTCCTTCGTAAACATATTAGTAACGGACGCATTGTTGAAATTTCGCAGCCCGGACTTGAACGTATCATTCATTTCACCATTGAACACCTTGATGAAATGGGTGATCTTTGCAGGAAAAAATTAATTGTAGAAATTATGGGAAAACATAGCAATATCATATTTTGCGATGAAAATGATCTGATCATCGATAGCATCAAACATGTTTCTGCTCAGGTTAGTTCTGTGCGTGAAGTCCTCCCAGGGCGTACATATTTCATTCCCGACACTATGCATAAACTAGATCCTCTTACTGTAACAGAAAAGGACTTTATTTCTCTTGTTGCTGAAAAGTCTTGCGACATTGGAAAAGCAATCTATACTAGCTTTACTGGAATCAGTCCTGTTGTTGCGCAAGAAATCTGTACACTTGCTTGTATGGATTCTTTTGTTCCCGGAAAAGAGCTTTCCACAGATCATTTAAAACATTTGTATAACCAATTTTCTATTTTTATGTCCAACATAAAAACGGCTACTTTTCAACCTTGTATTTACTATTTAGGAACAGAACCAAAAGAATTTTCCGCACTTCCAATGACTTCTTTTCCAAATTATAACTGTCAAAATTTTTCACATATGTCTGACGTACTAAATAAATACTATTCTTCCAAAAATACGTTAACCCGTATTCGTCAAAAATCCGCTGATCTGCGTCACATCGTTCAGACAGCGCTAGAACGAAATCGCAAAAAATATAATCTTCAAATTCGTCAATTACAAGATACAGATGGAAGGGATAAATATAAAGTATATGGGGAGTTGCTCCATACTTATGGATACAATCTAGAAGAAGGTGCCAAAAGTCTGAAAGCCTTGAACTATTACACCAATGAAATGATTACCATCCCATTGGATCAAACTAAATCACCACAAGACAACGCCAAACGTTACTTTGACAAATACAACAAGCAAAAAAGAACTTTTGAAGCGCTATCAAAACTTATCATGGAAACAAGGGACGACATTACATATCTTGAATCTATCAGCGCCTCTTTGGATATTGCCCTAACAGAGGATGATTTATCCCAGATTAAAGAAGAATTAATTCAAGCCGGTTATATGCGTAGAAAATACACCAAAAAGAAAGTGAAAGTTTCAAATACTCCTCTTCATTATGTTTCCAGCGATGGATTTCACATCTACGTTGGAAAAAACAACCTGCAAAATGAGGAACTTACCTTCCACTTTGCAAACGGAAATGACTGGTGGTTCCACGCAAAGGATACACCTGGTTCTCATGTAATTGTAAAAACAGAAGGACGAGAACTTCCTGATCGTACTTTTGAAGAAGCCGGAAAACTTGCTGCATATTACTCGAAAGCCAGAGAGAATGAGAAAATTGAAATCGACTACATCGAAAAAAAACATGTCAAAAAACCAAATGGTGGAAAACCCGGTTTTGTGGTATATTATACAAACTATTCTATGATCATTGACAGTGATATTACAGGCCTTAATAGACTTTAAAAAAGGATTCTGATTTTTATTGATTTTGATGTTGAAAAAGGTTTTTTTTTAGTATATCATTACTTTGAAGAATTTTGACTTAAAACTAATAAATATTTACATATGCCTGTTTTGGCATATAAGGAGGTTGTTTATGAGACATTTAATGAGCCCACTGGATTTGTCTGTAGAAGAACTAGACGATGTTCTGCACCTTGCGCAGGATATTGAGGCACATCCAGCCAAATATGCACATGCATGCGACGGGAAAACACTTGCTACATTATTTTATGAACCAAGTACACGTACAAGACTAAGTCATGAAGCAGCGATGCTGAAACTTGGTGGAAATATTATGGGATTTTCTTCCGCAAATTCTAGTTCTGCATCCAAAGGAGAAAGTGTTTCTGATACCATTCGCACTGTTTCATGCTATGCTGACATTTGTGCAATGCGTCATCCAAAAGAAGGGGCTCCTATGGTTGCTTGCCGTCACTCCTCCATTCCTGTGATCAATGCCGGAGACGGTGGACATCAGCACCCAACTCAGACACTTACAGACCTTTTGACGATTTTAAATTTAAAAGGTCGACTTCATAACATGACTATTGGTCTTTGTGGAGACTTAAAATTTGGTCGTACCGTCCATTCTTTAATCCACGCTCTTGTCCGCTACACTGGGATCAAATTTGTTCTCATTTCTCCAGAAGAATTAAAACTTCCAGATTACATTCGCAATGATGTTCTCGACAAAAAAAATGTTCCGTATAAAGAAGTAGTACGTCTTGAAGAGGCACTTCCCGAGTTGGATATTCTTTATATGACACGTGTTCAAAAAGAGCGTTTCTTCAATGAAGAAGATTACGTTAGAATGAAAGACTTTTATATCCTTGACAAGGAAAAAATGGCCCTTGCTCCAGAGGACATGTATGTTCTTCATCCACTTCCAAGAGTAAATGAAATTGCTGTGGAAGTTGACGACGATCCAAGAGCCGCTTATTTTAAACAAGTTCAGTATGGTGTATATGTGCGTATGGCACTGATCCTTACACTGCTTGATATTCATGTAGATTAGTTTAAAGATTTTGAAAACCAATATAAAGAAAGAGGAATGATTATGGTTAAAAATACACTAAATGTAGGAAGTATCTCAGAAGGTTTTGTACTTGATCATATTCAGGCTGGAAAAAGTATGGAAATTTACAAACATCTTCACTTAGATCAGCTTGATTGTTGTGTAGCGATTATTAAAAATGCGAAAAGTAACAAAATGGGAAGAAAAGATATCATGAAAATTGAGTGTCCAATTGATTTCATGGATTTAGACATCCTAGGATTCATTGATCATAATATCACCGTCAATATTATTCAGGATGAAAAAGTAGTTGCTAAAAAGCTTCTTACACTTCCAAAAGAAATTCGCAATGTGATTCGTTGTAAAAATCCACGTTGTATTACTTCTATTGAACAAGGTCTCGATCATGTATTTGTGCTCACTGATGAAGAAACTCAAACTTATCGTTGTAAATATTGCGAAGAGAAGTATTCTGGAAAAGTAAAATAAGTTTTACGTAAAAAAGAGTTAGGAAAAATCCAACGGGTTCCGTTTTGAGGTGCAAAGTTATAAATTCTCATAAGAAATCACAATTAAAATCTCATACAGAATCACATAATAAATCACTAAAGTTCTAAGTTAAATAAATGACTTAGAACTTTTTTCATTATATATACAATAAAAAAGGATTAGTAAGTAAAAATATGTATATTTATCCAAAGCGTTTTAAATATTGTATGACTATTATTTTATTCTTAATGCAATATATATTTGACATTTAGTAATATATACTATATAGTATGTAATATAAGGAGGTCTATATGAAAAATAAACGAATGAAAATCGCTCGTATTGAATGCGATATGAAACAGGATGATTTGGCTAAAGCAGTAGGAGTAACAAGACAAACTATAGGGCTTATTGAATCTGGTGATTATAACCCTACACTAAATCTTTGTATAGCAATCTGCAAAACATTAAACAAAACACTAAATGATTTATTTTGGGAGGGATTAGATGAAGAACAATAAAATTCAAGATGAAAGAATACTTTTGGAGAGAAGAAAAATTCAAAGTGAGGCATACGGGTGGTTAGTGGTTGGATTGATAATTTCTATTATTGTACAGCAATTTTTTATGAATGCTCCATTCGCTCAATATGCTGTTGAATTTTTTGCATTAATAGGATGTGGGGGATTTATTTCAATTCGTAACTTAGCAAAAGGGATTGATATATGGAACCCAAATGGCGAGGGTAAGAAAAAAATATTATTAAAAACAGTTGTTTTAGGGGTTGCTTCCGTAATTTTATTTGCAATATTAAGCGGGCAATATAATGTGAAAAATTTGGCATTATATTTTGTTAGTTTTGTCCTTTTCTTCTTTGTATTTCGTTCGGTAATGATAAATATAAATAAGAAAAAACAACAAATTATTGATAATAAACTAAATGAAGATGATTTCGATAATTAGAATAAAGGGGCTGTAAAAAAAGTCTCTAAGAGTATGTGAAAGTTTTTCTGTAAATAAGACATTAAAAGGTTCTTCTATGATAA
>JAHHTL010000005.1 GCA_020024635.1 Ruminococcus sp.
TGAAAAGGTGAGAGGAGTTGATCAATTCCCAATGAGTGTGCACGTGGAGACGGTCTGTTGTCTACATCGAGTGAATTCATAGAAATTTGCCGAATAGTTTTTATAATAAACACGAATACCACAAAAAAGAAGATACAAAAAACATACAACATTGATTTAAATGTAAAATCAAGGGTTAAAGACTGTAACATATTCTGAGCATGGCTACGTAAGAACTATGCAGTTTCAAGAAATAGATTGAATGACAAAAAGTACCCATGTTATACTTTACTTGCAAGCAGATATTGTAGATACGGGATAGTTTAGATTTTGTTTAACTTTTATGGAGTTGAGGTTTAGTATTGCTTGTTATACTGGATTCATCAAAATGAGAGGAGCATACATTATGGGTAAGATTCATGAAAAAATAATGAGGATGAATACCGGTAAACGATTAAAACAAATTATTTTTGTGGCACTTTGTGTTCTACTGATAGGAGGGGGATTATCTGCTATCACACTTCGTACTCAAATCGGCGAGGTAATTACTGCTGTACAAAAGTGGGATGACCAAGAAGAGAGTGGAAAAGATATGGGAGAAGAACTGGACATTGAGAAATTGCGGTTACAGCTTGAAAACGATGATGAGGGAGAATTGGATGACATAGAGAATTTCGTTCATATGACAGAACCATCTTTGGCTGCCGAAGTAGTTGTGGGAGTCACAGGGCTTTTGTGTACGGTGTTGATCATTGCATATTGGATTTTGATTGCCGCGTGGCTTTATCAACGGGCAATACAGGCGGATATGAATGGACTTCTTTGGTTTCTTTTGGGAATCATAGGAAACCTTGGAACAGTGGTTTTGTTCGTTGTAATACGTGACATATTCCGTGAAAAATGTCCGTCTTGTCAAAAATGGCAGAAAAAATCAACATTTTGCACAAAGTGTGGTGCATCTGTAAGTCGAGTGTGTTCATATTGCGGTCAGACTTGCAGCAAATCAGATCACTTCTGTGGAAGTTGTGGGAAAAAATTAGAGGATAAGAATAATAAACAGTAGCGCAGACCTTTAGAACAGAAGAGTGCTACAGAATGAGTTTCAAGGGGAGAGAACGGACAGATTCTCTTCCCTTAGAGGTGGTTATAAAGGATATGGGAAAAGAAAAGAAAACAGTAAAAAAGAAAATTTTTTATTCGAATACGTTGATGGTGCTCGTTACACTGTTAATTTTTCTTGCAGTAAACGTTGCAATAGCAAAAGTCTATGTAGAAATAATTGAACAGGATTTTCGAGAAGCGATCACATGGATTGATGACGAAGATGATTTAGAAGAGGCGTTACATGAGCTGACAGTTTATAAAAATTCGTTTATTTTTCTGTTTTTACTGGACGGAGTGATTTGTATTGGTGTGTTGCTATTTATCAGTCAGTTGTTTACCAGAAACTTAACAAATCATATCTTAAAGCCACTCAATGAACTGGCAGATGGGGCCAATCGTGTGAAAAATGGTAATTTAACAGCTCCTATTGCATATCAGGGGGAATCGGAGTTTGAGGATGTCTGTCATACATTTAATAATATGCAGGCGCATATACTTATGGAGCAGGAGAAAAATCGAAAATACGAAAAGGCTAGGACGGATATGGTGGCCGGAATTTCCCATGATCTTCGCACGCCGCTTACAGCTGTCCGTGGTACTATTAAAGGACTGATGGATGGAATTGCTTCATCGCCAGAGCAACAGCAACTTTTTTTGGAGACAGCATACCGAAGGACCGGGGATATGGACGCACTTTTACAGAGACTTTTCTATTTTTCTAAGATGGAAACAGGAAATATGCCACTGCACATGGAAAAGGCAAATCTAACTGCATTTTTAAATAGTTATGTTCGAAGGAAACAAGAGGATCCTAAAAAAATAGAATATCTTATTTTGGCGGATATCGGGGACGAGATTTGGGTAGTGATTGATCTGGAGCAGATGCAGAGAATACTGGACAATCTGTTAGAAAATAGTTTCAAATATGCTGGAACAGAGGAATTGAGAATCAGGGTAGAATTAAGTAAGAAAGAGAAAAACGCACATTTGGTTTTTTCGGATAATGGACAGGGGGTTTTGGAAGAAAAACTTCCGCATATTTTCGAAGAATTTTATCGGTGCGATGAGTCCAGAAACCGAAAAGAAGGAAATGGGTTGGGACTTTATATTGTGAAATATCTAGTGGAAACTATGGGGGGAGAAGTTTGTGCAGAAAATTTGGACGGATTGGCAGTTCATATAATTTTTCCGCTGGCACAGGAGAATGAGAATGGATAAGAAGCGAATTTTAATTGTGGAAGATGATGCGGATATCAGTATGATCGAAGAAGCATATCTAAATACAGCCGGTTTAGAAACAAAAATTGTATCGGAAGGATCTCGGGTTGTCCCATTGTTGGAAAAGGAAAGTTTTGATTTGATTCTGCTTGATTTAATGCTTCCAGATAAAAGTGGATACGAAATTTGTAAGGAAATCAGGGGAAAACTGGATATTCCAATTCTTATGGTAACAGCCAGAACAGAATCTGTGGATAAGATTCGAGGATTCGGAGCCGGAGCGGATGATTATATTTCTAAGCCTTTTGATCCAGCAGAGCTTGTGGCAAGGGTGAATGCGAATCTACGTCAATATGAGCGGAGCAAATTTGGAGTATCCAAAAAACCAGAGAAAAATCCGGATGAAATTGTTATAGGAGATTTGCGAATTCTAACGGCAAGTTGGAAAGTTTATAAAGGAGAGAAAGAAATTCGATTTCCCAACAGAGAATTTGAACTTTTGAAATTTCTTGCGATGAATCCGAATATTGTTTTTTCGAAAGATCAGTTATTTGAAAAGATCTGGGGGTATGATTATGTCGGAGATAGTGCCACTGTTATGGTACATATCAATCGGATTCGGGAAAAAATAGAGGATGACAGTAGGAAACCTAAAATATTGGAAACTGTATGGGGCGCAGGTTACCGCCTGAATAAATAAGGAATAATAGAAATCGTTTAGAAATTGTTTAGAAAAACACCTTCTGTTTGTTTAAAGTAGATTGTTAAGATATCTATCAAAATCAGATAGGAGGTTTTTTGATGTTAAAAGAAGGAATAGATGGATTTTGTATGGCGCTAGCTGACAGTGTGCCGGGAGTATCGGGTGGAACAGTAGCATTTATTATGGGATTTTATGACCGATTTATTGGTTCGATCAATCATATTGTTTTCGGAAAAGCAGAAGAGAAAAAAGATGCAGCAAGCTATTTGCTCAAGCTTGGAGCAGGATGGGTAATAGGAATGGCTCTTGCGGCCTTGGCGCTTTCCTCTTTATTTGAAAGTCATATTTATGAAGTAAGTTCACTGTTTATTGGATTTATTGCGGGCGCTATCCCGTTGATTATAAAAGAAGAGAAGGAGAATTTTTATAAGATTGGAAAAGGAGTATTGTTTTTGATAGTAGGAATTCTTCTTGTTGTAGGAATCACTTGGATGAACGGAAAAATAGGGGATGCATCTATTAATCTTTCAGATTTTTCAATAGGACTTGGTTTGAAATTATTTCTGATTGGAATGTGTGCAATTTCAGCTATGTTCCTGCCGGGGATATCTGGATCAACATTGCTTTTAGTGTTTGGAGTTTATATGCCAGTCATTACTGCGATTAAAGGAATCCTTCATTTGGAATTTTCCTATTTTCCATCATTGGCGATGTTCGGAGGAGGAATTCTTGTGGGAGCACTCACAGTAGTGAAGATCATTAAGCTATCTCTAGAGAAGTTTCGCGTGCAGACGGTATATTTAATTCTCGGTATGATGATTGGGTCATTTTATGCTATTATAATGGGACCTACGACATTGGAAAATGCATTACCGGCAATGAGTTTTAGCAGTTTTCACGTTATTTTCTGTGCTTTTGGATTTATATTGGTTTTAGGAATGCAGATGCTAAAAGAGCACAATGAAGAACCAAATTTAGAAAAAGGCAAAAGTATATAAAAATGAATCGTATGTAGAACGTAACCTTCCGTTTGTTTCAGGTGTCCAGTACGGACATTTGCAGAAAACAAACGGAAGGTTTTTCTTTTTTCTATTTGTATACAAAAACTATTGATTTATATCAAGAAAAGTTATAGTATCATCTATGGCACAAAGTTTATATTGTAGTGTAAAGGATGGAGATAGATGGAATATACATATTTATTAGTATTGGCTTTGATATTATTGTCCACTAAAATTTTAGGAGTAGCATCAGCAAAGATTCATATGCCACAAGTAGTTGGGGCGTTGTTAGCAGGGATTATTTTAGGACCCAGTGGTTTCGGACTCATGCAAAGTTCCGATTTCCTAGTAAAGACAGCGGAAATCGGTGTTATTATGTTGATGTTTACAGCAGGAATTGACACAGATCTTTCGGAGTTAAAACGAACAGGACCAAAAGCACTTGTGATTGCCATCATGGGAGTATTTGTTCCGTTGATTATCTGCGGAGGCTTGTACTTTTTCTTCTTTGGATTTACATTTACATTTGAAAATTTTTTAAAAGCGGCATTTGTGGGATCTGTATTTTCAGCAACCTCTGTATCTATTACGGTAGAAACATTGAACGAAATGGGAAAATTAAAGACAACCACAGGAACAGTATTGTTATCCGCTGCTTTAATTGATGATATTTTAGGAATTGTGGTACTTTCGATTCTAAGTGGTTTAAGTTCAGGAAACTCAAATCCACTTATTGTGATCGTGCGTATTGCTGTTTTCTTTATATTTACATTTGGGGTAGGCTGGGTGATGAATCGAGTGTTTACTTCCATCGCAGAAGTTCATTGGCATAGTCGTCGTGTGGCGATTTGGGCACTTGCATTTTGTTTGATCATGGCATATTGTGCAGAGGAATTATTTGGAGTTGCAGACATTACAGGAGCTTATTTTGCGGGTTTGATTTTGTGTAACGTAACAAAATGTCGCCAATTTGTAGCAAAAAAGTTTACGGTCACAGCATATATGGTATTTACACCAGTATTCTTTGCAAGTGTAGGGATGAAGACAGACCTTAGTACCATGAATTCCAGTATTTTCTTATTTGCAATCTTGCTTATGATTGGAGGGGTGATCTCTAAGATCATAGGATGTGGACTAGGGGCTAAGATGTGTAGATTTACCAACCATCAGTCGCTAGTAATTGGTACAGGAATGGTGGCGCGTAGCGAAGTGGCACTTATGGTCGCACAAAAAGGTATTTCAGCAGGAATGATTGATCCAACTATTTTGCCGGCAATTGTTGTAAGTGTCATTGCTTCCGCATTGATTACACCGATTTTATTGAAATTAGAAATTGCACATGGTTCAGAATTGTAAAGGATAACTCTTGAGCTTTTGTTAATTTTCCTTGGTTTTAATCTCTACAAATACTGTAATACGAAAGAGAAAAAAGAGTTAGCCGCATAAAAAGAACAGAGACCAACGTCGACATTTGCCGAGGTTGGTCTTTGCTATTTGAGAGTTTGTTAAAGCCTGTTTTATTCAACAATCATTTTCAACAAATCTACTTTAAACATTGATTTTTAGAAAGTTCTGTTTTCTATTTAGCTAACAGGAGCCAACAGTACCTTTCCAGTGCCACGGTATACATTGACAAGACCCTCACCGGAGGCAGCAGAACCTAATAAAGTCTTTCCGGAACGCTCTACTGTAAAGTCTAAGCTGCCGCTCCAGGCAATCGCCATATTGCCATCTACTTTTAGTACATCGTCCTGAAGGGTGATCTCAATAAGTTCTTCCTTCGGGCAGAGAGACTCGACACAAAGGATGCCCTGACCCTGAAGTCCCAAATTGAACAGACCTTCGCCACCTGCTACAGCAGAGGAAATATTGGATCGAGCCACTGCCTTGTGCTTCAAAGTGGATTCACAGGCTAGAAAAAGACCATCATCCAGCACAATAGAACCATTCCAGTCAGCTACATCTAACAGGATCAGATGCTTGTAGGTAGGCTCTAGCACTAGAGTGCCGCTACCAGTATATTCTGGTTTGATGGCAGACTCACCTGTGACACTGCTGCGGAGAGCTTTACCGAAAAAATCACCCATGCCCTTCAGACCTGTGGTGGCTTTTACATCACCCACCATCCACTGCATAGCTCCAGCTTGAATGGTCACGTTGGAGCGACTCATTTCGCAGATCAGCTGGCGTTTTCGCACGTTCATCTCACTGGCATAATAGGCGGTTACTGCGTTCTCTGGCATTACACTCAAGTCCCGCTGATACTCAGCAATCGTAAAAGCTCCCTTGCTGTCCAGCACTTTCACATCATCGTTGTTGGTAAAGTTGTTAATCTGATACATAGTTCTTCCTCCTCATATTATAATAGTCCCTCTCCAAGTACGTTATGGAGATCTTTTTGGGGATTTCTTCTTGATAAAGAACAGTCCTCCCTTGTCATTCATCCACTACTTAACCAAGACAGTTAGGTCACTGCTATAGGTAAATTTTCGTGTCAGTTATTGGTGATATTATACCATATTTTTTCTCTTTTTCACAAGAGTTATGTTTTGTCCATCCACAGAATTTTTTTTATGTATGCCCTCATTTCTCCATGCAAAAAAGGCTGCGCACTTATGACTTCGTGCGGCAGCCTTCTTGTTGTCTAACCGTTTAATACTCATCTGGAATAATTACGGCAGCAATAAAATATGCCAAAAATCCGGTTCCAAGACTAAAGCAGGTAAAAATTGCCACGCCCAGTCTGATCAAAGTAGGATCAATGTCGAAGTAGTCTCCAATTCCTCCACATACACCACATACTTTACGATTTGTTTTTGAACGATAAAGTCGTTTACCACTCATAAATTTTTTCTCCTTTTTATTCTGAAAATTCTAAATCAATGGTACCTAAAGTGCAATTTAAATTAATATTTTTGGAACTATGATTATCATAAGTTTTTTGGGAAGTTAAACCAGAGTAAGAGGTTTCATCAATGGTTACAGTTCCGGCATCGCACATCACAGTGTAATTGTAATCTGTGCTGGCACTGTCTAATGTAACGTCTACTTTTCCAACAGAACAATCAATTGCAAGATCGTGTTCGATGGATCCTTCTAAATCAAATTCTCCGGTATCAATTTTGGCAGATACAAATCCAGCTTTTAAATCTTCAAGGGAGCAACTGCCAGCAGCCAGTTCTAGATTTAAATGGTCAACATAAAGTGGCTCGGCATCTATTTTACCGGCGTCCATGGAAATATCAAGTGTCTTTAAAGCAGTATTCTTAGGAAGGTAGATCGCTATTTCTGAATGTTTATGGCGACGTGGCCATCTTTTTAGCGGGGTTTTTGATACAAGCACCAGTTCTTTTCCGTTTTGCGTGATTTCTAACTGATTAGAATCCATATGTTTACAAGATTTTATGTGTACATTATCGTCATTGGAGGTTAAAATGGAAATTTCTCCAAAATCAACTTTTAGTTTTAATGTATCAATCTGTTCGTATTCCTTTTCAGAAGAAAGTGAGCAAAAAAAGTTATCATCATAGTCATCATCTTCGTTATCATTCTCTTGATCCTCATCTTTGTCGATGAATTCTACACGTTTCTCCATTTTTCTTGCAAAATCCCGTCCGGGTTTGGAGAAATCATGAAACGTGCCACGATAAGAAAATCCAACCAAGATAGAAGCAAGTGTTAATATAAGACCAAGACCGCCGATGCAGCCAATTAAAATCCAAAAAAATTTCCAACCTTTTTTCATATATGTGTCTCCTCTCTATGAAATAATTTGCGAGTTAAATTTACGAACCAACGGAATGCAGGTGGTAATAATTTTAGTGCAACCCACCATAATAATATGGAAACCGATAATCCAATTGCAATCAAGAGAAGTCCGCTTCCTAAAAGGCCAAGAAATGCTGGAAAGGAGCCAGGTAATACAAAGCAGGCGCAAACAAAAAGTAGAACGCCAATACCGGCTACAATAAATCCACCGCCAAGAAAGGTAACAAGAAGTACAAAAATGGCGATCATGGCTGATAAAATAAATCCGAAAATGGTGGCAATGATAGGGAAAAAGTTTATAAGCCCTACGATAAGGAGTACAACGATTAAAATGTACTTCAAAGGTGTATTACTCCAAGTTTTCTTTGCTTTGCTTTTTGCAGGAAGCTTTTTCTCTTCTACGGATGTGTCATGGTAGCCTGTTTCCCCATATTCTCCTTTTATATCCATATCTCCATAAAGTCCAGAGTGAATGGTTTGGGATACTTTTTGGGGACTTTCTAATTTTTGTAAAATATCACTTTCATTTTCTTTTCCGGCATCATCGAGATAATTATTATAATATTGTAGTGCTTCGTTTCGCTCGTCTTCAGAAAGATCAAAAAGTAACGATTCTAATTGTTTCATAAATTCTTCACGTGTCATCAAGCGTCACCTCCTTCAAATAGATCTGATATTTTGCAGGAATATTTTTTCCATTCTGCTTTATAAAAATTAAGTTGTGCAAGTCCTTTTAATGTTACTTGATAGTAACGACGATTTCTGCCATCAAATTGCTTGTCATATACTTCGAGACATTCCTCTTTTTGCAGACGCCGAAGGACAGGATAGAGTGTAGATTCTGATACATCTAAAGTATTTCGAACATCTTGTGTGATTTTGTATCCATAGGTTCCTTCTTCTGATTTGGAAACAACAACAAGCACGATAGCATCTAGAAGAGCAGATCCTGTGTTAAATACCATAAGATCCTCCTTTCTTTTGATTTGTATTATATTGTTTCTGTATCAATATTATACGTTGTATAGTATTAAAATGTCAATAAAAATTTAATTATGAATGAAAACTCCTGTTATTTCAAAGTAGAAAAATATTATGACACACAAAAATTCAAATAGACTTGACATTGGAAAGAAATAATGTTACAACATAGGTGTTAAATATGGGACATGATAGAGGTGCGATTTTTATCAGTATCATTTGGCGATAGCTTAGGCAAGCTGCCAGATTGAGAAAGGAAAAATCGCCGAAGGAGTACATTGCCTAAGTGTAGATCCTGGGACGGCATAGAAGATATGTCGTACTGTCACAATTGTGGAGCGCTATCGAAGACATTAGATTTTGTTTCGTTTATCATATGCCATGAGCGCGCTACCAAGCAGTCGTTCATGGCTTTTATCATTTCCCAGAAATACAAAAAGAAAAGAGAGGGAAAATATGAAAAAAATAACACGTAAAAGTATAGGGATCATTTCTAGCATTATGCTGATGATTCTATGTTGCCCGACAATTGCCTTTGCGGCGGAAGAAGCGAAAGAGTATGTACCAGACTTATATGCGTCGTTTTGGGCATTGGTGCCGCCAGTCATTGCGATTGTGTTAGCGTTAATTACCAAAGAAGTTTATAGTTCTTTATTTATTGGAATTGTAATTGGAGGAATCTTTTATTCGGGAATGTCCTTTGAAGGAACGATTACGCATGTATTTCAAGAAGGAATTATAGGCGTGTTGTCAGATTCTTATAATGTTGGAATTTTAGTATTCCTTGTCATTTTGGGGATTATGGTTTGTCTTATGAACCGAGCTGGTGGTTCAGCTGCTTTTGGGCAATGGGCAAGTGAACATATTAAAAGTAGAGTAGGCGCACAGCTTGCAACCATTGTTCTTGGTGTTTTGATCTTTATCGATGATTATTTTAACTGTTTGACCGTAGGAAGCGTGATGAGACCAGTTACGGATAAACATCAAGTTTCAAGAGCAAAGCTGGCATATCTGATTGATGCGACAGCGGCGCCAGTATGTATCATTGCTCCAATTTCCTCTTGGGCAGCAGCTGTCACAGGATTTGTGCCAGGAGAAGATGGATTTTCGATTTTTGTACGTGCCATCCCATACAACTTTTATGCATTGTTAACATTAGTTACAATGGTTGCAATGGTTCTGATGCGTACAGAGTTTGGAACAATGAAAAAACATGAAGAAAATGCAATCAAGGGAGATATCTTTACAACTCCGGATCGTCCATATGAAAATGTAAAAGAAGAAGAAAGTTCTTCAAAAGGTAAGGTGATTGATCTTATATTTCCGATTCTTGTATTGATTATCAGCTGTGTCATTGGAATGATCTATACAGGCGGCTTTTTCTCTGGTGAAAGTTTTGTGACAGCTTTTTCAAAGAGTGATGCATCGGTAGGGCTTGTTCTTGGAAGCTTTGTTGCCTTTGTGATTACAATTGTCTTCTATTCTGTGAGACGTGTATTGAAGTTTAAGGATTGTATGGAGTGTATTCCAGAAGGGTTTAAAGCAATGGTTCCTGCAATTTTGATTCTTACGCTTGCGTGGACATTAAAAGCGATGACAGACAGTCTTGGAGCGGCGCCGTTTGTTGCAGGTTTGATGGAGTCAAGCGCAAAGAGTCTAGTAAGTTTCCTTCCGGCTATTATTTTCCTAGTAGGTTGTTTTTTGGCATTTGCCACAGGAACATCTTGGGGGACATTTGGTATTTTGATACCAATTGTTGTTGCAGTGTTTGAAGAAACAAATGTAGAGATGATGATTATTTCTATTTCTGCTTGTATGGCAGGTGCAGTGTGTGGGGATCATTGTTCCCCAATTTCAGATACAACGATCATGGCATCTGCCGGAGCGCAATGTAATCATGTAAATCACGTTTCAACTCAGCTTCCGTATGCGATTATGGTTGCAGCTGTTACATTTGTAACGTATATTATTGCGGGATTTGTTCGAAAAGCATACATTGCTCTTCCAGTTGGAATTCTTATGATGCTTGCAGTTTTATATATGGTCAAAGAAAGAAATCATACAGTAGAATAACAATTAGGCATCTGCTACAGAGGGGGTCTCCGTGGCAGATGCCTTTTTTGTAGAATTATTTCCGATCTTTTGTTAGAGTGCCTTTGGGATTGCTTCCAAATTTCATAAAATTCTTTCGGTATTCAGAAGGACTGATTCCAATGTAATCCTTAAACACTTTCGTAAAATAAGGGGAGTGTTGGAACCCAACTGCATAGCCGATTTCTGTAATACTAAGGGAACTTTTTCGTAAAAGAACACATGCTTTGTCAAGTCTGTAATGCTGGAGATATTGACTTGGACTTATGTTCATATATTTTTGAAAGAGCTTGAATACATAGGTTCGATCAATGTTATTATTTTCTGCAACGTCTGAGATCGAAATATCATTAAAATAATTTTTATGAATGTAATTTAAAATTTGATGGAAGTATAACTCGCCAGAACTTAAATGATCGAGTTGTTCATTTCGGATATTATTTTGAAGATAGTCAAGAAGGTAGAATACACTTCCATGAGCCATCAAATCCTGTCCTTTTTGCAGATCCAGATAAACTCTTTCAAAAAGACGATCTAAATTGGAGTCTACATTGTGATGAATAATATAATTTTCGGGGGATAGTCCACATAAAGAGAGTATTTTTTTAACATTTTTTCCACGAAGTCCAATCCAACGATAACTCCATGGATTTTTAGGATCTGGGTAATATTTGTTTTTCGTGTGGGGAGGAATCATAAAAAGATCTCCCGGCTTAATGTGGTTTTGCTTATCCAAAATTTGAAAATAACCTTCTCCGGCAATGCAATAATGGATCACCCAGTAATCAATGGGAATAAACTCATAGGGTTTTCCGGGTTTGCACTCTTCATATCCACATTCATATAATGAAAATTCATTGTTTATAGGTGCATGATTTAACAGAACACCTGTATCCTCTTCAAAAATTTTCCCCATAGATTCTCCCTCCTTTTCGTTTCAATATAAAAATAGCAAGAATCATGTAGTTTGATCTGATACTTCTAGTATATCTTAGCTGGAGAAAACCGTCAACATATATGTAAGTGTTCAACATGACTGAAAAAGAAAATAGAAAAAACAGTAGGAAATCAGTAAAAAACATTGTGAAAAACGCTTAAAAACGGTTGAAAAATAGCAACAAAATGAACGTTATAACAAAAAAACAATTCAACATAATTGTAAAATGGTTCAACATATATGAAAGAAATAAGAAGTTTAGTATGCTATAGTTAGATTAATAAAGCAGTTGCGCAGATGCTTCCATGAGTAGTATAAATAACCCCTGTTTTTGGGGTGAAAACAGGAGATGAAAAGGAGAATTAATCTATGGAAAACAAAAATTCAAGAGAAAGGCTAGGGGTTGCTTCTCTAGTAATGATGACTTTTTCAGCAGTGTTTGCATTCCCGAGTATCATTAACAACAGTATTGAAATCGGACTTGCTACAATTCCAGCGTATATTTTCGCATCCATCTTTTATTTTCTTCCATTTATTCTTATGATCGCGGAATTTGCATCAGCAAACTCGGATAAAGAATCGGGAGTACATAGTTGGTTGGAGTGCGTTCTTGGTCCAAAGTGGGCATTTCTAGGAGCGTGGTCATATTTCTTTGTTAACTTATTCTTTTTCTGTTCCTTGCTTCCAAATACCTTGATCTATGGATCTTATGCAATTATGGGAAGAAATGTATTTGAAGGAGCAAATGGAACCAAAATTATTGCAGTACTTTCTGTTATCTTATTCTGGTTGGCAACTTATGTATGTATCAAAGGAGTTGGCTGGATTTCTAAAGTTACAGACATTGCAGGCGCTGCAAGATTCATTATGGGAATTGTATTTATCCTGTTAGCATTTGTTCTTGTTATGGGATTGAAAGAACAACCAGCGCAAGAGTTTACTGTGGACACGATCATGCCGAAATTCAATTGGACATTTTTCATGGTTATGGCATGGGTATTACAGGCAGTAGGCGGTGGAGAAAGCATCGGTGTTTACATTAAAGACGTAAAAGGTGGAAATAAAACCTTTGTAAAGACCATGGTTATTTCTACATTAGTGATTGGAGTGATGTATGTACTAGGTGCAGTTGCAGTAGGAATTGCCGTACCTCATGAAATGATCGCAGGAAATTACTCAAATGCAATCTTTGTGGTATTCCAGGAATTGTTAGCAAAATTTGGAATTCCGGCTGGAGTAACGTTCCGACTGGTTGGATTGATTTTATTCCTCGGTGGCCTTGGATCACTTGCTCTTTGGACAGCGGCTCCGGTTAAAATCTTTTTCTCAGAGATTCCAGAAGGCGTGTTTGGAAAATGGCTCGTTAAAACGAATCATGAAGGAAACCCAACAAATGCTTTAATTGTACAAGGAATTGTTGTAACCATCTTAGTAGCAATTCCAGCCCTTGGAATTGGAAATATGGACAGTTTCCTCCAGATGCTTCTGAATATGACAGCAGCTACATCATTGTTGCCAGTACTATTTCTTGTTATTGCATATATCGGTCTTCGCCTTAAGAAAGATGATATGCCTAGAGATTATAAATTTGGAAATCGAGTAGTTGGAATTATTGCAGGATTCTTTCTCTTAGCAGTGTTCTCATTTGTATTCTTTATGTCAACAGTTCCAGATCCAGCACTGATGAAACAGGCATTGGATGGAACATTGCCAGCAGGTGTGGCAAATCCATTTGGAAGTCTTGTTTATAACGTATTAGGTGTTGTAATCTTTGTAGGAATTGCATGGCTTGCATGGAATCACTATGAAAAGAAAAACGGTTTGAAACGTAAATAAATTATTAAATTCAGGAAAATAGGGAGGTTTATCACATGAAAGTTTGGGAAAATCATCAAGTGGATGGAATAAATAGAATGCCTTCTAGAGCGCATTTTTTAACATTTCCAACAATGGAAAAGGCAGAATTGAATGAGAATCGATATACACATGCATTTAAAAATTTAAATGGTGTTTGGAAGTTTTTATTCTTAGACGCACCAGAGTATAGTCCGGAAGGATTTTATGAGAGTGACTTTAATACAGAAACAATGGACGACATTACAGTTCCGGGAAACTGGCAGCTTCAGGGCTATGGAAAGATGCATTATTCAGATTTATGGTACAATTTTCCGATCAACCCACCATACGTTCCAACGGAAAATCCAACAGGAATTTATAAAAGAACATTTTATATAGAAAAAAGCTTTGCAAATAAACAAATTCTTCTAAGATTTTGCGGTGTGGATTCTGCGTATCATGTATGGGTAAATGGACAAGAAGTAGGCTATAGTAAGGGCGCAAGAAATGAAGCGGAATTCGATATTACAAAGATTGCCAAAGTCGGTGAGAGCAATGATGTGACAGTACGAGTATATCAGTGGTCGGATGGTACTTACCTTGAAGACCAGGATATGTGGTGGGAAAGTGGTATTTATCGTGATGTGGAGTTGATCGGTGTTCCAAAAGATGGAATCAATGATTTTAAAGTCGTAGCAGATTTGGATGAGGAATATAAGAATGGACTTCTTAAGGTAGATGCTAAGTTTCGTTCAGAAGTTGCCACAGCTGTAAAGTTTGAACTTGTGGACGCCCTTGGAAATGTGGTGTTTGAACAAACAGAAAAAGCAAATGGAAGGGTAATATTAGATACTGTTGTTGAAGAAGTTCAGCATTGGACAGCAGAAACGCCTTACCTTTACAAACTTTATATGACAGTCTTAAAGGGGGAGGAGATTGTGGAAGTAATTCCACAAAACGTAGGATTCCGAAATATTCGCATTCAGGGAGATACGTTCCTTGTAAATGGAGTGGCAATTAAGTTTAAAGGTATGAATCGCCATGACTATAATCCAAGAAATGGACGTGTTGTGGCAAAAGAAGAGATGGAAAAAGATATTAAACTGATGAAACAGTTTAATGTGAACGCGATTCGTACATGTCATTATCCGGGGTCTTATTACTTATATGATCTTTGTGATGAATACGGAATGTATATGATCGATGAGACGGACCTTGAGTGTCATGGATTTGAATTGACAGGAGATTATGCGTGGATTACAGATGATCCGACTTGGGAGCTTGCGTATGTATCTCGAATGGTGCGTATGATTGAACGGGATAAAAATCATCCATCCATCCTTATGTGGTCTTTAGGAAATGAATCTGCTTCTGGATGCAACTTCTTTAAGATGACAGAAGTGGCACATCAGATGGATCCAACAAGACTTGTACACTATGAAGGGGATTTTGATATGGAATATGCAGATGTATATTCTACCATGTATACTTGGCTTGAAAATCCTGCCAAACCATTTTTAATGAAAGACGTAATTGAAAATAGTAAGCATCCACATCTCCTTTGTGAATACTGTCATGCAATGGGAAATGGCCCAGGAAACTTAAAAGAATATCAAGATTTGTTTTATGCTCATGATAAATTGCAAGGTGGATTTATTTGGGAGTGGTTTGATCATGGAATTGAATCATATACAGAAGATGGGCAAACCTATTATCGCTATGGTGGAGATTTTGGAGATGATCCATCTAATAAAGATTTCTGTATTGATGGAATGTTAATGCCGGATCGTACCCCGTCTCCAGGACTTTATGAATATAAAAAAGTGGTAGAACCAATTACAACAACAGCGGTGGATCTAAAGGAAGGAATTATTTCACTGTTAAGTAGATATGACTTTGCCGATTTAAATCAATTTCGACTTGTCTACAATGTAATGGAAGATGACGTGATGATTCAACAGGGAAGTTTCGATCTTCCATCTATACCGGCAAGAGAGGAAAAAGAGATTCAGATTCCATATGAGCTTTCTAAAATTCAGGCAAAGCCAGGGGCAGAATATTATGTAAATATTTCTTATCAGCTAAAAGACCATACGCCATATGCAGAGGCAGGACATGAACTTGCGACTGCGCAGTTTAAACTTCCGATTTACAAAGAAGGAATAGAGGTAGTTCCGGAAGGGGTGTTAAAAGTTACAAAAGAGCATACCTTACTTCGCGCAGAAGGGGCAAATTTCCATGTAGACTTTGACCTTGTTCGAGGAAACATTACCAGTATTGTAAGAGATGGTATGCAGGTAATGAGTAAAGGACCACGATTCACACTATGGAGGGCTCCGATTAGCAATGATATGGAAATTATTGACCAAATGAAGAAGGTGTATTTCTTACATCTGGAACATGAGGTTGTAATGGGAATTGAATATAAGGAAGAAAATAACTTCCTTACCGTAAAGGTGGACACAATTAACAGTACCACAAACAGCGCATGGCATTTCAAAATTACATATACCTATGTTGTATGCCCATCTGGAGATGTTTTGATTGACATTTCTGGAGTACCGGGTGGAAAGATGAAAGACACAGGAGCAACCTTGTCAGCAAATGGATCTTCTGCAAATATGGCGATGAATGGAGCGCTTGGATGTGCGCCGGATATGTTCCCACGACTTGGGGTGACGATGCATTTGGATCAATCAATGGATCAGGTTCGTTACTTTGGTATGGGACCAGGTGAAAATTATGCAGATTCCAAAGAGGCTGGAATGATGGGGGTTTACGAGAACACGGTGGATGGACTTTTTACAAATTATATCGTACCTCAAGCCAATGGAAATCATATGGATTGTAAATGGGTATCCTTGACAAATGATAGAGGAATGGGGATTGTAGCATCAACAGAAGATAGCTTTAACTTTAGCGCTTCTTGGTATGAAGAAAAAGATTTAGATGATGCAAAACACACTTGTGATCTTGTAAAACGCGATTATGTTGTATTCCATGTGGATTATAAACAAAATGCACTAGGGTCTTATTCTTGCGGACAATGGCAGCTGGATAAATATCGTGCAAAGTTCGAACCATTTACACTTTCCTTTAGGGTAACACCATTTAACAATAAGGAAACTGCAGATAAACACATTGCACATGAAAGAGTTCGAGTAACAAAATTAAATGATAAATAGAAGATAATTCCCTCCACACTAAAGAATTATTTTCCTTGAAAAAGATCAGGATTTGTTGGAAACAGCAGATTCTGATCTTTTGTAGTTTGCAAATTTGTAAAGCTAAGGATTCTATGTTAAAATGATGGCTGATTCAACAAAATAAGACGAGAGAATTAATTATGATAGAAGAGGAAAGAAATGATCTATACATTAACATTAAATCCATCTTTGGATTATCTTATTACAGTACCGGATTTTCAAATTGGACGTACCAATCGAACTGACTGGGAGCGGATGATTCCAGGAGGAAAAGGGTTAAATGTGTCCAAAGTTTTGGCGAATCTTGGTATAGAAAGCACTGCGTTTGGATTTATAGCTGGATTTGTAGGGGAAGAAATCAGTAAACGAACAAAGGAGTATGGAATTCATGCAGAATACATCTTGGTGCCAAAAGGAGTTTCTAGAATTAACATAAAATTATTATCGAGCGAGGGGACAGAAATCAACGGGCAAGGACCCAAAATCGGAGAAGCAGAGTTCGAGACACTTCTGGAAAAACTAAAGCAATTAAAAACCGGAGATCTTCTAGTATTGGCAGGAAATATTCCAGGATCTCTTCCACAGGATAGTTATAGTCAAATTATGGAAACATTAAAAGACAGGGGGGTTCAGTTTGTAGTAGATACGACAAAAGAAGGGATGCTATCCACTTTAAAATATGGTCCATTTCTGGTAAAACCCAATCATCATGAGTTGGGAGAAATTTTCCATACGACCATTTCATCCCCTCAAAAAGCGGTTATGTATGCCGAAAAATTAAAAGAGATGGGGGCAAAAAACATTCTGGTTTCCATGGGAGAAAAAGGGGCAGTACTTCTTGCAGAAAATGGGGAGAAGATAAGCGCAGATGCGCCAAAAGGTCAAGTGATAAACGCAGTGGGTGCAGGGGATTCTATGGTTGCAGGATTTCTTGCAGGATGGCAGGAAAAACAAGACTATGCATATGCTTTTTATACCGCTCTTGCAGCAGGAAGCGCCAGTGCATTTTCAAAGGATCTTGCTACCAAAGAAGAAATAAAAAAACTGCGGGCTCAATTATTGTAAGAACGCAGTTTTATAGCTTGTAGAATTAGGTGGAAATATGGAAGATATCAAGGTCTTTTTGAGACGTTGACAGCTGAACATGTACAGTAGCTGAAGGGGCTTTTAAACTTTCTTCTGCTTCCTGTGCTGTTTGAAAAAGACGATCTTCGGTTAATCTTAGGGCGCCGCAGGAACCAATCAACTGTACGATGTATATATTATTTTGTTTGCTAACGACTTTTCCGCGGATGGCCTTTGGGCTGTTTTCTATAATGTAACATGTATCACCACGCTTAAAAGACATACTCTCCACCTACCTTCTCAAATTTCAATTTCGTGTATGTGTATTATACATAAAAACAGGTTTTACGTCAATGTAAGAAAGGAGTAAGAAACCACATGAAAAAAGTTCTACTTTTAACAACAGGAGGAACCATTGCAGCAAGAGAAAGTGGACAGGGGCTTGTGCCGGATATTAATAGTGAAGATATTGTTGCATTACTTCCTGAATTAAAACATAGTTTTCAAATAGATACAAAAGACATCCTTAATCTAGATAGTTCGAATATACAACCAGAAGAATGGCAGTATATAGCGCAAGTAGTAACAGAACAACTTCCGTTTTATGATGGGATTATCATTACTCATGGAACGGATACGATGGCTTATACGGCTTCCGCCTTGAGTTTTATGTTACAGAATCTTACAAAACCGGTTGTCTTAACGGGGGCGCAAATTCCGATTGAGCAGATGTTTACCGATGCAAAGAGAAACTTACAGACCGCTTTTGCAGCCGTAGATTTAGGAATTCCCAAAGTGATGATTGCGTTTTTTGACAAAATTATCAATGGGTGTCGGGCAGTAAAGGTGCGTACCTTAGGATTTAATGCGTTTGAGAGCATTTCTGCGTCCTACATTGGAGAAGTGTATGCCGATGGGGTGCATTGGAATGATGCTTATTTAAAAAGCGAGAAAAAGCAGGAAGAATTTTCGCTCAAAGATCAGCTATGTACCGATGTGTTTTTGTTGAAATTGATTCCGGGGACCAATCCGGAAATTTTTGATATGTTATTGCATATGAAATATCGAGGAATCGTCATAGAAGCATTTGGGGCAGGTGGTACTCATTTTGAGCGAAGAAATCTGTTGCCTAAGTTAAAGCGCTTGGTAGATCATGGAATTACCGTTGTGGCAAGAAGTCAATGCTTATACGAAAAGAGTGATTTTTCTTTGTATGAGGTAGGGCAAAAGCTATTGGATTGTGGAGTTATACCGGGAAGAGATATGACCACAGAAGCAATTGTGACAAAGCTTATGTGGGCACTGGGACAGTCAGAGGATAAAGATGAAATTCGAAAAATCTTTGACACAAATTATGCAGATGAGGTTACATTTTAAAAGGGAAGCCGTGAATGGCTTCCCTTGTTTTAAATGTTCCAATCTTCCAAAGCTTTTACAAGCCAAGAAAATTTCATTCCATTGGAGGCTTTTACCAAAATGGTATCGTGTTCTTCAATGATCTGATGAATGGAATCTAAAAAATCTTCTTTTGTTTTAAAATACCATGTCTTTGTTGGACTGGTTGTGCGGATTGCCCCGTCAGCCATTTCTTTGGCTAAATCACCAATACAAACCAATTGGTCGATGGAAAGGGAAGCAGCATATTGACCGACTTCATAGTGCATTTCTTTTTCTTTTTCTCCAAGTTCAAACATATCTCCAAGAATCGCTACTTTGCGACCTTTTGCTTTCGATAGAACATCTAAGGAAGCTTTCATGGATACAATATTAGCATTGTAGCAGTCATCAATAATAGAAAGATGCGCTGTTTTGATCAGGTGGTTTCGTCCAGCGATGGTATTGGCGTGTTCGATCCCTTTTTTGATTTCCTCATCGGTCATACCAAGAATTCGTCCAGCTGCAATTCCGGCAAGGGCATTTAGAACCATGTGGAATCCCGGAATTGGAATATGGGCAGGGAAGGAGGACTTTGGTGTGTGGAAACAAGCAGAGGTACCTTCTAGTCCAAGATCTTTCACATCCGTTGCGTAGAATGGATCAGAATCAGAAAGTCCAAAGAAAATTGGAGGTTTTCCTTGCACAGATGTTACCGTGGAAAGCAGATCATCTTCGCCGTTTAAAATGACAGAACCAGATGGATTCATAAACTCAAACATGGCTGTTTTTGCTTTTAAAATTCCTTCTCTGGATTTTAAGTTTTCTAAGTGGGCATATCCAATGTTTGTAAGAATACAAAGATCGGGGCGAGCAACTTTTGCAAGCCGTTCCATCTCTCCGAATTCGCTGATTCCCATCTCTAGAACTGCAATTTCATGTTCTGTGGTAATATTAAAAATAGTCAGTGGAAGACCGATCTCATTGTTAAGGTTTCCCTCTGTCTTTAGAACATTGAATTTTTCGCCAAGAATAGATGCGATCATTTCCTTTGTGCTAGTTTTCCCAACACTACCAGAAATACCAACGACCTTTATATTAAGAGAAGTTCGATAATGTTCTGCAATGTCTTTTAAAGCTTGTTCACAGGAAGCAACCTGAATGTAGGAAAAATCTACATCGTCAAAGTGCTCTTCTGAAATTGCACATAGTGCACCTTGCTCCATTACTTGTGGAATAAAACGATGTCCATCTACACGTTCTCCGCGGATTGCAACAAAAAGTCCGTTCTCTTTTATGGTACGACTATCAATTGTGACACTGGAAACTTCTTGGAGAAAGGCTTCCTCGTTACCGTAATAAACACCGTTACAAGCAGCGGTAATTTCTTTTAAAGTCATGTTTTTCATAGCAACTCCCCATCCTTACTGATATCTGGCTTCCAAAGATTTTTTGATGATGAGTTCACATAATTCATCATATTCAATGCCGGCAGCTTTCGCTTCTTTTGGAAGAAGGCTGGCAGCGGTCATACCAGGAAGTGTGTTCATCTCCAGACAGTACAGATTTTCGTTTTCGTCAAGTAAAAAATCAGCACGGCTGTAAACGTTTAGTTTTAAGGCATGAAATGCTTTTATGGTAAGCTCTTGCATACGAGAAGTGATCTCTTCACTAATTTTCGCAGGGCAGACTTCTTGTGTTGCACCGGCCTGATATTTATTCGCATAATCAAAGAATCCTGTTTTTGGAATGATTTCCACAGGAGGAAGGGCAACGCCATCAATGATACCACAGGCAAATTCACGCCCTTTAATGTAGGTTTCAATGACAACTTCATCTTCATATTTGAAAGAGTTCTTTAAAGCAGTTTCGTATTCGGCTTGTGAATTTACGATATATACGCCGATACTAGAACCACCGGAACAAGGTTTTACAACAACTGGGAAAGAAAGTCCAAGTGCTTCCAGAGAGGTTTCTTTTGCGTCTTTGTGAAGGCATACTCCGTCGGGAGTATCCACACCAGATTGCAAGAAAATCTGCTTTGTAAGTCCTTTGTCCATGGCAACTGCACAGCCAAGAGAATCAGGACCGGTATAGCGGATACCAAGAAGGTCGAAGGTGGCTTGTAGCTTTCCGTTTTCACCTTCTCCGCCATGGAGACCGATAAATGTAATATCTGCCATTTTACAGAGTTCAATTACATTTGGTCCAAGGAAGGAAGCGGACTGATCCGGTCTCGATGCTTTGATGGCTTCCAGGTCTGGTTCATCGGTGCTGACCGTTTTTGCAATTTCTAGTCCATGTCCAGGAAGGGTAAAAACTTCCTCTAAATGCTCTTTATCATAGGGAAATCCCATATATACGTCTAGTAAGAAAGCGTCGTGTCCATTTTCAAGCAGTGTGTTACAAATCCCAGCACTAGAAGAAAGGGAAACGTCACGTTCGGTACTAAGCCCGCCGGCTAAAACTATAATTTTCATGATTGATTATCTCCTTTGGAATACGCGTTATTTAGTAGTTCTGTTTTGGTGTCGTATAGTTTTTGAGAAAGATCGACATAGACTTTATGAGGATTGAAAAGACGCTTCGTTTCATCCCATAAAGTATCTTTCTCTTGTTGACAATACTTGGCAATCTCCATAACATCTGGAGAATCGTATACACAAGAACCATTTAGAAAGATTGGTTTTAAAATTTCACGCATGGTGTAAGAACCACCCTCTAATGTTGTCTTCTTCCAGGTGGCGTTTGGATCAAAAAGAACAAGATCCTTTGCTGTATCATAGGTCTCTTCCGCAAAGCAGATAAGGTCAGCGCGCATCTTACCTGTTTCTTTATCATAAATTCGGAAAATTGTTTTATTTCCCGGATTTGTAATCTTTTCTGTATTTTCTGAAATTTTAATTTTTGGAACAAAGGTGCCCGTAGCATCTTGGATTGCAGCAAGTTTATAAACACCACCAAAAGAAGGGCAGTCTTTGGAGGTAATTAAATTCGTTCCCACACCCCAAGAGGTAATCTTTGCCCCTTGAACTTTTAGATCATGGATTAAAAATTCATCGAGATCGTTGGAAGCAGCAATCACGGCATCTGGAAAACCAGCCTCATCTAACATTTTTCTTGCTTTTTTAGAAAGGTAGGCAAGATCTCCGCTATCTAGGCGAATCCCGTAAGATTTTGGATGAATGCCTTCTTTTTTTAGTTCTGTAAAGACACGAATCGCATTTGGAACTCCAGATTTTAACGTGTCGTAGGTATCTACAAGAAGGGTACATGCGTCAGGATAAAGACGTGCATACTCTTTAAAGGCAGTATACTCGTCTTTGAAACTCATGATCCAGCTGTGGGCATGGGTTCCCATAACTGGTACATGAAATAACTTTCCAGCTAGAACATTGGAAGTCCCTACACAACCACCAATCATGGCAGCTCTGGCACCATATAGTCCGGCATCCGGACCTTGGGCGCGCCGAAGACCAAACTCCATAATGCCATCTCCCTGAGCAGCATAAACAACGCGTGCGGTTTTGGTGGCGATTAAACTTTGGTGATTGATAATATTTAAAATCGCGGTCTCAACAAGCTGGGCTTCCATAATAGGGGCGATGACTTTTAGTACAGGTTCTTTTGGAAACACCACAGTTCCCTCCGGAATTGCATAGATATTGCCACTAAAGTGAAACCCACTCAAATATTGAAGGAAGTCTTCGCTGAAAATGCCAAGACTTCTTAAATAATCTACATCTTCATATGAAAAATTAAGGTTTTTGATGTATTCGATGACCTGTTCAAGTCCGGCCATAATGGAATAGCCATTCTGATTTGGATTTGAACGGAAGAAAACATCAAATACAACAGTATCGTTTTCCTGCGTTTCAAAGTAACCCTGCATCATGGTAAGCTCATACAGGTCTGTCAGCAGTGTAAGATTCTGCAAACTCATATTATTTTCTCCTCTTATATTTATATGCATTTATACGGAAACAGTATAGCACAAAACAAAAGAATATTCCATAAGCACCTTTCATAGACTTATAGAGAAAATATACGATAGGATTTTACAATGAAAATAAAGAGACAAAGGTTATCAAAGATACTCCTTATGAGCAGCATATTCTTTTTGTCGCTGACAGGGTGTATCAGTAAAATACAAACAGAAGGTGAAAAAAAGTTGGTTTCCTACACGGAGGTAAAGCAAGAAAAAATCCCAAAAGAATTAAAGGAAGTGATTGAGGAAAATAAAACAAGTCCTTTTCAGATGACCTATACTGACAAAGGAAAAATTTATATAGCAGAAGGATATGGAACAAAGCCAAAAACAGGGTATGAGGTAGAAGTTTCCAGTTTGTATGAAATAGCGGAAACCATTCATATTAAAACAGATTTAAAAGGTCCGGAAAAAGGAACAAAAATAGAAGAAACAGAAACCTATCCCTACATTGTTTTGGAAACAAAGGATGTGGGGAAAAGAGTTGTATTTGAATAAGAGGAGGGAGTCATTTATGGAATTACAGAAAAAGCAAATACATTATACAAGAGAGGGAAAAAAAACATTTGATCAGTTTTATCTAGATGAAGATATCAATGTACCAGATACAAAAGAGGATGTAAAAGAAATCATAAATGGAAGTGCAAAAGTGAAAATAGAAGAAGTAAGGCCTGTGGAAAATTATGTGTGTGTGTCTGGAAAGTTATACTATCAGATTTTATATGTCACAGCGTCAGAAGATGCACAACCAGCAGTGTTAGAAGGAAATTTGTCCTTTGATGAAATGGTGTATGTGGAAAAAGAAGAGCGGGAGACATACTTTGTGCAGAATCTTAGAACGGAGTTTTCACCGGGAATTGTACATTCAAGAAAACTAAGTGTTCGTGCGACCATAGAATTAGAACTTGGAAAAGAAAAATTAGAAGATGAAGAAACAACAGTCGGAGTAGAGGACGCAGACGACGTCTACAAGAAAATGAAAAAAGTGGATCTTTTGGAATTACATACTTCAAAGAAAGATACTTACCGGATCAAAGAAGAACTTAGTTTGCCGGGAACAAAAGAAAGTATTCATCATCTGCTTTTGACAGATATTCAAAACAGAAAATTGGAAATCAGACTTTTCGAAAATGAAATCCATCTGAAGGGAGAGGTGCTTGTATTTTGTATGTATCAGTCGGAAGATGAAAAAACGGATTGGCTAGAACAAATCGTGCCTTATGAAGGGAAAATAGAGTGTAGTGATATTGACGAGAGTATGTATTTTTATGTACAAAGCAGCCTTGATGATCCGGTGTTCGATATCCGAATGGATGAAGATGGAGAAATGCGTGTACTTTTGGTGGAGGCAACACTTAATCTTCGATTGAACATTTATAAGGAAGAGGAAATAGAACTTCTAGAAGATCTTTATTCTTTAAAAGAAAAGACCACACTTCAAACAAAAGAAGCTGTTTACGAAGAATTGTTGATTCAAAATAATTCCAAATGTAAAATAGCAGAACGATTAAGGCTTCCAGAATTAAAATCTGATGTTTTGCAAATTTGCCATAGTGAAGGGAGTGTACAAATTAGTCATACAGAAAAAACTGAGAACGGACTCTTGATAGACGGGATTCTTCATTTGAAATTTTTGTATGTGAAATCAGACGATATCATGCCTTTTGGAAGCTGGCAAGGAATGGTACCTTTTTCGTATGTGTTAGAATGTCCAGCTATGCCAGAGAATGTGTTGTCCAATCTTTCTTATCACGTAGAACAATTGTCTGTAAATCCAGCTGGAAGCGAAGCGGTGGAAGTAAAAGCAGTTATTGCATTTGATACCTTTTTACGAAAACCAGTGCCGATGCAAGTGATTACAGATGTGGAATTTACGCCAGTGTCATTAGAAGAATTAGAAAAACGTCCCGGAATTACAGGGTATATTGTAAAAGAAGGGGATGATTTATGGAAATTGGCAAAAACCTACATGACTACCATGGAGCGAATCAGGGAAGTCAATCATCTTGAATCGGATATCATAAAACCGGGAGAAAAACTTTTGATTTTGAAAGAAAGCATGATGTTGCTGTAAAAATTTGGAGGAGGGTATGTGAATAATCTCTCCTCCTTTTTTGTGCAAACGGATTGCATTTTAGGTAGAGGAAAGTTATAATTAATTTATAATGTATACAGAATACAAAGGAGTAGATAAGATGAAACATAAAAAACGCCGTGAGAGCATTGAATTAAAGGCGCTTGCTAAGATCAATCTAGGTCTGGATGTACTAGGAAAAAGAGAAAATGGTTATCATGATGTAAGAATGGTCATGCAATCAATCTATCTTTATGATGATGTGAAAATTGTTCGAAAATCGACTCCGGGAATTGAATTAAAGACGAATCTGTTTTTTTTGCCAACGAATGAGCATAATATTGCGTATAAAGCTGCAAAAATGTTGATAGAGGAGTTTCAAATCTCAGAAGGTGTGGAAATCTTTTTAAATAAACACATCCCTGTTTCTGCCGGTTTGGCAGGTGGCAGCACCAATGCGGCGGCAGTTTTGTATGGAATGAACCTTCTTTTCGGACTAGGATTGTCGAAAGAGGAGTTGATGAATCGTGGGGTTTGTCTGGGGGCGGATGTTCCTTATTGTATTATGCGAGGGACGGTGCTTGCAGAAGGAATTGGGGAAAAGTTAACCAAGCTCCCGGCAATGCCAAAATGCACCATTTTGATTGCGAAACCGCCAATCAGTGTATCTACAAAGATGGTGTATGAAGCATTGGATTCAAAAAAAATAGTGGAACATCCAGACATTGACGGGTTGATCAAAGGACTTGAAAATGCAGATCTTTGTGCGATTGCAGGATCTATGGGAAATGTACTAGAAGATGTGACGGTTTCCCTGTACCCAGTCATTGATAAAATCAAGGAAGTTATGAAGAAAGAAGGCGCTTTGAATGCCATGATGAGTGGAAGTGGTCCCACTGTTTTTGGATTGTTTTCCTCACGAGCAGGCGCCAAAGCAGCACAAGAGAAGATTCGAAAAAGTGGATTGGCCAAACAGGTTTATGTAACTTGCGTCCACGGAGCAAGGAGGGGTGAAAATGGAGCCTAAATTTGAAGTGACAATGAACGAATATCTTCCCCTAAGAGATGTTGTGTTTCAGACATTAAGACAAGCTATCCTTAGAGGAGAACTAAAACCAGGGGAACGATTGATGGAGATCAAACTGGCTAATAAATTGGGAGTTAGTCGAACACCAATCCGTGAGGCAATCCGTATGTTGGAGTTAGAAGGACTTGTCCTCATGGTTCCAAGAAAGGGAGCAGAAGTCGCAGATATTAGTGAAAAAAGTTTAAAAGATGTACTAGAAGTGCGTGGCGCATTGGAAGAACTTGCAGTTTGCCTTGCGTGTAAAAGAATTGATCAAGAACAGATTCAACAGTTGCGACAAGCCGCCAGAGAATTTCAGGCTGCCCTAGGAAGTGAAGATGTTACAAAAATAGCAGAGGCTGATGTAGCCTTTCATGATATTATTTATACAGCCACAGGTAATGAAAGGCTGATTCAACTTTTGAATAATTTAAGAGAACAGATGTATCGTTATCGTGTAGAATATCTAAAACAAAAAGGATTTCATGGGAAATTGGTAGAAGAACACGATGAAATGATTTCTGCGATTGAACATGCCGATATCCCTCTTGCAGTTAATATTACAAAAAGACATATTACAAACCAAGAAGAAGCGGTAGTTGATTTTATTCGTAGTAAAGATGAATAGAAGGACAAAGATTGGAAATACTTCCCATATCATAATTTGATTTGGGAGGTATTTACATATGTATAAAAAAGAGCACACAGATGGTGATAGTATGACATGGATTGTGGGAATGACCATCTTATCCGCATTCATCCTTTTGGGAAGTCTTTTCATTGGAACGCAGCGATTATACTGTTCATACATGCAAGAAAAGCTGGCAAAGGAAGTACTGCGATTTCATGTAATCGCCAATAGTGATAAAGAGCAAGACCAACAGTTGAAATTGTTCGTAAAAGATGTTGTTATGGACTATTTTTCACAAAATATGCCAGAGTATGGGAATATTGAGGAAACGAAACAATGGACAAGAAACCATATTGATACCATCGAAGAGATTGCAAGAGAAGCGTTAGAAGAAAAAGGAAAAAAGATGCCCGTCCATGGAGCAGTTATCACTTGCTATTTTTCTGATCGTAAGATAGACGGGGTCGTATTTCCGGCAGGAAATTATGAAACACTGCGATTAGAAATTGGTCAGGCAAAAGGGCATAACTGGTGGTGTGTGCTTTATCCAAAATTCGGATTTATGGATGCTGTTCATACAGAGGAACCTGTAACAGTACAGTCAAAATTTAAGATTAAATGGTATTTATGGGAAAGATATAAACATAGATTGTAATAATAAGATAAAATACGGAGGAGAGAATGACAGAGTTTTTGGTAAAACATTTTGTAAAGGACTATGAAGAGATAGAAAAAGTGTCCGTACGTACCGCATATGGGGTGTTATCTAGTGTGGTAGGAATTCTTTGCAATATCGTATTATTTTTGCTTAAAGGAACCATAGGATTTATGATGCATAGTGTATCTGTTATGGCAGATGCATTTAACAATCTTTCGGATGCTGGATCGTCTATCATCAGCTTTATAGGAGTGAAAATTGCTCAAAAACCAGCGGATGAAGATCACCCTTTTGGGCATGGAAGAGCAGAATATGTTTCGGCACTTATTATGGCCTTTTTAGTCATTCAAGTTGGGTTTACATTTTTTAAAGATGCAATTGGAAAAATCAAATCACCGGAGGAATTAAATTTTCAACTTATATCGGTGGTATTCCTGCTTTTTTCGGTGGGAGTGAAGATTTGGCTTGGCATATTCAATAAAAAGTTAGGAAAAAAGATAGATTCTAAAGTGATGTTGGCGGCATTTACCGATTCTATGGGAGACGTACTTACTACTTCAGCTACCATTTTTTCGATTATCTTTTATGCAATTACAGATATCAATATTGATGGAATTGTTGGAACGGGAGTTTCTTTGGTGGTTATGTGGGCTGGAGTAGAAATTGCAAGAGATACACTAGAACCGCTCATAGGATCAGGCATTGATCCGGAACTCTACCATAAAATTAAGGAAATGGTGGAAAGTTATGACGGAATTATAGGGACTCACGATTTGATCGTACATAATTATGGACCAAATAGAAGTATGGCATCGATTCATGCAGAGGTTCCGAATAATGCAGACATTGAATACTCCCATGAAATTATAGACCGAATTGAACGAGATGCACGAGAAAAATTAGGTGTTTTTCTTGTAGCACATATGGATCCGGTGGAGACCAAAAATGCAGAAATATTAAAAACAAAATCACAAGTACATATTACCTTATTGTCCATTGATAAAAAATGTAGTATTCATGACTTCCGAATGATCGAAGGAAAATCCCAGATCAACCTTGTGTTTGATATGGTGGTTCCAGTGAACTATACAGAGAGGCAAAGAGAACAGGTGAAAGAGGAATTGATAAGAAAATTAAAAGAGATGGATGAACGGTATGAATGTGTAATTACGATGGAACATAGTTTTTTATCAGATAAAAAGGAATGACAAGGTGGCATAGACCAAAGAAAAGAGGAAAAAAATGTATTCTTTTAAGAGCAGAATTCGCTATAGTGAGATTGATGATAGTGGAACATTAACCATTCCAGCGCTTATAAATTATTTTCAGGATTGTAGTACATTTCATTCAGAAGAAGTAGGCCAAGGATTGGATGTAATGAAAGAAAGAGAAAGGGCATGGGTTATTCTTTATTGGCAGATAGAAATTCAAAAACTACCAAGATTGGCTGAGGAAATCACAGTTCATACCATGGCAACAGGAGCCAAGGGCTTATGTGCCAAGAGAAATTTTTTGTTGTGTGATCATGAGCAGAATCTACTTGCCAGGGCAGATTCTGTGTGGGTACTTATGGACACAAAGAGGATGAGGCCGACAAAGCTTACAAAGGAAGAACTGGATCCCTATGAAAAAGAGGAACCACTCTTGATGGAAGAAACAGATCGAAAAATCCACCTTCCGAAAAAGATGAAGGAGTGTTCGGAAATTTTGGTGGGGAAAGAACATATTGACACCAATGGTCATGTAAATAACTGTCAGTATATACGAATGGCATTTCACACCATTGGAAAAGAAATTCATCCGACAAAACTTAGAGTGGAGTATGTAAAATCTGCAATGGAAGGAGATCGGATCCTTCCTCAAATTGCGTATGAAGGAGAACGTATACTGGTCGGGCTCTTTGACACGAAGGGACGTTCTTATGCAAATTTAGAAATTGTTTGCTAAATCCTTCATTTCAAGTTATACTTACAAAGAGGGAAACAGATAGAGGAGATTGAGCAATGAAATTAGGTGTAAAGCAGGTTTTAACTGTTGTGAAAAAAGTGGATTTTGGAGTATACCTAGGAAGTGATACAGAGCGTGTTCTGCTTCCGAAAAAGCAGGTTCCACACGAGATAGAAGTCGGAGATCCGTTGGAAGTTTTTTTATATAAAGATTCTCAGGATAGGATGATAGCAACTACAAATGAACCTAAAGTTACGTTAGGAAAATTGGCGGTTCTTTCTGTAGCTGATACAGGACGGATGGGAGCGTTTTTGGATTGGGGATTAGAAAAAGATCTCTTCCTTCCATTCAAAGAGCAGACCGCAAAAGTAAAAAAAGGCGATTCTTGCCTTGTTACACTGTACATCGATAAAAGTAGTAGATTATGTGCAACTATGAAGGTATATCATCATCTGAAAACAGATTCGCCTTATAAAAAAGATGATGAAGTTAGAGGGATCATTTATGATACCAGCGATGAATTTGGAGTATTTGTAGCAGTAGACAATTGTTATTCAGCACGTATTCCGAAAAAAGATGTTTACGGTAATTTGAAAGTCGGTCAAATAATCGACGCAAGAGTTACAGACGTCAAAGAGGATGGGAAATTAGACTTAAGTGTACGCAAAAAGATTCCACAGCAGATGGACAAGGATGCGAAATATTTGTTGGAAAAGATGCAGCACGATCAAGGCATACTTCCATTTACAGATAAGGCATCACCAGAGTTGATCAAACAAGAATTAAATATGAGCAAAGCTGCGTTTAAACGTGCAGTAGGTCGTCTTTTAAAAGAAGGGAAAATCGAGATACTAGAAAATAGGATTAAGATGAAAAAAAAATAATAAAATATATTGCAAACTCTATAAAATAGGATATAATTAAAATGTAGTTAAAAGGAAAATAAAAGGAGGTTTTTGTATGAAGGTACAGAATATATCAAATATAGATGCATTTTTTAAGGTAGTTGATCAGTGCAAAGGAAAAGTAGAACTTGTTACAGGAGAGGGAGATCGATTAAATCTCAAATCTAAACTTTCTCAATATGTTTCTATGGCGAATATTTTTTCAAATGGAGAAATCCCAGAATTAGAAATTCTTGCATACGAAAAAGAGGATACAGACAGATTGATTAATTTCATGATGACAGGCGAGTAGTATTACGCGACAATATAGGATGTATATAATAAGGGTAGTCTCTGGTGGGGCCACCCCTTTTTTATCTCCTTTATAGACAGTAGAGGTGAAGCATGAATTTTGCACATTTACATGTTCATACAGAATATAGTCTTCTGGATGGCTCAAACAAAATAAAAGAATATGTAGCAAGAGTAAAGGAACTTGGGATGAACAGCGCGGCAATCACAGACCATGGAGTGATGTATGGAGTGATTGATTTTTATCGTGAAGCAAAAAAACAGGGAATCAATCCGATTTTAGGATGTGAGGTATATGTTGCACCAAATTCCAGATTTGACCGCGAGGTGACAGGGGGAGAAGATCGTTATTATCACCTGATTCTTCTTGCAGAAAACAACACAGGATATGCAAATTTAATGAAAATTGTCTCCAAAGGATTTGTGGAGGGCTATTATTACAAACCAAGAGTGGACAAGTCAGTTTTAAACGAATATCATGAAGGAATTATTGCGTTGAGTGCATGTCTTGCAGGAGAAGTGCAGCGATATCTTACAAAAGGACTTTACGATGAAGCAAAGAAAAAGGCACTAGAATATGAAGAAATCTTTGGAAAAGGCAATTATTTTTTAGAACTTCAAGATCATGGGATTCCAGAACAAGCTCTTGTGAATCAACAACTCCTTAAAATGTCGAAGGAACTTGATATTGAGCTTGTGGCGACGAACGATGTGCATTACACATATGCCGAGGATGAAAAAGCACATGATATTTTATTGTGCATTCAGACAGGAAAAAAATTAGAAGATGAAAATCGAATGCGCTATGTAGGAGGACAGTTTTATGTAAAGTCTCCGGAAGAGATGGCAGCATTGTTCCCATATGCTCTTGAAGCGCTGGAAAATACACAGCGAATTGCAGATCGATGTAAAGTTGAGATCGAGTTTGGTGTAACAAAGCTTCCGAAATACGAAGTTCCAGATGGCATGACTTCTTGGGAATATCTAAACAAGCTTTGTGAGAAGGGACTAAAAAAGCACTATAAAGAAAACGCACAAGCGCACAAAGAACGATTAGACTATGAACTTAATGTCATCAAAAATATGGGTTATGTGGATTACTTTTTGATTGTATGGGATTTCATAAACTATGCGAAAGAACACGGAATTGCAGTAGGACCAGGAAGAGGATCAGCCGCCGGAAGTATTGTTTCTTATTGTCTTGAAATTACCAATATAGATCCCATTCGATATCAATTGCTGTTTGAACGTTTTCTTAATCCCGAGCGTGTGTCTATGCCAGATATTGACGTGGATTTTTGCTACGAAAGAAGACAAGAAGTGATCGATTATGTGGTTCGAAAATATGGAAAAGACAGAGTGGCACAGATTGTTACATTTGGTACATTAGCGGCACGAGGTGTGATTCGTGATGTGGGGAGAGTTATGGATCTTCCCTATGCGTTTGTGGACAATATTGCAAAGATGATTCCAACCGAATTAAATATTACCATTGATAAAGCGCTTACCATGAATCCGGAATTACGTAACACATATGAGACGGATCCACAAGTCAAATATTTGATTGATATGTCAAGACGTCTCGAAGGACTTCCAAGACACAGTTCCATGCATGCTGCGGGCGTTGTAATTAGCCAGAAAGCCGTGGATGAGTATGTTCCCCTGTCAAGAGCTTCTGATGGAACCATTACTACACAATTTACCATGACCACATTAGAAGAACTAGGACTTTTAAAAATGGATTTCTTAGGACTTCGAACGTTGACTGTTATTCAAAATGCTGTATCTATGGCTAAAAGTAAAACACCACAGTTATCTATGGATACGATCGATTACAATGACAAACAGGTGTTGGATTATATTGGAACTGGAAAAACAGAAGGGATTTTCCAAATAGAAAGTGCGGGAATGAAGAGCTTTATGAAGGAACTTAAGCCTTCCTCTCTGGAAGATATTATTGCGGGAATTGCATTGTATCGACCAGGCCCGATGGATTTTATTCCTCAATATATTAAAGGAAAGACAGAGCCGTCTACCATCACTTATGACTGCCCACAGCTAGAATCCATCCTTTCGCCGACTTATGGATGTATTGTGTATCAAGAGCAAGTAATGCAAATTGTGCGTGATCTTGCAGGATATACATTAGGCAGAAGTGATCTTTTACGAAGAGCTATGTCCAAGAAAAAAGCAGATGTGATGCAAAAAGAACGTGAAATTTTTGTGCATGGTGATAAAGAAAATGGCATTCCAGGGTGTGTTGCAAATGGAATTGAGGAAAAGACGGCAAATAAAATCTATGATGATATGATTGATTTTGCAAAATATGCCTTCAATAAATCTCATGCGGCTGCCTATGCAGTTGTTTCTTATCAGACGGCTTATTTAAAATATTATTATCCTGTAGAGTATATGGCAGCACTTATGACATCCGTTATTGAAAATCCACCAAAAGTTGCGGAATATATATACGCGTGCCGACAAATGAATATTCCCATTCTTCCACCAGATATTAATCGTGGAGTTGCAAATTTTTCTGTTGATCAAGAAGCTATCCGTTATGGATTGACAGCCATAAAAGGGGTAGGAAAGCCGGTTGTGGAATCCATTACGAAAGATCGAGAGGAATATGGCTTATTTAAAAATCTTGAAGATTTTATCAGTCGTATTTCAGCAAGAGGGACTTTGAATAAGCGCGTAATTGAAAACCTAATTAAAGCAGGTGCGCTGGATAGTTTAGATGGAACACGGAAACAATTTATGACAATCTATGTGCAAATCATCGATCATGTGAATCAGGAAAAGAAATACAGCATGACAGGACAAATGTCCTTGTTTGATATGGTGGATGAGGAGCAGAAACAAGAGTTTCAGATTCGAATGCCAGATGTAGGAGAATATTCTAAAGAAACACTTTTGGCATTTGAAAAGGAAGTGTTAGGGATTTATATTAGTGGACATCCACTAGAAGAGTATGAAGATCATTGGAAGAAGAGTATCTCAGCGGTTGCAACAGAATTTCAATTAGATGAAGAGAATGGAAAGTCAAAAGTACGCGATGGGGCAAAAGAGATAATCGGCGGAATGATTATTGACAAGACCATTAAGCACACACGTACCAATCAGATTATGGCATTTTTAACGCTAGAAGATTTAACCGGAACGGTAGAAATTGTGGTATTTCCAAGAGATTACGAAAAAAATCGTGAGTATCTAGAAGTGGATAGCAAAGTATTTATAAGAGGAAGAGTTTCAGAGGAAGATGAAAGAGCAAGTAAATTGATTTGTGAAAAAATAATCCCGTTTGAACAGAAGAAAAAAGAATTGTGGATTCAATTCCCTGATAAAGAAAGTTTTTTAAAAGAAGAAAATATCCTATATGGTTATCTGATCGATAGCGAAGGAGACGACGAGATTGTAATATACTGTCACAAAGAACGGGCAGTGAAGCGACTTCCTAGAAATAAAAACATAAAAATAGATCCACAGATTTTAGGCCGACTGAGGAATGCTTACGGAGAAAATAGAGTGAAAGTGGTGGAAAAATCTATTGAAAATCACGTATAAATGTTATAGAATATCTTGGGAACGTTAAAAAAACATCAATGTTTTAAATAAAGAAAATAACAAATGAAATAACAAGTAGCAATAGAAAGGCGGTTAGTTTTATGACAGACAAAAATGTGACAGTAATTGATGAAATCGAGGATCCAATTCGTACGATTGGGATTCTTACAAGTGGTGGAGATGCACCGGGAATGAATGCTGCGATTCGAGCAGTTACAAGAACAGCGCTTGCAAAAGGATTAAAGGTGCGCGGAATTCGAAGAGGGTATCATGGCCTCTTAAAAGAAGAGATTATTGATCTTTCAGCGAGAGACGTCTCCGATATCATTCAAAGAGGGGGTACCGTTCTTCAAACTGCACGTTGTAAAGAAATGCGTACAGAAGAAGGACAACAAAAGGCAGCAGCTATCTGTAAAAAATATGGTATTGACGGATTGGTTGTTATTGGTGGTGATGGTTCTTTTGCAGGGGCACAGAAGTTATCGCATTTAGGGGTACGTACCATCGGACTTCCAGGTACGATTGATCTCGATATCGCCTGTACAGATTATACCATTGGATTTGATACTGCAGTAAATACAGCTATGGAAGCAATTGATAAAGTGCGAGACACATCCACTTCTCATGAAAGATGCAGCATTATAGAAGTTATGGGACGTGATGCAGGATATCTTGCACTTTGGTGTGGAATTGCAAATGGCGCAGAAAAGATCCTTATGCCTGAAAAAAATAACTATGATGAAGAAGAAATGATCAAAGATATTCTTATGAACAAACAACGTGGTAAGAAAAATTATATCATTATCAATGCAGAAGGAGTAGGAGATTCCATGAATCTTGCCAAGAGAATTGAGGCGGCAACTGGGATTGAGACAAGAGCTACCATTTTAGGACACATGCAGCGTGGTGGAAGCCCAACTTGTAAAGATAGGGTGTACGCATCTACAATGGGAGCAATGGCAGTGGAACTTCTCTGTGCAGGAAAAGGAAACCGTGTTGTTGGATACAAAGGTGGAAAGTTTGTTGATTTTGACATCGAGGAAGCATTGTCAATGAAGAAACAGATTCCTTCTCATCAGTATGAAATTGCAAAAATATTAGCGCTCTAGGAGATGAGTAGTTTGGATATAGAAAGTAAAAAGGCAGAACCAATTGGAGTCTTTGATTCCGGAGTAGGGGGACTTACTGTAGCATGCGAAATTGCCAGACAACTTCCCAAAGAGAATATCGTTTATTTTGGAGATACGGCACGTGTTCCATATGGAAGCAAATCAAAAGATACCATTATACGGTTTTCAGAACAGATTATCCGTTTCCTTGCAAAAAAACATGTAAAAGCCATTGTCATTGCATGCAATACGGCAAGTGCTCTTGCACTGGAAACGGTCAGAGATCAGTTTGATATCCCGATTTTAGGGGTTGTGATTCCAGGGGCGAGGGCGGCAGTAGCAGCTACAAAGAATTTGAAGGTAGGTGTCATTGGCACAGAAGCTACTGTTAGAAGTAAGATGTATACCAAAAATATCCAAAAGATGAACCCTAAAGTTGAAGTGATAGAAAAAGCATGTCCATTATTTGTTCCATTGGTGGAAGAAGGGTTTCGTGAACATCATATTACGGACGAGGCAATCCATTACTATTTAGAATCTATGAAAGATACCAGGATTGATGCCATGATTCTAGGGTGTACGCATTATCCTCTTCTTAGGACAAAGATTCAACAATATGTAGGGGAAAATATTCAGATTGTAAATCCGGCCTATGAGACGGCGATGGAGCTGAAAGAGCTACTAACATGTCAAGGAATTGCAAACACAGGAAAAGAGCAGTCATGTAGTAAATACGAATTTTATGTCAGTGATGCGGCAGAAAAATTTCGTGATTTTGCAAATTCTGTTATGCCGTTCGATGTTCCAAAGACCAACATTGTCAATATAGAAGAATATTAAAGGGGAGTACTATGACAAAAGATGTACTGGTTAGTATATCAGGTATGCATACCCAACTGCTTCCTGAACTGACCGAGGAAGGAAATGAATCCATTGAAACGATAACGCCAGCGCTCTATTATAATAAAAATGAGAAGCACTATATTCTTTATAGTGAAATTGCAGAAGGCGAAACACGTGAGACAAAAAACAAAATCAAAATATCCAAAGATGGAAGTGTTGAAGTAATGAAGAGCGGCGTTTCGAATACACATATGATTTTTCGTCAGAATGAAAAAAATCTAACGTACTATCAGACACCGTTTGGACAACTTTTAGTTGGTGTCAATACAAAAAAATTGGATGTAAAAGAAGAAGAAGAAAAGATAGAAGTGAATATAGAATATGAACTGGAAGTGAATCATGAGCCGATGGCAGAATGTGAGATTAAACTGGGAGTTTATTCAAAAGGAAATGATTCTATCCTAAAGGTATAATAAAAAGGCTGATCAAACGATCGGCCTTTTTATGCATACCAGAATATTATTTAGAAGATTTCTTGCTGAAGAATCTTCTTTTCTTTTTTTGAGGAACCTCCAGTGGTCCACGAACACCTCGTACTTTTGAAATATAAATCCCACTGATTGTTGCTTTAATTTCCTTCTTTACTGGAATGAGAGGGAAAATATTAGCATCACACATAAATGTTGCAATCTTTGGTCCTACTTTTCCTTTTACAACTAGTACTTTAGAACGTCTTAAATATTTTGGCGTATTTTCAATGACGATCGTCGGGAAACCAGCATCTCTTAATCGCATCTTTCCCTTATCAATAACAAGCATAGTAACTTGTTGTGCCATTGCATCTAACTGTTGCTGTTGTGCTGCACGTTTCTTCTCTGCTTTCTTTCCAACAAAGTATAAAGCTATAAGTACAATCGTCAGAACAACGAGGACAATGAGCATTATTTTTAAACCTAAACTCACAATGAACCCTCCTATCTATACTCTTTTCCGCAATTATGCAAGTAACATTGTAACATTGTTTCTATGGAAGTGCAAGTAATTTGGCAGTTTAGGGTTACTTTTCCTGTAGGAAAAGTGTATAATCAAATAGTCTATATATTACAAAAAGGGGGATGAAATATTATGGTAGAGACGATAGGGAATGGGATTCTAAATTTTTTTAATTTCATAATGGACAATATTGTCGTGATCAATTGTATGTTTGCCCTTGTTATCATCTTTTTTCAGCGTAGAAATCCTCAGACGGTATGGACATGGCTTTTACTTTTATATTTTATTCCAGTTGTGGGCTTTATTTTGTACTTGATTATTGGACAGGATTTCAATAAAACTAGGATGTTTAAGGCAAAAGAGATAGAAGGGGAATTAAAATATGCAGTTCGTCATCAGGAAGAAAGGATTTATCGGAAAAAACTTAATTTAAAGAATCCGGTTCTTACTAGATTTCAAGATCTTATTTTATATAACCTAGAAGCGGGACAAGCGGTACTTACTGACAATAATGATATTCGTATTTATACAGATGGCAAGGAAAAATTTCGAGCATTGATTCAGGAACTTAAAAAAGCAAAATGCTATATTCATATACAATACTATATTTTTCGGAATGATGAGTTATGGCAGGCGATTGAACCGGTACTGATTCAAAAAGCAAAAGATGGAGTTGAAATCAGAGTTTTATTTGATAGTATGGGATGTCGCTCCATGCACAACAAAGATTGGGAACACTTAGAAGAGGCGGGAATAGAGGTGGCAGAGTTTTTCCCGGCATTATTTGGAAAACTCCAACTTCGTGTCAATTATAGAAATCATAGAAAAATTGTCGTAATTGATGGACGTGTAGGCTTTGTAGGTGGCTTTAACGTTGGAAGAGAATATTTGGGATTGGATGAGAAATTTGGTTATTGGAGAGATACGCATCTTTGTATTGAAGGGGCGGCTGTAACGGCGTTGGCAGTTCGATTTGTTTTGGATTGGAATTATGCGGCAAAAGAAAATTTGTTTTTGGCAGATAAACTATTTGATATTCCTACATATGAGCGAAAAGGTCATGATCCAGTGCAGATTATCTCAAGCGGACCAGATTCAGAGACAAAGACGATCCATGATAATTATTTAAGAATGATTCACAGAGCAACAGATCATGTATACATTCAGACACCATACTTTATTCCAGATGATTCCATTTTAGATGCCCTTAAAATTGCGGCAAAATCGGGGATTGATGTGCGAATTATGATTCCATGTAAACCAGATCATCCATTTGTGTATTGGGCAACTTATTCCTATATAGGAGAAATGATCCAGGCAGGGGCAAAATGCTATGTATATAACAATGGTTTCTTACACGCAAAGACATTAAGTATTGATGGGATGGTTGCATGTGTGGGAACAGCAAATATGGATTTTAGAAGTTTTGGACTTAACTTTGAGGTCAACGCAGTGATTTACAGTGAAGGAACCGTGCAAAAATTAGAAAACGCATTTGAAAATGACATGAATTACTGTACATTGATTACAAGAAAGAAATATGACGAAAGAAAGTTAATTGTCCGAATGAAAGAACAGATTTCCAGATTGTTATCACCGTTGTTGTGAAATAAGTATGAAAATCCTTTTCAGATCAGAGAAAGTATGATATAACGGAAAGGTATGTATAGCATGACAGCTTAGAGAGTTCTATCACGGAGAGTGGTAGCTATAGGAGGACGAGATGAAAAAAAGAATATTAACACTGATTGTTAGTGCGCTTGCAGCAGTATCAGTTGTTGGATGCGGCAGCAAGATTTCAAATGATAATATTACAATTACACAGTATAAAAAACTGGAAATTCCAGAAATAGATAAATGGGAAGTAACGCCAGAGCAAATTGATCAGATTATTCAAGCACAGCTTTATGCAACTGCCAAAAGAGAACCAATTACGGATCGACCGGCTCAAAATGGAGATATTGTAAATATCGATTTTACAGGAGCTATTGATGGAGTGGAGTTTGAAGGAGGAAAAGCACAAGGTTCGGAATTAGAACTAGGATCTGGAAGTTTTATTGGAGCTACAAAAGATCATAAAGGCTTTGAGGAACAGGTTGTGGGACATAAAACCGGAGAGGAATTTGATATTACGGTACAGTTTCCAGAAGTCTATCCTAACAATCCAGACATGCAAAATAAAGTCGCTGTTTTCCATATTAAATTAAATGAAATTATTAAGCAGACCATTCCAGAACTTACAGACGAGTGGGTAACGGAAAATATCGATGATGCAAAGACAGTAAAAGAATATAAAAAATCGATAGAAAAAGAGCAAGAAAAAGAGCTTCGAATCAGGGAAGAAAAAGATCTTCGTGCAGCAGTATTAGAGGCATTTACAGACAAGATTACGGTAAAGAAATTCCCAAAGGCAGAAGTAGATCAGCAGAAAAAAGAAATTACAGATTATTATACTTCAATGGCAGAAGCGTATAATATGGAGTTTGAGGATTTTCTCACTCAGTTCATGAACATGACAAAGGAAGATTATGATAAAGAAGTAAAAAATGCAGCAGAATTTGCAGTAAAGAGAAAATTGGGAGTAGAATTATTGGCAAAAGAGAAGAAGCTTGTGTCTGATAAACGCTACAAAGAAAAATTAAAAGAACTTGTTAAGAGTACTGGATTTGAAGATGAAAATGCACTTATGGAAGGAATCGGAAAAGACAAAGTAAAATATGCAATTACAGAAGAAATCGTAGCAGATTACTTAGGGGAAAGTTGCATACAGATTGAAAAGAAACCTCCTGTAGAGAAATAAATAATGACAGTCTTTGCAAAGGGCGGAGTTTGATTTTTAGGAATCAAGCTCCGCTTTTGCAGTTTTACTGTATAAGAAATTTATTTAGTACAGGGAGATTTATTGCATGGAATTCTACTCTTTTTCTTACAAATTTCTCCTATTGGAAAGCCACCAAAAACAATAGTTGTATAGTCTATGTCAGATGGCTTGTCATAATTTAAAAGATCAGTCGGTAAGTTTTGATCTCAAATGGTTTCATACAATCTGAAAAAGTGTTTTTGTTCACCTCTATTTCGGAAAGATTTTTCTCTAAAAGGTTACATTCAAATACTTGTTTTGGAACGATACCGAGGGTAAATTTAACAAGACTGCGTTTGTTTTCGTTTTCATAGGCTCTTAAAATAAAGCCATTTCCATCCTTTGCTTTTTTTATGGTTTCGATAAAGCAATTTTTGCAGTTTGTGGATAGAAAACTCCATTGATCGGCTTTCTCAGCAGCTCGAATATCGCTATTTGGAAATACGGGAAGTAAAGGAACGTTAAGATCATAAGCCATTTCTACGGTACGAGCTTCGTTCCAGCGCCCGGCATGAGGATAGAGGGAGTAAACAAATTCATGGTAACCTATGTCTGCATTTGGATTTGGGTCTGTTCCAGATTTAATAAGAGTAAGCCCCATTTCGCCATCTTTAATGCTATGGCCATATTTACAATCGTTAAGTATGCTAACACCGGCGCCATTGTCTGATAAATCTGCCCATTTATGAGCACATACTTCAAATTTTGCGGAATCCCAACTGTGATTTTTGGTTGTTTCTCGCTCGATATTACCAAACTGAATCTCATAGGTGGCTCTGAGTGAGTTTACATCTACAGGAAAGTTTACACGTAAAAGGACATTGTGCTCTTTCCAATCTGCAACTGTGTGAAAATCAATTCTAGGAAGATTGTTGTATAGAATGATTTGTTGCATTATAGTTGAGTGCATAAAAGTATGTTGGATTTCTATTACGCTTCGAACTGGACCATTCTCTAAAATCTGGTAGTTAGAAACTTGATCTGCAGCATAGCTTTTTTTCGTATAAAAAAAGTCAATATCCCAATTGTCCCAGTTCATTGGACGGTCTTCGTATGTCATAAGTTCATTCCCTACACGGTTTGCTTTTATCAATTCCTGATTTGTTGTTTTTTCTATGAGGGATGTAATTTGCATAGAGTGATTAAATGTGACTTTATAATATTTATTTTCGAAAACATTGGTTGGGGTAAAATAGTCTTGTGTGTTATCCCCTTCCATAAGATAAAAGGCTTTCAACCCCAGAGCTGGAATATTATTAGCAAAAAACATAGAAGTTCCATCACTATTGTGTTGGATTAATGTTCTATTGCCGTTCATATCTTCTGCGAAAGTATATTTAGAATCTAGCTTATCTAATATAACAATACTACTTCTTTCAAATCCCATGGTATTACAAATCCATACCATTTTTTTGTTACAGAGATTGTTTTTATGGGTCAGTTTGCGAAGGATAGCTTGAAGAACTTGTTCTCTGGTATGAGTTCCATCAATGAAAATCTGTTTGTATTCGCAATCGGTAGTTTTGTATACAGACTCAATCGCAGTTCCAGGAATAATGTCGTGAAATTGATTTAAGAGGAGGACGTTCCAACCTTTTTCAATCACTTCTTCTGGATATTCTCCGCCTAATATTGCTCCAATAGATGCGAGTGTCTCTAATTGTTCGTAAAGAAGTTCGTTTTTACGGTTCCATTTCTTGTTTTTTGCCATAGAAGTCAGGGTGCCTCTGTGGTATTCAAAGTAAAGTTCTCCTTCCCAGGTAGGCAGATCAGGCGACAAAGCAATTTTTTTATATGTCTCGTCAAAGAATTTGCTTTCGAATTCCAGAGCAATTTTTGGAAGTCCTGGAAGCCCATACTTCAGTCTTTGTGCGTACTCTAACATTTCTTTAGTTGGTCCACCGCCGCCATCACCAAAACCATATAACATTAGGGTGTCTTCAGTAAGATCTCGATTTTGGAATCTTTTATATGTTCCAAGAGCCATATTAGGATTCATAATACCGGAATAAGTGGTGGTACTTTTTTCAAAAGAAAAGGAATTACTTTCAGATAAATCACTGGAATATTCGCAAGTCGTAGGCATAAATACGAATACTTTGGAACCATCAAGACCTTTCCACATAAAAGTATCATTGGGGAGTTGATTAAATTGGTTCCAGGCTATTTTAGTTGTCATAAAATAAGGAATTTCACATTTGTTTAAAATCTGTGGAAGTGCAGCGGAATAACCAAACACGTCTGGAAGCCAAAGAGAGTGACTTTTTTTATGAAATTCTCTTTCGAAAAACTCTTCTCCCTTAAGAATTTGCCGAACAAGAGATTCTCCACAAGGGAGATTACAGTCTGCTTCCAGCCACATTGCTCCATCAACCTCCCAACGTCCTTCTTTGACACGTTCTTTTATTCGTTCAAAAATGTCTGGAGCTTCTTCTTTCACAAATTGGTAAAGAAGGGGTTGACTGGACATGAATTTATAATCTGGATAACGATCCATAAGATCTAGTACCGTAGAAAAACTTCGAAGTACTTTCTCTTTTGTTTGTGAAACAGTCCAGAGCCAGGCGATGTCAATGTGCGTATGCCCAATTGCATTTACGGTAGGTATATTCTCCTGAATAGTTGTATAGAATTCTTTTTTTAACAATTCTCTTGCGACGTTGATAGAGTGATAAAATTGCTCGCTTCTAGGGACACGAAAATCAAGAGTGTTAATAGCAGAACTCATTTTTAAAAGTGTCCGTCTTGAATTGTCTTCGTCATTAAGTTTTAAAATTTTCGCAGATTCTAAAGGAACAATAAGATCGTAATATAACTGTTCCACGGGATCATCAATTACTTCTAGATATGTGTGAAATGCAAGTGTACCAGTTTCTATGCCGCTGTAAGCAAGCAATGCAATTTCGTATTCGTCACCTGCTATAGCGGATGTGGCAATCTCAATACTTTGATGATTTACATCTATGCCCTGTCTGATCTTTTGGTTTACGAAACAAAGCATTTGTGGATTTGTAGCATCCCATAATCCTTCTCGTCCTGTGCGGATTCGAAAAACCACATGTTTTCCGGCATATTCGTCAGGAATACTCAATTTTGTACGATACCACCTATGGCTATCCAAGGAATTCCACGCATCATAAATTTTACATTTTCTCCAACTGTCTGTATTGCATATTGCCCCGTCTTTTTTTTCTGGACCTGCTTCAATCATGTAATAATCATCGATTGGGATACTATTGGAGCATATGTATTTTTTAAGATCATGTACAATTCGTTCCATCCGTTCTACTTCAAATACTAGTCCCATTATTTGACCTCCTATGTTTCTTTTGGCGGGATATCTTTTTAAACAATAACGTACAAAATATTGACGCAATTCGAATGCCGAAGTATTTTATGACCTTACCTTTGTGTATCATTCGGTTTGTGGTTTTTTTACAATTATTCTAAAATTCCGGACATCCGGCCTATCACGAATTATAACTTACACTATATTTCTTGTCAATCAAATAAATATTTTATTTATAATTTTCTGCAAATTAACATACAGATGTCTAAAAATGAAAATTAAAAGTAAAAATAAACAAAATTAGAGAAATAATTGACAAATAATTAGCTATTTGGCTATAATGTGCGTAACGTAAATTTGGAAGATAGATTTCTAGTGAGAAAAAGGAGGAAAGGAACATGAAACTTGCTGTAGTCGGAAGTATAAACACAGATATGACTGTAGATGCAGAACGGATTCCACGAAAAGGTGAGACGCTAAGGGGAGATCATATTCAATATATTCCAGGTGGAAAAGGGGCGAATCAGGCAGTTGCCATGGCGAGACTTGGAGCTGATGTAGAAATGTTTGGGTGTGTAGGAGATGATGCAAATGGAGAGATGATGTTAAAAAATCTGAGGCAAAATGGGGTGAAAACCGATCATATAAAAATATTAGAGGGGGTTTCTACAGGAATTGCAATCATTACAATTGGGGAAAATGACAATACAATTATTGTTGTTCCAGGAGCCAATAAGAAAGTGACACTTTCGTACTTTGAAGAAATAAAAGTGCATTTAGAAACATGTGATATGGTACTTCTACAACAAGAAATTCCACTTGAAACCGTATATGGTGTAGTCGAATTTTGTAATCGAAAAGGCATACCTGTAATTTTGAATCCTGCACCAGCATCGAAAGTACCGATGGAGGTTATAAATAAACTTACTTTTTTGACACCAAATGAGCATGAAGTAATTCAAATTTTTGGAACTGAAATTTCCACAGAGCAGTTACTGAGAAAATATCCAGAAAAACTTGTAATTACCCAAGGAGAAAAAGGAGTGTCTGTATGTTTGAAGAATGGAAAAATTGTTACGATACCGGCACGAAAAGCAAATGTAGCAGATACGACTGGAGCGGGAGATACCTTGAACGGTGCATTTGCGGTGAGGATGGCAGCCGGGGATACGCTTACAGAAGCTCTCAAGTATGCAAATGTTGCAGCAAGTTTATCAACAGAAAAATTTGGAGCGCAAGGTGGTATGCCATCCCATAGTGAAGTGATAAAAGAATTAAAAAAATAAATCAAAAAATATTGTGACAGAATCCGCGGAACTTTATTGGTTCCGCGATTTTTTATAAAATAACATTCCCATATCTAGATTCAAGTTTTTCGAAATTATCGCTATTAATACATATTTTTCCGTGTTTAATCTCAATGTAGTTCATTGTGTTAAGTGTATCAAGATAGCGATATAGGGACCGAAGGTTAATGTGTAATTTTTCAGCCAACATGCTACGGGTAATAGGACACACATAAGGAAGATGAGCTCGTGATTCTAGAAATAAATAATGACCAAGCATGTCCAAAGGGTGAAAAAGTCGTCGTGCTTCTGCACGATGCATATTGGAACCGGCAATTTTCCCAAGTAAAAAAAGTGTTTTGTAACAAAGGGAGGTATTAGTTTGGAGCATTTGCTCAAACACATCTTTCCGAATTTTGTAAACAATGGATTTCGTGTCAGCAACGACATAAGCGGTGTAGAAATTGATATGGTTTAAATATTCAATTAAGCCGACCATGTCGAGTGGCTCTAGATAATCAATTACATTGTCAGTGTTCCAGGTAATTTGATTGACGGCAGAAAGTCGTCCATTTAAGAGAAAATAGAAATAGTTGATGGGATCTTTTTGATAAATGAGAGTCTCTCCTTTTTCTAGGATTGTAAGTTTGTGTCTAGGGATAAGTTTTTCTAGTTTAGCAAGTGAATTATAGCTATTATAGTCAAGAGTAAAAATGGTTTCCAACTCGTTTAAGGTTATATTGTACATTAAAATCTTAAAACCTCCTTGTAAATTATAAAAAATAACTATAAAGCTGACAGTTGTCATTTCTGTTATTTTATACATATGCTAGACTGATGTCAAGTTAGTTACCAATTGTTTCACAAGTCGGACGTGAGAAAAATCAGGAGGGTATATGATAGCAACGACTTACATTCAAAAGAAAAGGAGAAAAGAAAATGGAAAACAAAAAACACTCAATGAAAGACGATTTTACCATGCTGGCATTGCTGATTATTCCAGTTGGTGTAGCAATTAATTTTGTTGGAGCGCAAATTGCAGCAGTATTAAAATTGCCCATTTACATGGATTCGATAGGAACCATCTTTTCGGCTATGCTTTGCGGACCTTTTGTTGGAGCAGTGGCAGGAGGGTTAACCAACATTGTTACAGGAATTACGATGCCAGTAAACTTTGCGTTTATGCCTGTGAATATTGTTATTGGACTTTTAACCGGATTCTTATCCAGAAAAAATATGTTTGCAATTTGGTGGAAATCAATAGTGTCTGTTCTTCTTATTGCCTTTGTGACAATTGCAGTTTCCTCACCAATTGTTGTTCTGGTTTACGGTGGAGTTACAGGATCTACCACATCCATTATCACGGCAACGATCATGGCGGCGGGAGCTAATATATGGACTGCTGTTATTGGAACGGAAGGCGTTTTTACACTGATTGATAAAGTGGTAGCTTATGTAATTAGTTTGCTTGTTATTAAAGTCATCCCACCTCGTACTCTTATTAAGTTTGGGTGTGGGGAGCATTTTATTCAGGAAAAATAATGATTTACCCTCCTAGCATCAAAACATGGAAAGATTTTAAATTAGGATTTAATGTAAAGAGGATGATATGGAAAACACATATATTGAGAAAATACAAATACGAAAAAAGAATAAATTAGCAGCACTTTACCCATCTACAAAGATGTTGGTTGTTGTATTGTACTCGCTTTGTACATTTGTGATTGGGACAATCAAGATCACGAAATATGATCTCCCGCTTATGCTAATCCCGTGGTATTTAGTGATTTTGATAATTTGTTATACAAGTGGGGCGTTACATAAAAGTAAAAATGCGTTAAATGTAATTTTGGGACTTTCTCTTTTTATCTTAGTGGCACAAGCCTTTTTGGTGCCGGGTGGAGCGCTAATATGGAAATTTGGATTTCTTAAAATGTATCAAAAAGGCTTGGCAACTGGAATTTCTCTCGCTTTTATGATTATGGATGTTGGCGGAATTTTTGTATGGTTATTTCAAACTACAGAAAATAAAGAGATTGCAAGTGCGTTAGAAGCTTCAGGGATGAACCATAAGATTTCCTATATTTTCATTTCAAGTTTGCAGATGATAGATGTTTTAGGGAAAAATAGCAAAACAATCATGAATGCACAGAAAGCAAGAGGAATTGAAACAGAAGGAAATCTTATTGTAAGAGCAAAAGCATTTTTCCCAGCACTTGTTCCCCTGATTTTAGGTGCAGTGATTGGTTCGGAAGAACGTGTGCTTACCTTGGAAGCGAGAGGATTTGCCTGTAAAGGGCCGAAAACACATATTTTTAAATTACAAAAAAGCGGATGTGAACCTAGAGTTAAGGTAATTGCTATCATTGTTACAGTTTTCATTATAGGAGGTCGAATTGCATTATGGATTTTGTGATGGAGTGCAAAAATGTGACATATTCATACCCGTTGGCAGAAACGCCGGCTCTAAAAGGGATTAGTGTTCAAATTGAAAAGGGAAAATTTTATGGCGTAATTGGAGAAAATGGATCAGGAAAAACAAGTTTTTGTGCACTTTTAAGAGGATTTATTCCAAGTTTTTATAAAGGAAATCTTGAAGGAGAAGTACTTATAGAAGGAAAAGATTTAGTTGAATATAAAGAGGTTTTAGCAAAAAAAATAGGATATGTATTTCAAAATCCATTCACACAAATAAGTGGCGTAAAGGATACAGTTTTCGAAGAGATTGCATATGGACTAGAAAATTTTGGGGTTTTAGAAAGCGAAATTGAAAAGCGGGTAATAGAAGTTATGGCACTTACAGACATTCAAGATTTAGCTGAAAAAAATCCGTTTGATTTATCAGGTGGTCAAATGCAAAGAGTGGCACTTGCTTCCGTTATTATTCTGGAACCAGATATTCTTATTATTGATGAGCCCACAAGTCAACTTGATCCAGAAGGGACAGAAAGTGTATTTAAAATAATCAAAGCACTTAAAGAGAAACAAAAAACAATTATCCTTGTAGAGCATAAGATTGATTTGATTGCTGAATATGCAGATAAAGTAATCGTATTTCAAGATGGAAAGATTATAGCAAATGGTGATAAACAAGAAATTTTATCAGACATTTCTTTCATGAATCAGGGAGTGGCATTGCCTCAGGTTGCGGTTTTAGGAAATGCTCTAAAGAGTGCAGGATTGCCGTTAAAACAGATACCTGTGACAGAAAAACAGGCGATAAGTCTAATTTCTGATATATTAAAAGAAAGGGGAAGCTCATGAGTAGAAATGATTTGATTTTGAAGGATGTTAGCTTTACATATCCAAATGGATATGTTGCAGTGGAGCATATTAATATGCATATTAGAGCTGGAGAAAATGTAGCGATTATTGGACAAAATGGTGCTGGAAAAACGACAACGGTAAAACTTATGAACGGACTGTTTAAGCCAACAGAAGGAAATGTTTTGGTAGGAGAAAAAAATACAAAAGAATTTACTACAGCACAAATATCCAGAATTGTGGGATATGTGTTTCAAAATCCTGATGATCAAATTTTTCATTCGACAGTAGAAAGTGAAGTTGCATATGGACCGAAAGCACTAAAAATTCCAGAGTCAGAAGTAAAAGAAAGAGTAGAACAGGCATTAAAAATAACAGGAATGGACGCATTTCGAAAGGAAAATCCGTTTAATCTTCCATTGTCGACTAGAAAATTTGTAACAATTGCAGCTGTCATTGCGATGAATACAGATATTCTTATTTTTGATGAACCAACAGCAGGACAAGATGTAGAAGGAAACAAGCGTCTTAGCAACATTTTACAAGTTTTACATGAACAAGGGAAAACAGTTATTATAATTTCTCATGACATGGAGTTTGTGATTGACCATTTTGAACATCTCATTGTAATGGCAAAAAAACAAGTTCAAAAGATTGGAAGCCCACAAGAAATTTTTTGGGATTATAAGACTTTAGATCAAGCAATGTTGAAACAACCTTATGTAAGTCGAGTGTGTAAGGCATTAGGAATAGAAGGCAATGTTGTTACAATGGATCAAGCAGTAGAAAAGATAATGGGCAGGTATAGAAATGCAGAAAAATAAAAAACGAATCGCTTTTTTAGCATTTGCAATGTATTTTATAACAGGTGCTTCTTGTATTGTGGTTGGAAGTAGTCTTCCACATCTTGTAAAAATGTATGAAATGTCTTTGGAAAAAGTTGTTTTGTTAGGCTCGTCGTATGCACTTGGACGTGTGGCAACCGTATATCTCACAGGAAAAATGGTAGAAAAAGTAGGACCAATAAAAGTGCTTGGGATCGGAACTATTTTTTTGGCGCTCTTTTTGTTCGGAATTCCAACATTTCCAAACTATCAGGCGGGACTATGTTTTGCATTTATTGGTGGTATGGGAATGGGAGCACAAGATACAGTATGCCCCGTTCTTTTAAGTAAGGTGTTTCATAAAAATTATGATGGGGCTTTAAGTGCGGGACAAGCAGTTTTTGGAATAGGGACTTTTTCAACACCATTTATCATTGGAATTTTGCTTTCAGGAAAACTTTCTTTTTCCTATTCGTATTATATTCTTTTAGTGATTCCAATCATAATGCTTTGCATAGTTCCAGTTGTTAAAATTGATCGAGAGAAAAGTAATACAGTGGAAGAGCATGTTCGTCCATTAGTAGCAAAACACAAGCTTTTTTCATATGGAGCGATATTGTTAGCATCTGCGACCTACAGTGCATCTCTTAATACAATGGGAATGTATACATCTAGTTTTGCTCAGGAGATGGGGGCTTCGGAGTCTGCATCGGCATTTCTGCTCACGGTCTACAATATTGGATGCGTTATCGGGTCGTTTACATTTGCCATTGTATTACAAAAAATAAAAAGCCAGACCGTGTTGTTGGTAAATAATATTTGCGCATTCGTCGCAGTGGCGGTGGCCTTGATTCTTAATTCTGTACCCGTATATTTTCTATGTTTATTTATTTCAGGATTTTTCTTAGGGGTATTATTTAGCGTTATTATAGCAATTGCCACAAGAATTGATTATCAACATATTAGTGTGGCGAGTTCGTTAGTTGCAACATCTGGTGGGCTTTCTGATTTTCTTACACCGGTAGTGACAGGGGCGTTAATAAGTAGATGGGGAATACAAGTTTCATATAAATATGCATTACTGATGATGGCACTCACCGCACTAGCCGGTTTCATACTTATCGTTGATACCAAAGACAAGCAGGAAGAAGCGAAATAATGAATTATAATATATTTTTTATAAAAAGGAGACAAGATGGAAAAAAAGAAAAAAATAATTATTGACACAGACTGTGGATCAGATGATGCAATGGCCATAGCAATGGCACTTAATGATCCGAAATATGATGTTATTATGATTAGTACAGTATCCGGAAATGTATGTATGGAGCAGGCAACCATCAATACGTTAACAACCATCGAATATGCAGATACATATGAGCCACCAGTATACAAAGGGGCAGATAAAATGTTGTTGCGTGACCTTTATTTTGCCCATGAAACACACGGAAATGATGGAATGGGAGATAGCGGGTTTGTGCCAAAGAGACTTAAGGCACAAGAAGGGAATGGCATTTTAAAAATGCTAGAGGAGATTAGAAGAAGTGAAAAAGGAGAAATCGATCTTATTGCTTTGGGACCTCTAACCAATTTAGCGCTTGCAATCAGACTGGACTATGAAACCATGACAAAAGTAGGGCGTATTGTGATTATGGGGACGGCTGGATTAGGAGTAGGAAATGTATCTCCGGTTGCAGAATTTAATATCTGGCAAGATGCAGAAGCGGCTAAAATTGTTACAGAATCTGGGTTAGATAAAATTATATATGTGGGGTGGGATGCATGTTTAGAAGAGAGTATGCTTACCCCATCTGAGATAGAAGAAATCCGTAACAGCGGAAAACTTGGAAAATTTGTAATTGACTGTAATAAAAATCTTATGGAAATGAACCGGGAAAGGTTTGGAGATAATTTTTTAGATATGGCTGATCCAGCAGCAATGGCAGCGGCTTTATATCCGGAGTGTATTAAAGTGTGTGACAAATACTATTGTGTAGTTGACACAACAAATGGACCAAGCTATGGTGGGGTTCTTGTGGATGTCAATCATTTCTCTGGGAAAGAACCGAATGTCTATATTTGTAGTAAGCTAGATTCGAAAAAATACAAAGAATATATCTATAAAACACTTGGAGTAAAATAAAAAATAGGAGTTGAATGTTAAAAAAATTCAACTCCTATTTTTTAGATTTTTATTCTCCAATGAAAAGGATCTTCGCATGTTCCTAGTTGAATTCCTGTTACCGTATCGTATAGTTTCTGACTTAGTTTGCCAATGGTTCCATGGCCGATTGTCATCACATCGTCTTGAAATCTTAGGACGCCCACAGGAGAAATGACGGCAGCAGTTCCCGTTCCGAAAACTTCTTCTAAATTTCCGTTTTTTTGTGCCCATATTAGTTCTTCGGCAGAAATTTTTCGTTCTTCGACAGGATAACCCCAGAATTTGCAAAGAGTTAGTACGGTGTCTCTTGTGACTCCAGGAAGAATACTTCCATTTAGCATCGGGGTAACAACTTTGCCGTCTATTTTAAAGAAAATGTTCATTGCGCCAACTTCTTCTACATATTTTTGCTCCACACCATCAAGCCATAAGACTTGTGAATATCCATCAGCATGTGCTTTTTCCTGACCGGCAAGTCCGATTGCATAGTTCGCACCAGTTTTGGTAAAACCGGTTCCACCTCTAACGGCTCTAACATATTCATCTTCGATCCAGATTTTAACAGGACTTAATCCATCTTTATAATAAGCCCCACTTGGAGAAAGAATGACCATAAACTTATATTCATTTGATGGAGCAACTCCAAGAAATTCTTCTGTAGCAATCATAAACGGACGGATATACAAAGAAGTTTCGGGTTGTGTTGGAATCCAATCTTGATCGATTTTTACAAGTTCGACAATTGCCTGAAGAAAATCTTCCTCTGGAATTTCTGGCATACAAAGTCTTTTGGCTGAAGTATTCATTCTTTTGGCATTCATTTCTGGACGAAAGAGATAACAACTTCCGCTTTTATCTTTATAGGCCTTTAAGCCTTCAAAGATTTCTTGCCCATAGTGAAATATGACAGTGGCTGGCGATAATGATAAATTGGAAAAGGGTTTTATTTTTGCATCGTGCCAACCTTGTCCTTTGGTGTAGGTCATTTCAAACATATGATCTGTAAAAATTCGTCCAAATCCAAGTTCACCTTCTGGTTTCTTTTTCGGTGAGGTTGTTTTGGTGATTTTGATGTTTAACATAGTTGTATCTCCTCTCTATCCACTTGATTATTATACAGTAAGAATTGCGCCTTTGTCTGCAGAGGACACCAGTTTTGCATATCTTGCCAGATATCCGGTGTTTTCTTTTGCTTCTGGATATTGGAAAGTGTCTCTTCGTCTTTGCAGTTCTTCGTCGGAAACCATTAATTCGATGCGATAGTTTGTAATATCAATGGAAATAAGATCGCCTTCTTCTACAAGAGCGATGGTTCCACCGGCAGCAGCTTCTGGACTTACATGCCCAATGGAGGCACCTCTTGTTGCACCAGAAAATCGACCATCTGTAATAAGGGCAACGCTATCGTCAAGTCCCATTCCACAAATAGCAGAAGTAGGATTGAGCATTTCTCTCATTCCTGGACCTCCTTTTGGTCCTTCATATCGAATGACTACCACATCACCAGCTTTAATTCCACCTGCATAAATCACCTTAATGGCCTCTTCTTCAGAATTGAAAACTCTTGCTGGACCTTCATGTTTCATCATTTTTTTAGAAACAGCGGATTGTTTTACAACACAACCGTCCTTTGCAAGATTTCCTTTTAGTACTGCAATTCCCCCTGTTTGTGAATAGGGATGTTCCAAAGGACGGATCAGTTCTTCATTTTTGTTTCTGGCATTTTCAAGTCTTTTTTCTAGAGTCTGTCCAGAAACGGTTAGAACGCTTGTGTCAAGCAATCCTTTTTTTGTCAGTTCTTTCATGACTGCAGAAACACCACCAGCCCGATCTAGATCTTCCATAAATGTATCACCAGCAGGAGCCAGATGACAAAGATTTGGTGTTTTTGCACTGATTTCATTTACCATATCAAGATTTAAGGTTACACCTGCTTCATGGGCAATGGCAGGAAGATGTAACATAGTATTTGTAGAACATCCAAGTGCCATATCCACAGTTTCTGCGTTGTGGAAAGCGGATTCGGTCATAATGTCGCGAGGTTTGATATCTTTTTCAATGAGTTCCATGATTTTCATTCCGGTTTTTTTGGCAAGTCTTAAGCGGGCTGAAAATGGTGCTGGAATGGTTCCATTTCCTTCCAGAGCCATACCTATGGCCTCCGTTAGACAGTTCATAGAATTTGCAGTGTACATACCTGAGCAGGAACCACAGGAAGGACAGGCATTTTCGACATATTCCATTACGTCGTTTTCGTCCATTGTTCCGGCATGATAAGCGCCTACAGCCTCAAACATATGACTAAGACAGGTTCTCGTTCCATTTTCCAATGTTCCAGCAAGCATAGGGCCGCCGGAACAAAAGAGGGTAGGAATATTTAATCTTGCTGCAGCCATAAGAAGTCCAGGTACATTTTTGTCACAATTTGGAATCATAACAAGCCCGTCAAATTGATGCGCCATTACCATGGCTTCTGTACTATCGGCAATCAAGTCCCGTGTGACAAGAGAATACTTCATTCCGTTGTGTCCCATGGCAATGCCATCACAGACTGCGATGGCTGGAATCATGATGGGAATTCCACCGTTGGTTCGTACACCGGCTTTTACTGCTTCTTCTATTTTATCGAGATTCATATGGCCTGGAACAATTTCGTTATAGGAACTAACCACACCGACTAAAGGACGGGAAAGCTCTTCTTCTGTTAATCCAAGAGCATATAATAAACTTCTGTTTGGGGCTCGCTCAATTCCCTTTGTAATGTTATCTGAACGCATAGTTTTGATCCTCCGTATTTTTAGGTTAATTAGAAGCGTTATCTAGGTCGGAATCATTTTTCCATAACATTTGTTCTCGCAACTGTTTTCCAACTACTTCCATTGGGTGTTTTGCAAGTTGGTCGCGTTTGGAATTGAAGAAACAACGTCCGTTTTTATTTTCTGCAATCCATTTTCCAGCAAATGTGCCATCTTGGATATCTTTTAAAACGGCTTTCATATTTTCTTTTGTTTCTTTTTCTGGAAGTACCCTTGGACCAGAAACATACTCTCCAAATTCAGCAGTATCAGAAATAGAGTAGTTCATTGCTGCAATGCCCCCTTTGTTAATAAGATCAACAATCAGTTTCATTTCATGGATGCATTCAAAGTAAGCGTTCACAGGATCATATCCGGCTTCTACCAACGTTTCAAAGCCCATTCGCATAAGGTCAACGACACCTCCACAAAGCACCGCTTGCTCTCCAAATAAATCCGTTTCGGTTTCTTGATCCATAGTTGTTTCAAGCACACCAGCTCTTGCACCGCCAATAGCAGCGATGTAGGCAAGAGCAGTATCATAGGCGTGGCCAGTGGCATCTTGTTCAACCGCTACAAGACAAGGAACTCCTTTTCCGGCTACAAACTGGCTTCTTACAGTGTGCCCTGGACCTTTTGGAGCAGCCATAAACACATCTACATCTTTAGGAGGAACAATTTGTTTGTATCGGATGTTAAAGCCATGTGCAAATGCAAGAGCCTTTCCAGTTGTGAGATAAGGCTCTACCTCTTTTTTATACATGTCAGCTTGCACTTCGTCGTTTACGAGAATCATAACTACATCGGCTCGTTTGGTTGCTTCGGATACTGTTAGAACTTCAAAGCCATCTTTTTTTGCTACAGGCCAGGATTTTCCATTTTCTCTAAGACCAACCACTACATTACATCCAGAATCTCTAAGATTTAATGCGTGTGCATGTCCTTGTGAACCATATCCGATCACGGCGATGGTTTTATCCTTTAAATTCGTTACATTACAATCTTCTTCATAATACATTTTTGCCATAATTAAAATCTCCTTTATAAATCTAAACTATTTTTAAGCGTTTTCATTTGTAAGAGTGAAAGTTGCATCAGAAGGTTCTGACTTTTTATCCATTAATTTAAATAAACCAGCTAGCAGTGTTCCAGAGATGGAGTGCCATACACAGGATACTGCACAAATAACTGCGGATTGAGGGGTGTTAGCAAATTGAGCAGTTGTTGTTGCAAGATTTGTTGCAAGACCGGCATTCTGCATTCCAACTTCGATTGACAATGTTCTTTTTTTGGAGACATTCATACCGGTCAGTTTTCCTACCACATAGCCTAAGAAATACCCTAATCCGTTATGAAGAAAAACGGCTACAAAGATGGTAACTCCTGATGTGAAGAAGAAGGAACCTTGTGAAGAAATAACGCCTCCAACTACGCATGCAAGACCTAACACTGCAATACCGGGCATAACTTTTTGAACATCCTGAAATCCTTTCTTTTTTCCGAAAAGATAATTTAAAAGAAAACCAAGGGTTACCGGCAAGATCACAGTTTCAACAATGGATACAAACATTGGCAATCCATGCAGACTGATTTTTGTTCCACTTGCCAAAAAAGAGACAAGTAGAGGAGTCATTACAGGGGATAATAATGTTGAAACAGTAGTCATTCCAACGGAGAAAGCTACATCTCCGCCACATAAGTAAGACATTACATTTGAGGAAACACCTCCAGGACAACAACCTACCAAGATTAAACCTAATGTAACAGCATCTGGAAGATTCAAAGCTTTGCTAAGTGCAAATGCCAAAAGGGGCATAATTCCATATTGAGCAATTGCTCCAATACAGATATCAAAAGGTCTTTTGGAGAGGATTTTAAAATCTTCTGTGGTTAAGGTTAGCCCCATGCTGAACATGATGATTCCAATGATTACGGATTGACTGGTAAATTTGTTTGCAACCATGTCAGTAAATAGTTGGAAATTTACCCAGTGCATTGTAACTGGAAATGCAAAGGCAAGGACTGCAACAGCAATTACTACCGCAGATGTGTAGTCTGATAAAAATTTGCTTGTTTTCTGTAATTGTTTCATTTTTTCTTCCTCCTAAAATTAAAATGTAAATCATTTCAAAAACATATGCCTGACTAGTGGAAGAGTTTGCTGAAAAATAAAAAAACCTTTGTCTCTAAAAAGAGACAAAGGTTAAACTCTGCGGTACCACTCTTATTGCTAGAAAATCCAGCCACTCTAAGCCATCCATCAATGGCCGGCATTATAACGTATGCCAATCGTTCCAACTTACTGATAGAAGTTCAGTTGGAATGCTCAAAGGTGATATTCGTATCATTCGGGCTACTGTGTTCCACCAAACCACAGCTCTCTGTAAGTCTTTCTGATATTACTTTTCCTCATCAGCGCATTCGATTTTTGAATTGAGCTTATTTTAATTCCGATTTTTTGATTTGTCAATAGGTATTTTGAAAAAAATAAGTATTTTATTCAAATTAGTTTGTAAATTCCGAGTTCAAAAGACAGAAGTTTGATATAAATTGTTACCAAACATTTCGAGAAGGAGATGGCAGAATATTTGTTGCAAGGGTATTTTTTAGAAGGCATATTCATACTATGTAAAAAACATGTCTAAGGAGTAGACACTTGAAAGACTACATAGAAGAACGTGCAGTGGAAATTGCCAATTATATTGTAGATGAAAAATCAACGGTAAGACAGGCAGCAAAGAAATTTGGGGTTAGTAAATCAACTATACATAAAGATGTAACAGAGCGTCTTTTAAGGATTAATCCGTCTTTAGCTGGAAAGGTAAGAAAAGTATTAGATCTTAACAAGTCTGAACGTCATATTCGAGGTGGGCTTGCAACAAAAGAAAAATACCTTCATATGCATGTGTAAAAATGACAGATGGAGTGAACGTAAACATTCGCTTCATCTGTTATTTTGTGTTATACTGAAAAAAATCAGATCTAGAAAGTAGGCAAAAATATGACAAAAGAGAAATTGGCATTAGAAATTATAGAGCGATTAAAGAAAGAATATCCAGAAGCAGGATGTACACTGGATTATGATCAAGCATGGAAACTATTAGTAAGTGTAAGATTGGCGGCACAGTGTACAGATGCCCGTGTAAATGTGGTGGTAGAGGATTTGTATGCGAAGTTTCCGGATGTAAATGCCTTGGCAGAAGCACAGGTAGATGAGATCGAAGCTATTGTACGACCTTGTGGACTTGGAAGGAGCAAGGCGAAAGATATTAGTGCATGCATGAAAATACTAAAAGAGCAGTATGGTGGAAATATACCAGAGACCTTTGAAGAATTGTTAAAGCTTCCAGGAGTAGGCAGAAAAAGCGCAAATCTAATTATGGGGGACGTGTTTGGAAAGCCTGCGATCGTGACAGATACCCATTGTATCCGTCTAACCAATCGAATGGGACTTGTAGATGGGATCAAAGAACCAAAGAAAGTAGAGATGGAACTTTGGAAGATTATTCCGCCAGAGGAAGGAAGCGATTTCTGTCATCGTCTTGTTTTTCATGGGAGAGAGATTTGCACCGCGAGGACAAAGCCTTATTGTGAGAAATGTTGTATCAAAGATATCTGTGAAAGAAATGGAATAAAAGATTAGAACGTCACGTTTTAAGGATTCCTGAATATTCTATTAATGAGAAAAAAGATCATTAAAGACAAAAATGTCAGAATAAGAGGGATGACAATGTTGAAAATAAGTGATAAAATATATGATATTACTAGATGGGTTGCACAGTATCTATTACCCGCAATAGGAACACTGTATTTCACACTGTCGGAAATCTGGAAGTTACCATTTTCAGAGGAAATTCTAGGGACGATCATGGCAGTAGATACGTTTTTAGGTGTGTTTCTAGGAATTGATCAGATGCGACATAAAGGAGGAAAAGTCTATGTGGAACAGAGTAGAAGTGAAACAAAGAGGTAAAGTAGCGTTTAAGAGAAATTATGGTCCATCTCTCCTAGCAGCATTTGTGCTTCTTTTTTCAACAGGAACGTTTTTGGAAAATGGAAGACAAATTTTTTTAAGAGTAGAGCCGTATCTGAGTTATGATGTATCTGTCATGTTAAGCAAAGTTTTTCTGCTAGGGAACATAGTTGTTGCTGTGTATGCGATTTTTCTTGGACATGTATTAGAGGTGGGATGTTGTTTGTTTTTTACACGAAATCAGTCAGAACAAGCAGAACCAGGACACATTTTAGCAGCCTTTCATTCAGAAAATTATATGAATATCGTTAAGATTCAGTTCTTAAAGAATCTAAAAATAGTTTTGTGGACATTTGTGTTTATTGTACCAGGTATTATAAAGATGTATGAATATGCAATGGTTCCTTATATTCTTGCAGAAAATCCGGGGATGGAATCAAAAGATGTTTTTAAAATTAGTAAAAACATGATGATGGGAAGAAAATTGGACTTTTTTGTAATGGGATTGTCGTTTTTAGGTTGGCAAATATTATCCCTTCTTACACTTGGAATTCTTGGAATCTTTTATGTAAACCCATATATTCAGGCCACCATAGCAGAAATTTATGTAAGCAATAAAGCAAATGCACTGCAAGAAGGATACATTCAGTAAGATCTTTTAAAAGCAAAGTGTAGAAACAGGAAAAAACTGTTTCTACACTTTTTTTATGCGATAAAATGTATAAAAAGGATAAAAATGTAAAAAAATGCAATAAAAGTATTTACAAATGCATAAATATGCATTACAATGCATTCATAAAAATAAGTTACATTGAAAGAAGAAAGGGAAAAAGTTATGAAAAAGATGTTATTGATTTTACTAGCAGGAGTGATATTAGTTGGAGCGCTTACAGGATGTCAAGGGAAGAAAGAATCTCCAGAGGAGAAAATTTCAAAACCTCAAAATAGATTGGAAAAGATCAAGGAATCAGGAAAACTTGTGATGGGGACTTCTCCTGATTTTGCACCATCTGAATTTATTGACAATACATCTGGTAAACCTGTTTATGTGGGATCAGATATTGAGCTTGCAAAATATATTGCTGAATCGTTGGGAGTTGAGTTAGAGATAAAAGCAATGGAATTTTCCGCCATTCAGCAGGCCATTTCGTCAGGCACTATTGATATTGGGATCGCGGGATTTGCTTATTCAGACAAACGTGCAGAAGCAATGGGTTTGACAGATAAATTTAATATAGATTCAGAGGATTCTTATCAGGGACTTATGGTATTAAAAGAACATGCAAAGAAATACAATACGAAAGAATCTTTTTCAGGAAAGAAGATAGTAGCACAAAATGCTTCGTTGCAGCAAAGTCTTGTGGAGAGTCAACTTCCGAAAGATGTGGTATTTCAGCCAGTGACAAGTACATCGGATGGAGTCATGATGGTAATTACAGGTAAGGCGGATGCGATGGCAGTTGATTCAGACAATGCAAAAAATCTTATGCAAAATTATGCAGAAGCTGAAATGGCAGATTTTAAGTTCCAATATGAAGGGGATGGGAATGTGGCCGCAGTAAAAAAAGGAGAAACGGAGCTTTTGGAAGCAGTTAATAAAATTATTGCAGAGGTAAATGAAAAAGGTTTATATGAAAAATGGACCGAAGAGGCAAGAGAATTAGCAAATACCTTAGGAATAAAAATGGAAGAATAAAACCAAGAAAAGGTTTTGATCAAGAGGAAAGGTGTCGAAAGAAATGAGCGAATTTTTTGTAGTTACCGCAAAAATGTGGAAAGAATATTCTGGATTATTTATGAGTGGTCTAGGGATGACGTTATTCATGGGATTGTTAACAGTTGCAATTAGTACAGTGTCCGGTTCTTTGATGGCGTTGATGAGAAGAAGCAATTTTGGAATCGGAACATTCAAACCATTTCGATTGATTGCAGCTGTTTATGTAGAAATCATAAGAGGAACTCCAATTTTGCTTCAATTGTATTTTTTCTATTTTATGCTGCCACAGTGGCTTCCATTTTTAGAATTAAGTGAATTTACCTGTGTTCTGGTTGCATGTTGTGTAAATTCTACCGCATATGTGTGTGAAATCGTTCGTGCAGGAATACAGGCAGTGGATAAAGGGCAGACTGAAGCAGCGCGCTCATTGGGATTGAATGGGACACAGACACTTTTGAAAGTTATACTTCCGCAGGCTGTTAAAAATATTCTTCCAGCGTTATGCAATGAATTTATTGCAGTAATTAAGGAAACATCGCTGGCATCCACATTCTTTATTGGAGAATTGATGACGCAGTTTAAAACAATTAATGGATTTACATATCGAGTGTTAGAGCCGCTGACGATTGTGGGATTGATCTATTTCATTCTTACATTTGGATTATCTAAGCTGATTACATTATTAGAAAGGAAGTTGAATGCTAGTGAGTGTTAAAAAAGAAATTATTCGTGTAGAAAATCTATATAAGTCATTTGGAAGTTTACAGGTTCTAAAAGGAGTAACAGAGCAAATTAACAAAGGAGAGGTTGTTTCAGTTATCGGACCTTCAGGTGGAGGAAAAAGCACCTTTCTTCGCTGTTTGAATTTGCTCGAAGAACCAACAAAAGGGCAGATTTATTTTGAAGGAACAGATATTACAGACAAAAAAGTAAATATTAATATTCATCGGCAAAAGATGGGAATGGTATTTCAACATTTTAACGTATTTCCCAATATGACGGTAGGAGAAAATGTATCGATGGCGCCAACCTTACTTGGAAAGAAAACAAAGGCTGAGGCAAAAGATATGGTAGAAGAATTGTTAAACCGTGTAGGGCTCTATGAAAAAATAAAAGAGTACCCAAACAAACTGTCAGGAGGACAAAAGCAACGGCTTGCAATTGTAAGGGCACTTGCGATGGAGCCGGAAGTCATGTTGTTTGATGAGCCAACATCTGCACTAGATCCAGAAATGGTGGGAGAGGTTCTTCAAGTAATCAAGGAACTGGTTGATACGGGTATGACAACAGTCATTGTAACCCATGAGATGGGGTTTGCAAAAGAGGTGTCGGATCGGGTGTTCTTTATGGATGACGGTGTAATTGCAGAAAAAGGAACGCCAGAAGAAGTATTTGAACATCCACAAAATCCAAGGACAAAAGAATTTTTAGGGAAAGTTCTCTATTAAGTTATAAAATGTCTGCTGGATATTCCACACCTTCAGGTAATGGATCCCATTCATTTAACCCTAAATGTTGACGAAATTTTGCCTGTTCCATGGTAAGGGGAAGTGGGTCATCTGCGAGATACTCCATAAGTTCTTGAATGCCCTCGCGAGTAACATTATTAACCTTGAAGATTCGTTCACAACCAACATTTTTCATCCACTGTTCCACCATAGGAATATTGGCATACGGAGAATCGGTTTTTGTAATAATTCCAATAATTGGACGAAGAATAAATGAGTGAAGCGAAGGGCTAAAAAGATTGTAAGGCTCATTTGCCGCCTGAACGATTCCGATCACATCTGCTTCGAAAGAAAAGCAAGCAAGGCCAACGCTAAAACGCTTAGATTCGGCATATTCTCCAGGAGAATCAATCGTGTCATCCTTCGTATTGGTATACTGTGTCTTTACATAATGTAAATCTTCCCCTTTGAGAGCCTGTGTCAGAGAAGTCTTTCCAGCTTCGCTTCTCCCCATTAAAAATAATTTTTTCATAAAGCCATTTATCCTTTTCTTTTAACTTTTATGGATCTGACAAGTTTTAAAGCCAAGATCCTCCCGAAAGAATCTTACCGTTTCTTCTACAGCAGCTTCCACATTGGAGAGACTTCCTGTAATAATCAAAGAACCACAAAAGCGATCCATAAATCCAATTTCGATATTGCCACTTTTCATAGCCGTGTCGGCAGCAACTACAACTGCCTCCCAAGGAGTTAACCGAATAAGACCAATGGATTCACCCGTGTGGTCTTCTCCTTCATGTACGCCGATGTGAAGGCTGAGATTTTGGTACACGCACGTTTGAGAACGACTGATAATGTGTGCCATACAGACTTCCTTTCCAGGAACTCGAAGACGAGTCAAACGAAGTTTTTTCCCTTTTAAATCTTCGTAATCTTTGTGGAATAGCTTTTCAAGCAGCTCTTCCTTTGTTAAATGTGTCATGCGTGCACTCCCTATTTCTTTGTAATATCACAGACAACATATCCAAGTGAATCGCGGAAGAAATCAACAATCTCAGTCATGGCAGACATGACATCTGCAATCTCTCCTGTAATAATTAGCGTGCCTGTAAAACGGTCTGCAAATCCAAGATAAATATCTCCACTTTTTACGGCAATATCCGAAGCGATTACAGCGGACTCAGGAGGAGTCATATTCATAATTCCAATGGCAGAAGCGCTATAATCGAGTTGTGGATTTAAGCCAAGTTTTTGATATATGATTGGAGCAGGCCCACCCATTACATGGGCAAATGTAATCTCTTTCCCGGCAACGGTTTCCTGCACGATTCGAATTTGTTCTTCGTGTGTGTCTGACATCAATCAGTCCCTCTCTTTCACAGTATAAATTATACATAATAATATCATTCCATAGATCAAACTATCGTAAGTAAATCATACTATTTGAAAAAAGGGATGTCAAGTTAAGATGAAAAAGAGCATACGACCGAAATTGTTCAAGATTCAATAAATACTTAAAAAATTTTAAAAAAAATATATGCAGTTTTACAGTAATAGAAAAAACATATTTATCTAGGTTTCATTTAATTGTATAATAGACTTGCATTTACGCGTAAAGTCATAGAAATTAAGTGGAGGATGGAAAAGAAATGATAAAAGCTGTAATTTTCGATATGTATGAGACCCTAATCACTCATTATAAAAGTCCGTTATATTTTAGTGAAGAAATGGCAAAAGATGCCGGAATAAGTTTGGATAAATTTCTTCCATATTGGCGTCAGACAGAAGTGGATCGTTGGATTGGAAAATTAACGTTTGAAGACACCATTTCCACTATTTTAAGACAGAACAATTGCTATTCGGATCAGGTTTTGGAAACAATCGTACGAAAACGTATGGAGACAAAGGAGGAAGGATTCCGCCAGCTACATCCAGAAATCATTCCTATGTTAACAAAATTAAAAGAAAGAGGGATTAAGGTGGGGCTAATCAGTAATTGCTTTTCCGAAGAAGTGGTTGCAATTCGAAATAGTGTATTGTTCCCTTATTTTGATCAGGTGTATTTATCCTACGAACAACAACGAATCAAACCAGATCATGAGATTTACAAACGGTGCATGAAGGAGTTACAAGTAAGTCCAGAGGAATGTCTTTATATTGGAGATGGAGGAAGCTTTGAACTAGAGGCTGCAACGGAGCTGGGCATGAATGCAAGACAGGCAACTTGGTATTTTCAGGAAGGGCTTCCATATCAATCAAAACGAAACCCGAAATTTCAACAACTAGATTGCCCCCTTGAAGTATTTAAAGAGATAGAGTAGCAAAAGGATAGAAAGGAATGGGGAATGAACCTTATACAAAAAAGCCTTTTTGAGTTGCAGGAGATGAAGTATAAAAGATTTATGGAACGATTGGTGCCAACTGTTCCAAAAGATACGATTCTAGGGGTACGCCTTCCCCAACTGCGAAAGTTGGCAAGAGAAATTGTAGATACAGAAGAGGCAAAAGAATTTATCAATCAACTGCCTCATCTGTTCTTTGAAGAAAACCATTTACATAGTTTCCTTGTGGATCTTTATTCAAAAAATTTTGATGAGGCAGTAACAAGGGCAGAACAATTTCTTCCATACATTGACAATTGGGCAGTTTGCGATAGTTTCAAACCAAAAGCTCTTAAAAATGACCCCAAAGCATTGTACTCTAAAATAGAAGAGTGGATGCAAAGTGATGAAATATACACAATAAGGTGGAGCCTAGTGCTACAAATTAATTGGTTTTTGGAAGATTTCTTTCATCCACAAATGTTGGAGCGTGTTTCGAAGATTCAGTCAAAAGAGTATTACGTTAATATGGCGATTAGCTGGTATTACAGCATGGCGCTTGCAAAACAGTATGAAGTTACGATCCCAATGTTTCAAAAACAAGAGCTTCCTCTTTGGATTCACAATCAATCTTTGCAAAAAGCATTGGAAAGTAAACAAATAGATGTGGTAAGGAAAAAAGAACTTAGAAGTTTAAAGGTCTCGAGAGTTCCAGGTAGTTTTCTTGCCCAGTAGTTTACTTAGATAACCAAATAAAGATGCCATGCTTTGAAGTGGCTGGAAGAAGAGGAAAAAAGATAAAAATCCCCAAAATGTAGTTTGGAAAGGAACCCCAATTCTTTTTTGATAGGCATACATGCAAAGATAGAGTAAAGCGCTTATGGCAGCGGAAACAAAAGTAAGGTATCCAACAAAATAAAAATAGCCAAAGAATGCAAGAACCACGCCCGGTAGAAAGCCGAAGAGGAAGGCGAGATCTAGATAAATTACAAAACAGTTTACAGTGGTAAAAAATACGGAATAGACACTGCCTTGTTTCCAAGGCGGAACGGTGGATAATCCTTCCAACATTCCAATGGCCCAACGCTTTCGTTGATGAAACAATCCCCTTATTGTTTCAGGAACAATGGTATAGCCAACGGCTTTTGGTTCGTAAGTAGAGGGGAATTTATTTTGAAGGAACTGATACGTTAATACAATATCTTCTCCAAGTACATTGTTCCATCCTCCTATGTGTCGAACAGCATTTGTTTGATAGACGCTAAATGCACCTTGGGCAACCAAAGTAGAGCGATAACTCCCTTGAAAACGTTTGACAGAGGCAATGCTCAAAAGATAATCATACGTTTGCATCCGACTGGCAAAGGACTGTTTTGCATTTCGAACAAGGATGTTACCAGCTACACAAGCACTTTTACAAGCTACAATGTGATTCATTATTTTTTGAACCGCATGGGGTTCTAAAATGGTGTCTGCGTCCACTGTCATAAAGTATGGCGTATGCACGAATAAAAGTCCCGTGTTTAGCGCATGTGCCTTCCCCGGAGTAGGGCAGTAGATATACTTGATGGAACAATGGTCGTTGGACATGGATTTCAAATTTAAAATTTTTTCTTTGGTTCGATCAGTGGAGCAATTGTCAAGGACAAGTAAATGGATTTTTCCTTTGTAGTGCTGTCTTAAAATGGCTTGAATGGCATCGGTTATATGTGTTTCTTCATTTCGGGCGCTCATAAGAATTGTGGTATCTTGTGCAGTGTCAGGATAAGAAAGAAAACGCCAGTGCAAGAGATTCGAAAAAAACATAATGCTCATGAAAAATCCGGGTAAAATTGCAATGCCTAGAATCACCCACCAAACATAGAAAGAAGGGAGGGCGGGAGGAATTCCTTTTGCCCAACCTACAGCAAAGAACAAAGAAATTCCAAGCCAGATTGTACCAAGGAAAGAGGAAATCAGAAATTTCAAAAAAATCACCTTTTTTATTACTATACGCGGGAAGGCGAAAGAGGTGTTTTCAAAGAGAGAGTATGATACAATAATAACAAAATACAGAGAGGAAAGAGGAGGGGTGGACATGCCCATGAAAAATAAAACGTTTTGGCAAAGTATTCGATGTGCCATTCAAGGATTAAAACGTGCGTTTGAAAGTGAGAAAAATTTTAAAATCTATCTAGGGATTGTTTTTGTAACTATGCTTATTAATGGATTTGTAGGATTTTCTGCAAAAGATTACATTGCCTATACCATTTGTGCTTGCGGAGTTCTTTCCGCAGAGTTTCTAAATACTGCGATTGAATTTGTATGTGATTTTCTTACAGAGCAATATGAAGAAAAGGTTAAGGACGTCAAGGATATTGCAGCAGGAGCTGTCTTGATCTGGGGAATAGGGTTTTGGGTTACAGAATTTATTTTGATTGGAGAGAATCTTTTTGGCTAAGATGTATTTTACTATGCTGCCACTTATTTTGGCAGGAATCGCAAACATGGTTTTTACAAAAACAAACCTATATCATAAGCATAAAGTGCCTATAGATGGGGGAAGAGTGCTAAGAGATGGAAAACGTATTTTTGGAAATAACAAAACTTGGATTGGATTTCTTTCCATGATTGTATTCTGCACTTTTTTTCAATTGCTCTATGGGCTGTTTTGTAATGTGGCAAATTTAAATTCATACGGAGATGTTTATCTGGTGTATGACAATACAGTGGGGTTCAATCTGTTATTTGGAAGTATGACAGGATTTATCTATATGCTTTTTGAACTTCCTAATAGTTTTATAAAACGAAGACTTTCTATTCGAGAGGGAAAGACAGAAAAAGGGTGGATCGGACGCTTCTTTTTCCTGTTTGATCAGATTGATTCCTTGATCGGTGTGATGTTTTTGTTGTATTTGTATTCCGATATTACCTTGATGAAATATCTGGTATATGTACTTTTAGGTGGGGTGACACACCTTGTAATTAATTTCTTTTTATATGTTGTAAAAGTGAGGAAAAATATATGAGAAAAAGTTTTATTGGAGTTTATAATCCTTCCATAATTTTAACGTATTTAGGGGTATTCTCTTCGTGTACTGGGATCGCCTTATTGATGCATCAAGGATTGGAGCGGATGCCTTATGTTATGATTCTTTTTGTGCTTTCTGCTTGCTGCGATATGTTTGATGGGGTGGTTGCTCGAAAATGTAAACGTACAGAACAAGAAAAAGCTTTTGGAGTTCAACTAGATAGTCTGGCAGACACCGTCTCTTTTGTAGCGTTTCCTACATTTATTATGTTGAAATTAGCAGGACTACACCTTGCAACTATGTTAATTGCATTTTTCTACATGTTTACAGGAATTATGCGTCTTGGCTGGTTCAATGTTACAACGCAGGAAAGTCCAGGGGTGTTTCATGGGCTTCCGGTTACATATACGGCATTGATTTATCCGGTTTTGTATCTTATTCTTTTCTATTTGAACATTTCAAATATGGGAATATGGTTTTCAGGAGCGTCTCTAATTTTGTCTCTATTGTTTGTTGTTAACTTCAAAATGAAGAAACCGTCATTGAAAGTTTTATTAGGGTTTGCGACAGTGGCGGTTTTGGCTATCGTTTTACTTTTTCGCTTAGGATAGGAAAGAAGTAAAAAAAGGAAAGGATGAGAGCATATGGTAAAGAGATTGCATATTTATTTTAAAGAAATGTATCCGATTATTCCGAGGTTGTTTTTAGGAGCACTTATTTTTTCGGAAATCTATTTTATTGTGCTTTTAAATAGTGGGATAACTAACTTTCAGATCAATATTCAGGAAGTGATTTGTGGATTTACCGTATTTAGTTTTTTATGTTGGCTTAGAATTGCGGATGATTTTAAAGACTATGAACTAGATTGTCGGCTATTCCCAGAACGTCCTCTTCCATCTGGAAGAGTGACAAAAAAAGACTTGCGTATTTTTGTTAGTGTATTGATTGCAATTACACTTATTTTGAATCTTCTTTTTATGAATAATTTTCTGTTTTGCATTATTTTATATTCTTATGGAACACTTATGGCATTGTGGTTTTTCCAGAAACATAAGATTCAAAAATCACTTCCTATGGCATTGGTAACGCATAACCCAGTACAAATGATTTTAAATATTTATATCATTTCTTTTGCAGTTATCAAATATCGCATTCCTGCAGTTTCCTTGCAAAATGCGATGGCCGTATTAACCTTGTATTTTCCAGCTTTAATATGGGAAGTTTCCAGAAAAATCCGAGCACCAAAAGAGGAAACGCAATATGTAACATATAGCAAATTATTTGGCTACAAAAAGTCGGTGAATTTCATTGCTTTTGTTACAGTTATTGATATCATAACCAATTTTATACTGGTATGGAATTTAAATAAAATCTCCATTGTTTTATTGACGTTAAATGTGGTATATGTGATGGTAAAATTCCAACAATACAAACAAAATCCAGAACGTTTTAAAGTGGTGACTGTGGTTGAAAAATACACCTATATTCAGGAAACAATGATGATTTTGACGATTGTTTTCTTCCTGCTTTTCGGAAAAATATAGGGGGGATCAAAGTGAAATATAAAAATCTAGAAATATTAAGAGATCATGGATTTCGAGTTCCCAGATTTATTGTAGTTAAGACTGCAGAGGAATATGAGGAGTCTTTTAGTGATGCCTCTTTGTTTGCGGTTCGTTCTTCGTTTTCATCTGAGGATGCGAAACATGCATCTTTTGCGGGACAATACGAAACGTTTCTCAATGTTCCGCAAGAGGAAGTAAAGGATAAAATCAACTTGGTATTGCAGAGTAATCAGACAGATCAGGTCAAATGTTACAAAGCAGCAAAGAACATTCAAAATGAGGAGCAGTCCTTTGTGATTGTACAGGAAATGGTGGATGCTGATTGCGCAGGGGTCGTGTTTACGGCTAATCCCGTAGGAATCTTAAATGAGATGGTCGTTGTGGTAGGAGAAGGACTGGGAAATCATATCGTAGATGACAAAATAAAAACAACCACATATTACTACAATGTGGATGATGATCTTTATTGTTATGACCAACAAGATGATTCCTATTTATTAGATGAAGTGGTTTTGAAAGAATTGCTTGAAACGGCAAAAAAAATTCAAGATTTATATGGGCAGTATATGGATATTGAGTATGCGATAAAAGATAAGACCATCTATATTTTACAGGCAAGATGTATTACGACTTTTTCATTGGAACAAAAAATTATACTGGATAACAGCAATATTGTTGAAAGTTATCCAGGAATTTCGCTTCCCTTGACGCAGGAATTTGTTCAAGAGGTATACTATAGAATTTTTCAGAATTGTCTTTCTCGAATCACAAAAAACAGTCAATTTGTTCAGGAAATAGATGAATATTTAAAAGGAATGATCGGGGTTGCAAATTGGAGAATTTATTATCAAATTAGCAACTGGTATGCAGTTCTTCATACGCTTCCATTTTCGAAGAGGATCATTTCCATCTGGCAAAAAATGCTAGGGGTTACGAATGCATCCGTCTTGCTTCCAGAGAAATTTCAAGTGCCAAGACGAATAAAATTTTCGGTTTTTCAATCCTTTTTGTACTACCTTCATCAAACACCAAAGCGGATGAAGCAGTTAAATCAAAAGTTTGAAATGCAATATCAGGGGTATCAAAATAAAATCGAAGCATGCACGACCATACCAGAACTGCTTGGAATCTATGAACAGATCAAACAAGAAATTCTAAAAGACTGGGATCTTACACTTGTGAATGATATGTATGCTTTTCTTTATACCGCTTTCGCTGGGAAAAGAAACAAGGAACTTTTAGCAGATATAAAGAATCTAGAAAGTATGAAACCAGTAAAAGGAATACGGATTCTTTCCAATATTGCGCAAACGTATGGGTTGAATTCAGAACAATACAAAAGAGGAGCAAAACGGTATATTGAGGAATATGGAGACCGATGTTTGGGGGAATTAAAGTTAGAAACAAAAACCTATCGAACGAACAAGGAGTTACTGGATGCTTATGTGGAAAAGCAAGAAGGGATAAAAGAAGAAGGAAAAGAAGAACAACCATGCAAGAAATCACGGAATTTATTTGTCAAAAAAGCAAAATGTGGCATTGAAAATAGAGAAATTTCTAGAATGAACCGAAGCCGTATTTATGGAATGGCACGGAACATTTTCTTGAAAATAGGATTTATTTTACAAGAAAACAAAGCTTTAACGGCGAAAGAAGATGTGTTTTACCTTTATATACATGAGTTGGAAGAAAAGAAAGACTTGAAAGATTTGGTGGAACAACGAAAAAAGGAAGCTGCCTTTTATCAAAAAATTCCGTCTTACAGTAGACTTGTTTTTGACGGTCAAATTGTAAATAAAAGGGGACAGATGAGCCATTCTGGAATCTTATCCAAAACAAATACATTATCCGGAATCGGAACCTCGCTTGGAAAAGTTTCGGGGGAAGTTTTGGTCATTGAAGAGCCAAAAGATACGATTGATACAACTGGCAAAATTTTGGTAACAACATCTACAGATCCAGGTTGGGTATTTTTGATACAAAATGCTAGAGGGATTATTGCTGAAAAAGGTTCTTTATTGAGCCATACAGCCATTATTGCAAGAGAATTGCAGAAACCGGCGATTGTAAATGTTAAGGATTGTACAAGGATTTTAAAAACAGGGGACCATGTGTTTCTAGATGCACAGGCAGGAATTATTACAATAGAAAGGTGAGAGATTGGATGTATCAAAGCTATACAACAAATGATAAGATAACAAGAAACTTATTTTTACAGCTTCCTAAAAAACTTTATAAAAAGCAGAACCCTCAAGACATAAAAACAGAAAAAGCCATTCTTTGTGGGACGCATCCTCTTAGTGAAGAATTTAAAGTGTATCCTTTTGTGGTGACCAAACAGGGAATTCCTGTTTGCAGAAGTCTATTAACCATTTATGAAGAGGATGATTGTGGATATGTCGGTTTTTTTGAAGCGGAAGATGATCCACAGGCAGTTTCCTACCTCTTTGAGCAGATTGAAGCGAAAGCAAAGCAAGAGAAAAAATTGAAATTGGTTGGTCCAATGGACGCTTCTATTTTCATTCGTTATCGATTTAAATTAGATCATTTTGAAAGCACCTATACAGGGGAGCCTGTTAATTTGCCTTATTATCCAAAACTGTGGGAAGCTTGTGGATTTCAGGTAAAAGAAAGCTATGTATCCAATCAGTTAAGAAAGGTAACAGCTTCTGATTTTGATGAACAATATGAAAAAATTTATCAACGATATATGAAAAGAGGGTATCAATTTGTAAGCCCTACAAACAAGAATTTTTCGAAAGCATTTCAGGAAGTGTATCAATTATTAATGGATCTGTATGCAACATTTCCAGGGTATAAAAGAATCGATGAAGCAAAGTTTCTTACCTTGTTTGGGTCTTTAAAATTGATTGTAAACAAAGAAATGGTTCGCTTGGTCTATAAAGAAAATCGTCTGTATGCTTTTTGTATTTGTATTCCCAATTATGGAGAACTGACGGTAGGGAAGATGACAGTCTCTAAGCTGTTTCGATTATTAAGAAAGAAGAAGAAAACGTCCGAGTACATTGTGATGTATGTAGGAGCTTCTTTGGCTACGCCTGGTCTTGGATGTGCTTTAATTCAAGATCTTCGACATATCCTATATCAAAATCAGTGTACTACAATTGGGGCATTGATACAGGAAGGAAAATTAACAGGAAGAATGTACAAAGATTTATATGTAGATCAGAGGAGATATGCACTGTATGAGAAAGAAATCTCCGTTCAATAATGTAGAACGTTTCGTGCGTAAAATTTTTTATCCTAAAAGAAACGATTTGCTCCTGCTTTTTTGATATTTGCTAGAAAACCTTGGGAAAAATATACAAAATGCACGATGATAATTTGTAAAATTGCTATAAAATATAAAAGTTACACAAGAAAATGTTTACAAAATAGGAAAGGGATGTTATATTGTAATCAAGATATGTAAACGGTTACATATGGTGGAAATGGAAATGAACATTAAAGAATTAGCTGAAAAAATTGGGGTATCATCAGCCACAGTATCTAGAGTTATTAACAATTCAGGATACGTTAGCGATAAGACGCGACAGGAAGTCCTCGCTGCAATTGAAAAATATCAATATGTTCCGAATGATATTGCAAGAAGTTTGAGTACCAAGAGTACACGCAGCATCGGTGTTATTATACCAGATATTGAGAATGAATTTTTTTCTGCTGTTATAAGTGGAATTAGTCAGATGGCGGAAGTTCATGGTTATAATATTAACTTTATGGGGACCAATGAAAATGTGGAGTCAGAACATGCTTTTCTTGAAAATGTAGGGCGCCAAAGGTTAGATGGTGTGATAATTGTACCAGTATCACAGGAAGATGCAATCACAAGAGAGAAGCTGTTACAAATCGAAAAAAAAGGTGTTCCTGTTGTTATGGTAGATCGATGTGTGACAGGAACAAATTTTGAAGGAGTTTTTGTAGATAGTTTTTCAGGCGCTTACGAAGGCGTTCAGGCACTGATTCGAGAAGGACATAAAAGAATTGCAACCATAACTGGACCTGTGACTTCTAAGCCAGGAAGAGAAAGACGAAAAGGTTATGTAAAAGCATTAGAAGATGCAGGAATAGAAATCAGACCAGAATATATTGTCTCGGGGGATTTTAGAATTGATAAAGCCTATCGTTGCACAGAACAACTCCTTCAATTAGATGTACCACCAACTGCGATTTTTACATCGAACAATTTGACAACTATGGGATGTTTAAAATATTTTACGGAACATAATCTTAAGATTGGAAAGCAAATTTCTATTTTAGGATTTGATGATATCGAAGTATTAAAAATTATTAAATATAAATTATCTGTAGTGGCAAGAGATGCAAAACAGCAGGGAATTGAAGCAATGAAATTGCTTTTAGATCAGCTGGAACATAAGAATATTCCCAAGAAACCTCGTCAAATCAATATACCATACCAGGTTATTTTAAGAGGATCAGAGAAGTTAAACTTATAAAGTACCCTCACAAGGGGTACTTCAAAAATACCAAATATGTAAACGGTTACACAAAAGAAAGGAAAAGAAAAATGAACATAAACAAAACAATTGACCACACTATGTTAAAGGCAGATGCAACAAAAGATGTGATTGAACGATATTGTGAAGAAGCAAAAAAATATGAATTTGCATCTGTATGTGTCAACAGCTATTATGTACCACTTGTTGCAAAGAATTTAAAAGGCACAGAAATTAAAACTTGCTGCGTTGTAGGATTTCCGCTAGGAGCAATGCTGACAGAAGCAAAAGCATTTGAAGCAGCTAAAAGTGTCAAAGAAGGAGCACAGGAGGTAGACATGGTAATTAATATTGGCGCACTAAAAGACCAAGATTATGAAACCGTAAAGAAAGATATAGAAGCAGTTGTGGAAGCTTCAAAACCAGCTATTGTGAAGGTGATCATCGAAACTTGTCTTCTGACTGAGAAAGAAAAAATCAAAGCTTGTGAAATTTCAGTAGAAGCAGGAGCGGCTTTTGTAAAAACATCGACTGGATTTAGTACAGGTGGAGCCAAAGTGGAGGACGTGAAACTGATGAAAAAAAGTGTGCATGGAAAAGCACTCGTAAAGGCAAGTGGTGGAATTCGGACGAAAGAAGATGCACAGGCAATGATTGATGCGGGTGCAGATAGAATTGGCGCAGGAAATGGAGTTGTACTCTTATAGGAGGGAAAAAGATTATGAAGAAAAAAGTAACGGTATTTGGAAGTTTCGTTGTTGATTTGATGGGAAGAACTCCTCATCTTCCGGTTCCAGGAGAAACAGTAAAAGGCAGTATGTTTAAAATGGGACCGGGAGGAAAAGGGTTTAATCAAGGAGTTGCAGCGCATAAAGCTGGGGCGGAGGTTACAATGGTAACCAAACTTGGAAAGGATACATTTGGACAAGTTGCATTGGATGCAATGAAAGATTTACAGATGAATACAGAGTGTATTTTTCAAACAGAGGAGGCGGAGACCGGAATCGCATTGATCTTAGTCGATGAAAATACCAGTCAGAATGAAATTTTAGTGGTATCAGGGGCTTGTAATACGGTTACTGATGAGGAAGTTGAATCGATTACAGATGTAATAAAAGAATCCGAGTATTTATTAACACAATTGGAAACCAATCTTTCCTCCATCGAAAAAGTCATTGATATTGCCTACAAAAATGGTGTGAAAGTAATTTTAAACACAGCGCCAGTACAGCCAATTCCAGATGAAGTGCTTTCCAAAGTAAATTTGATTACTCCGAATGAAGTAGAAGCAGAAATCTTGACAGGCATTTGTGTAGACTCTGAAAAAGCAGCGGATCAGGCTGCGGAATGGTTTTTTAAACGGGGAGTGAAAAATGTAATTATTACCTTAGGTGGAAGAGGGGTTTATGTTTCTTCAGAAGGAAAGAGCGAGATGATTCCTGCATATAAGGTAGATGCAATTGATACAACTGGAGCAGGGGACGCCTTTAATGGTGGACTTTTAGCAGCCCTTTCAGAAGGAAAGAACATCTGGGATGCCGTGACATTTGCAAATGCACTGGCAGCCCTTTCGGTACAACGCTTGGGAACCACACCAGCCATGCCGTCAAGAGAAGAAATCGATCAGTTTTTACAAACACATTAGGAGGAAAACATAGTGATTAAAGAAGGAATATTTCATCCACAATTGTTGAAAGTGTTAGGAGAAATTAGGCATAAAGATATGTTGATCGTTGCAGACGCTGGACTTCCTGTACCAAAAGGAGTAGAACGAATCGATCTTGGATGGAAAAAAGGAAGCCCTGGATATTTAGAAGTGTTAGAAGAAATTGCAAATGTGCTGGCCATTGATGAAGCCATTTTTGCAGAGGAAGCGTTGTGTGTTAGCAAAGACCTACATGAAAAAGCACTTGAAATTTTGCCGGAAAATTTACCAGTAAGCTATGTGCCACATACACAGTTAAAAGAAATAAGCAAAGAGGCAAAAGCAATTATTTTAACAGGAGAGTTTACGGGATATACAAATGTAATCTTAGTTGCAGGGTGTGCCTATTAAAAAGAAAATGAGGTGATAACATGCAAAAAGAGCCGATTTTGAAATTAGAAAATATTGTAAAAGTCTTCCCAGGTGTAAAGGCCCTTGATGGTGTACAACTTGACGTCTATCCAGGGGAGGTACATGCTCTGTGTGGAGAAAATGGAGCAGGAAAGTCTACTTTAATGAAGATTATTGCCGGGGCCCAAGGATATACATCAGGAAAGATGTACATGGACGGAAAAGAGGTCGTATTTCACTCTACAAAAGAAGCAGAAAAAATGGGGATCGCAATGATTTATCAGGAATTTAATATGGTATCGGAGCTCTCCGTTGCGGAAAATATGTATTTGGGAAGATTGCCGAAAAAAACTTCTGGTTTGGTGGACTGGAAAAAATTATATGAAAATGCAGATTCGGTGTTAAAAAGACTGGGACTAAAATTTGGAAGTAAAACAAAAGTAAAAGATTTGTCAGTGGCAGAATCCCAGATGACAGAAATTGCAAAATGTCTTACCATTGGTGCTAAAGTAATCATTATGGATGAGCCGACAGCAGCTCTTACAGGAGAAGAAATTAAAATTTTATTTGGGATTATCGAAGAGTTGAAAAAACAACAGATTGCAATTTTATATATTTCCCATCGAATGGATGAAATCTTTAAAATTTCAGATCGTCTAACTGTTTTTAGAGATGGAAAATATATTGCATCAAAAATGATTTCGCAAACCGATTACGACGATGTGGTATCGATGATGGTTGGACGAAATGTAGATCAGCTTTATCCAGAAAGAAATTATGTCCCAAAAGAAGTGATTTTTGAAGTAAAAAATATGGTATGCAAAGGGGTAAACAATGTAAGTCTTCAACTTCATAAAGGAGAAATTCTAGGAATTTCTGGACTTATGGGTTCTGGAAGCATTGAACTTTCTAAGGCGATTTATGGTGCAATCCCGAAAAAAAGTGGACAAATTCTCATTCATGGAAACGAGAAAGATTGTTCCAGTCCGAAAAAAGCATTGGCATCAGGAATTGGATTTGTATCGGATGACAGAAAGCAAGAAGGTTTGGTTCTGATTCGGAGCATTCGTGAAAATATTGCAATGTCCTCGCTGAAAAAATATACAAAAATAGTTTGTTTAGACAAGAAATTAGAAAATCAGCGAATGGATGAGGAAGTAAAAAAATTAAATATCAAAATGAGTAGCCCGGCACAGTTGGTGGGAAAGTTAAGTGGAGGAAACCAACAAAAAGTTGTGTTTGCAAAAGTGTTGGAATCGAATCCAGAAATCTTGATTTTAGATGAACCAACAAGAGGTGTGGATGTAGGTGCAAAAGCGGAAATCTACTCGATTATGAACGAACTATCCAAGGAAGGAAAAAGTATCATACTAATTTCCACCGATTTGCCAGAAGTCATTGGCATGAGTGATCGTGTTTTGATTATGCGAGAAGGACGGATGGTATGTGAAGTCCACAGGGAAGAGATGAATCAAGAGACCATTTTGGCGTATGCTTCTGGAGGTGTAAAAGAAAATGAATAAAAAGAAAATAATCAATCAAATTAATGTATATCGTTCTGCAATGATTTTGCTTATTATCTGTATCGTAGCAACGATTTTGTCTCCAAATTTTTTAAGTATGACGAACCTTTTTAACGTATCTAAACAGGTAACAGTTGCCGGAATTGTAGGGTGTGGAATGACGTTTGTAATTTTAACAGGTGGCATTGATCTATCCGTTGGTTCTATTCTTGGATTGTCAGGAGTATTGGCAGCAGGAATCTTAAATTCCACAGGGAATGTCTTTTTTGCTATTGTTACTGCAATTGGAATAGGACTTCTTTGTGGCATCGTAAATGGATTTTGGGTAGCGCAATGTGAAATTCCACCTTTTATCGCAACCTTAGGAATGATGACGCTTTTAAGAGGATGCGTATTGGTTTATACAAAAGGATCTCCAATCTCTATTAAGGCAGACGCATATAAATATATAGGAAAAGGGGCAATCTTTGGAATTCCAGTTCCAGTTATTATTTTGCTTGTGCTTTATATTATTGCACACATCATTTTGACTAAGACTGCCTATGGAAGAAGCGTGTATGCATTTGGAGGAAACCGTGAAGCAGCTAGATTATCTGGAATTTCTACAAAGAAAACAGAATGGCTTGTTTATGTAATTAATGGACTGATGTGTGGAATAGCGGCAGTCATCCTTACAGCAAGACTTGGATCGGCTCAGTCTACAACAGGAGAAGGAATTGAAATGGATGCCATAGCTGCAGTTATCCTTGGAGGAACTAGTTTAAGTGGTGGTGTCGGATTTGTGCTTCCAACAGTGGTAGGTGCAATGATCATGGGAATTATTGATAACATTCTAACTCTGATGAATGTGAATCCACATGCCACAAGTATTGTAAAAGGGGCGGTGATTTTGATTGCGGTACTTGTAGACAAAAAAGTAAAGGATCTGTCAGCGAAGGCAGAATAAAAAGACAAAAGAAAGGAAGGAATGGATGATGAAGATGAAAAAAGTAGCAGCAACATTAATGACTATGGCACTTACATTCACAATGGTATTGACAGGATGTGGACAAGAAGCGAAACAAGATGGAAAGAAAGACGATGATAAGATTGTAATTGGACTTTCTATGAACACCCAGACAAATCCATTTTTTGTAGATGTAAAAGATGGAGTTCAAAAAGCGGCAGATGAGCATGGAATTGAATTGCATATTACAGATGCCCAAGACGATCCGGCTATTCAGATGAAAGATATTGAAAATTTAATTACGAAACAACCAGATGCAATTATTATAGATACTTGTGATTCTGATGCTATTGTAGCATCCGTAGAAGCTTGCAATGATGCAGGAATTCCAGTATTTACGATGGATCGAGAATCCAACGGTGGAGACGTGGTTGCACACATTGGATATGATGCAGTGAAATCTGGAAAAATTGCAGGGCAGTATCTAGTCGATACCTTGCAAGGAAAAGGAAATATAGTAGAAATCCAGGGAATTATGGGAACAAATGTAGCAAAAAATAGATCCGAAGGATTTAATACAGTCATGAAAGAGAATCCTGGTATGAAGATTGTGGCAACACAGGTTGCCAATTTTGACAGAGCTCAGGCAATGAGTGTGATGGAAAATATTTTACAGGCGAACTCTAAAATCGATGGCTTGTATTGTGCTAACGATGAAATGTTGTTAGGTGCATTAGAAGCTATTGAAGCAGCAGGAAGATTAGAAGAAATTACAATGATCGGATGCGATGCCATTGATGAGACGATGGAAGTAATTAAAAATGAAAAAGTAGAAGCAACCATTGCAGAACCACCATTCTTCCTTGGAAAAGCAATTTTGAATACGGCATATGACTATTTGCAGGGAAAAGATGTAGAAAAGAGTGTTATCCTTGATAATGAACTTGTGACAAAAGAGAATGTAAATGAGATCAAAACAAAAGAGTGATAGACAGATTGAAAATCGGAAGGTTAGAAAAAATAGTAGTCTGAAAAGTTCTACATAAACACAAAATAGAAATCAATT
>JAHHTL010000050.1 GCA_020024635.1 Ruminococcus sp.
GAAAAAATAGTAGTCTGAAAAGTTCTACATAAACACAAAATAGAAATCAATTATCTGAGCAGGGAGAAATCTCTGCTCTTTTGTTTTGCAAGTCTGAAAAATAGAATTAGAAAAAATCACTATTTCTCATAAATTTAAAAAGTCAAGTCTTTTATTGTACTTTTTTTTGAGTTAGAATAAGCAAGCGAACACAAGATATAGAACTTGAGATAAAAAGGTTACAATATATAGTGGGAAAATGAATGAAGAAATTAGATGGGAGGACATATTATGGAGCAATACAATACAAGAGTCATCAAGAGAAATGGAGAAGAGGTAAGTTTTGATATCAATAAGATCATTCATGCCATCGATGCAGCAAATCAAGAGGTGGATCCAATTTATCAGTTGAACCAGTATCAGATTGCAGCAATTGCTCATAAGATTGTGGCTCAGATTGAAACCTTCACACATGCGGCCCATGTGGAAGATATTCAGAATATGGTCGAGACTGGGATCATGGAGATGCGAGGCTACGAAGTGGCTCAGAAATACGTCAGATATCGTTACAAAAGGGAGTTGAAGCGTAAGTCCAATACGACAGATGATGGAATCCTGGCTTTGATTGAACACATGAATGAAGAAGTAAATCAAGAGAATTCCAATAAAAACCCAGTCATCAACTCTACCCAGAGAGATTACATGGCAGGAGAAGTCAGCAAAGACCTTTCCAAACGTATTCTTTTGCCGGAGGAAATTGTAAAAGCTCATGAAGAAGGAATCATTCATTTCCACGATTCAGACTACTTTGCACAAAAAGAGCATAACTGTGATCTTATCAATCTAGAAGATATGCTTCAAAATGGAACGGTTATCAGTGAGACAATGATTGAGAAACCACACAGCTTCTTTACAGCATGTAATGTCACGACACAGATTGTTGCTCAAGTTGCAAGTAATCAGTACGGTGGACAGTCCTTTACTCTGTCACATTTGGCACCATTTGTAGATATTAGCCGTAAAAAAATCAGAAAAAATGTGGTGGAAGAAAGAACCGAGTGTGGAGAAAGTCTGGATGATGAGATTATTACAAAGATTACAGAAAGACGTTTAAGAGAAGAGGTAAAAAGTGGAATTCAGACCATTCAATATCAGCTGATCACGTTAATGACCTGTAATGGACAGGCGCCGTTTGTTACCATCTTTATGTATTTAGATGAAGTTGAAGATGGACAGACAAGAGAAGACCTTGCACTTATTATTGGTGAAGTATTACGTCAGAGAATGCAAGGAGTAAAAAATGAAAAAGGCGTTTGGATCACTCCGGCATTCCCAAAACTGATCTATGTACTGGATGAGGATAACATCACAGAAGATTCAAAATATTGGGAGCTTACCAAACTTGCGGCACAGTGTACTGCAAAACGAATGGTTCCAGATTACATCTCTGCAAAGATTATGAAAGAACTAAAACAAGGAGAGGTATATCCTTGCATGGGATGCCGTTCTTTCCTTACAGTTGAAGATTCCCAGAGAAACCCAGACGGAACACGTAAGTTTTACGGTAGATTTAATCAAGGGGTTGTCACGATCAACTTGGTAGATGTGGCATGTTCATCCGAAGGAAATATGGATAAATTCTGGGAAATATTGGAGGATAGACTGGAACTTTGTCATCGCGCCCTTCGATGCCGTCACGAGAGACTTCTTGGAACGATTTCAGATGTTGCCCCTATTTTATGGCAGTATGGCGCCATTTCAAGGTTGAAGAAGGGAGAGGTGATTGACCCGCTTCTTTACAATGGATATTCCACGATTTCACTTGGATATGCAGGACTTTATGAGATGTGCGTGAGAATGCTTGGAAAATCTCACACAGATCCTGAAGCAAGACCATTTGCCATGGCTGTAATGCAAAAGCTGAATGATAAATGTGCGCAGTGGAAAGCCGCAGAAAACATCAGTTATTCTGTATATGGAACTCCAATGGAATCCACCACATATAAATTTTCAAAATGTCTACAGAGACGATTTGGTATTATCAAAGGAGTAACGGATAAGAATTATATTACGAACAGTTATCATGTACACGTTTCAGAAGAAATTAATGCATTTGATAAGCTTGAGTTTGAATCTGAATTTCAAAAACTTTCTCCAGGAGGAGCAATCAGTTACATCGAAGTTCCAAATATGCAGCAGAACATTCCAGCCGTACTTAGTGTAATGCAGTTTATTTATGAACACATTATGTATGCAGAGCTCAATACAAAGAGTGATTACTGCGAAGAATGTGGATACGATGGAGAGATTTTGATCAAAGAAGATGAGAATGGAAAATTAATTTGGGAGTGTCCAAATTGTGGAAACAAAGATCAAAACAAAATGTTTGTTGCAAGAAGAACTTGTGGATACATTGGAACACAATTCTGGAATCAGGGAAGAACACAGGAAATTAAGGACAGAGTGTTGCATTTGTAATGAGAGGAAATGATGAATTACGGAAATATAAAGAAATATGATATTGCAGACGGTCCTGGAGTTAGAGTAAGTCTCTTTGTTTCTGGTTGTACCCACCATTGTAAAGGGTGTTTCAATGCAGAAACATGGGATTTCAATTACGGACAGCCTTATACAAGTAAGACCGAAGAAGAAATTTTAAAAGCCATGGAGCCAGTCTATATAACAGGGTTTACCCTCTTAGGAGGGGAACCTTTTGAACCACAGAATCAAAAGGTTTTAGTAGGGCTTTTAAAGAAAATACGAGAAAAATTCCCGAAGAAGAGTATTTGGTGTTATACCGGGTACACCTATGACGTAGATTTGCTAGAAGGTGGAAAAGTATACACAGAAGTGACAGAGGAGATGCTATCTTATATTGACACTTTGGTAGACGGGGAATTTGTGGAAGAGAAAAAAGATCTGATGCTAGAGTTTAGAGGAAGTAGTAATCAAAGATTAATTCATCTGAAAGATATGAAAAAAATGGACTGCCAATAAAGGGAGTCCATTTTTATGTGAAACGGAGAGTACATTAATGTGGAGAAGGAAGGGTGATTTTTAAAGCAACTCCAGTTCCTGTGATGGTATAAGTTCCTTCTTTTGCAGGGATAAAAAAGGCATCCCCTTTTTTGAAATCCAAATTTGTATCGGAATCTAGAATAGAGCCTTCTCCTTCAACAAAGAGAAATCCCACAAAAGACTCGTCAGTAACTTTTCCAGTATAAGGTTGATCTAGAATAATTTTATCAACAGTAAAATAATCACAATCAGCCAAATGGGAATCAAATTTTTTCGATTGCAGACCGTGGTTGCGATTTATGACATCCACGGCTTTGTCTATATGAAGTTCTCTCCCATTTCCATTGGCATCTACGCGACCATAATCATATACACGGTATGTAACGTTAGAATTTTGTTGAATTTCTGCAATTAATATGTCTTTTCCAATTGCATGAATGGTGCCAGGTTCAATAAAGAAAGTGTCTCCTTTTTTTACAGAAACCTTATGTAAAACCTCCAATAAAGTGTTGTTTCGGATCCGCTCTTTTAATTCTTCTTTGGAAACAGTTTTAGAAAATCCGTAGTATAAAAATGCGCCTTCTTTCGCATCTACAACATACCACATTTCTGTTTTTCCATATTGATTTTCATGCTTTAATGCATAGGAATCGTCTGGGTGAACCTGAATGGATAAATCATCTTTCGCATCAATCAACTTTACAAGAATAGGAAAATATTCAAAAGATGCTGCGTTTGTTCCCAAACATTGCGTTCCCTGTTCTTGAATATAGGTTAAAAGAGTTTTTCCCTTGTATTCACCAGTGGAAATTGTAGATAAACCGTCTTTGTGACATGAAATCTCCCATGTCTCAGCTAATACATCTCCCGAAAATTCTTTTCCAAATTCCTCGATCAGTCGACGTCCACCCCATATATAATCTTTACAACTTGGGGACAATTTTAAAATACTCATGTTTCCTCCTCCTTATATGTCAATCCTAGTTCTTTCCATAAGTCATCCTATCTTCTTACCGAATAGGTCGTAAATTCAAAGTAATCGTAACGGTGTCTTGTGATGGAATATTCAAAGGGTTGTCCATTATCTAAATATGCAATTTGTTCCACCTCTAATACAGGTTCAATTTCTTTCAATAACAGATATTTGTGATCAAAACTATTGCTGATGTCTGCTCTTGATGTTTTTTGAGCACTGGCAATTTTATAACATAATTCTTGCTCGATATAATTGTAAATAGAATGATTTAATACGTCTAGCGTGATTCCGGGAATCAAGGTGACACTCATATATGTTCGTTCGAGAATACAAGGTTTATTCTCGATAAAACGTAGACGAAGAATGTTGTAAATTGGATCATTTACATTTAGTTTTAAACATTGTGCAATTTTTTCATCGGCAAACATCAAACGAAATTCTAAAACGGTAGATTTTGTCTTCCCGGGCATTGAACGAGTCAATCCTGCAAGTTCACTTTCTTGTAACAACAATCGATGATGGATGTCTCCTTGTAACATAACGAAACTTCCCTGACCTCGTTTTCTATATACAAGACCTTCTTGCACAAGCATGTCCAAAGCTTTTTTGACAGTCATTCGACTACAAGCATACTCCTTGCATAAAGACATTTCATCTGGAATCTGTTCATTTTCTTTATAGACACCAGTGGTTATTTTGTTTTTGATTGAATTGTAAATATTTTTATATTTTATTTCCATAATTTGCCTCGTTATGTTTCACAAAAGTTTTGAGTTAGAAAGGAGCTTTTTATACAAATAGACGCTTGAAACTCTCTTTAGTACTTTATCAAATATTTGTTAAATATGCAATCCAAACAAGAAAATCTTTTTTTACTCATAAAAATTACTAATAAAATTATGGAATATATACAAAAATAAATAAATATATACAAAAGACTAGACAAATAAAAAGAAAGGATATACAATCAAAATCAAGAAAGGAAGAAAGGAATGTGTGATAATTGACTTCCCAATTATCGATCGAAGGAGAAGAGTATGAAACAGTTTATTAATTTTCCGGAAGACTTTTGGTGGGGCGGAGCAACAAGTGGACCACAAAGCGAAGGAAATCATGGGAAAGCCCATGAAAATTTAATGGATTACTGGTATCGCACAAAACCGGAAGATTTTTTTGATGGGGTAGGACCTGAGATTACAAGTGATTTTTTCCACCATTATTCAGAAGATTTTAAACTTATGAAGAAGATTGGATTAAATTCATTTCGAACCTCCATTCAATGGTCAAGGCTGATCAAAGATCTTGAAACGGGAGAGCCTGATTTGGAAGCGGTTGATTTTTATGATCGAGTCATTCAAGAGGCTGAAGATAATGAGATTACTTTGGTTTTCAATCTTCATCATTTTGACTTACCAGTAGAGTTATTACAGAAATATGGTGGATGGGAAAGTAAGCATGTCGTAGATTTGTTTGTAAAATTTGCAAAAACAGCATTTGAATGTTTTGGGACGAAAGTTCAGTATTTTACAACGTTTAATGAACCAATGGTTATTCCGGAAGCAGGGTATTTATATGGTTTACATTATCCGAAATATTCTGGAAAAGGTGCAGAAGCGATGCAAGTTATTTATAACTTAAATCTTGCTAGCGCTAAAGTTGTAGAGTTATATCATTCTATGAAATTAGGTGGTAAGATAGGAGTGATCATGAATCTTACTCCAGCATATCCAAGAAGCAATGATACAAAAGACCAAGAGGCTAGTTATTTTGTGGATGATTTATTCAATCGTTCTTTCTTGGATCCAGCTGTCAAAGGAGAATTTCCAAAAACATTGGTTGATGTTTTAACGAAAGATGGCGTGCTGTGGGACTATACGGAAGACGAGTTGAAAATCATTAAAAATAACACAGTGGACTTCCTCGGGGTAAATTATTATCATCCAAAACGAGTGAAGGCAAATGAATCAAATACTGATTATTCGTCAAATTGGATGCCAGATAAATATTTTGAAGATTATGAGATGCCTGGACGAAGGATGAATCCATATCGAGGATGGGAGATTTATCCGAAAGCCATTTATGATATTGCCATGAATATCAAAGAAAATTATGGAAACATTCCTTGGTTCATCAGTGAAAATGGAATGGGCGTAGAAGGAGAAGAAAAATATAAAGATCCAGATGGAAACATTCAGGATGATTATAGAATTGAATTCTATGAAGAACATTTAGCCTGGTTATCCAAGGCAATTCAGGAAGGCTGTAATTGTTTCGGTTATCATGTTTGGACGGTTTTTGATTGTTGGTCATGGAACAACGCATACAAAAACCGATACGGTTTTATAGCCATCGATTTGCCAACGCAAAAACGTACGATCAAGAAATCTGGACACTGGTATAAAACGGTAAGTGAAAACCATGGTTTCGAGTATGAGTTAGAAGAAATGAAAGAGTAAAGAGGGAGAAGACTATGAAATTAGAAAATTCAAAATTTGTAGACAAATTTACAATGTTTGCCGCTAAATTTGGAAATCAAATACATTTACGTTCTCTGCGTGATGCATTTGCCACAGTAATGCCACTGTATATTTTAGCAGGGTTAGCGGTTTTATTAAACAACACTGCTTTTAAATGGATCTTTTCAGGAGACACACTTGCACAAGTTCAGTACTGGGGAATTACGATTGCCAATGCAACTTTAAATATTTCAGGGCTCATTATTGCAGCTGTAATTGGATATTCTCTTGCAGTTAATCGCGAATTTGAAAATCCGATTGCTGCAGCTATGATTTCTTTAGCATCTTTAGTAGTAATGATGCCAAACACAGTTGAAGTTGTTCCGGATGGAGCAGAAAAAGCAGTTTCCGTTTCTGGAATCTTACCATTTGCAAATATTGGAACAGGCGCAATGTTCGCAGGTATCATTATTGCATTATTGTCAACAGAACTTTTTATTAAAGTTTCTAGAATCAAAAAATTAAAAGTAAATTTAGGGGATAGCGTTCCACCAGCTGTTGGAAAATCATTTAACGTTTTAATTCCAGTTATTATCGTATTGTCTGTATTTGCAGTTGGATCTGCATTACTATTTAACTTAACAGGAATGAATTTAATCAACTTAATTACTACATTCATTCAAGAACCACTTCGCCACATTGGAACTGGATTATGGGGATGTATTATCCTTTATTCTTTAGGAAATATGTTATGGCTTTTTGGTGTTCATCAGTCAATTATTTACAGTTCTATTTTAGAGCCGTTGTTGATCATCAACATTACAGAAAATATTGCAGCTTTTAACGCCGGAGAAGCAATTCCAAACATTATCAATGTATCTCAAGTTACAACATTTGGTTTGATCGGAGGTTCCGGATCTACGATTTGTCTTTTGATCGCAACATTTTTAGTTGGCCGTAATGCAGCTACAAGAAATGTGGCAAAATTGGCAGCGGCTCCTGGTATCTTTAATATCAATGAGCCGGTTATCTTTGGATATCCAATCGTATACAATATTGCAATGGCAATTCCATTTGTACTTGTACCAAGCCTTGGTATTTTAATCAGTTATATTGCTACATCTATTGGATTTATTAGTCCTTGTGTTTCTTTAGTACCTTGGACAACTCCACCATTGGTAAGTGCATTTTTAGCTACAGCCGGTGACTGGAGAGCGGTTGTTGTACAAGCACTTGTAATTGTAATTGGGGTATTGATTTACATTCCATTCGTTAAGATTAACGATAAAGTATTAGCAAAACAAGCAGAAAATTAATTTAGAGGAGGTTTTACTATGAAACATATTTTATTAGTGTGTAATGCAGGGATGTCTACTAGCATGTTAGTGAAAAAAATGCAGGATGCTGCAAAAGAAGCAAATGTAGATGTGAACATTGAAGCAAAATCTGTTACAGAAGCAAAGAAAGACCTAGAAGGCGTTCATATTATTTTATTAGGACCTCAGATTAGATACGAATTAGATAATATTAAAGCACTTGCTCCAGACATTCCAGTTGAGGCAATCAATATGCAAGATTATGGCTTGATGAACGGGAAAAAAGTATTAGAGCAGGCATTGAAAGCGATTGGTGAATAAGATGAGTGAAGAATACGAAATGATATGTTTTCAAATTATATCCAACAGTGGTGCTGCAAAGTCTAATTATGTAGAGGCAATCAAAAAAGCAAAAGTTGGAAGTTATGCAGAAGCGGAAGCACTGATGAAAGAGGCAGAACAGTACTTTGTAGAAGCGCACAGAGTACATGTAGATATGATTCAGAAAGAAGCTGGTGGAGAAGAAACTACATTTTCCTTGATTCTTATGCATGCAGAAGATCAAATGGCAAGCGTTGAGATGGCAAAATTAATGGCAGAGGAAATTATAGATTTACATAAGAAATTAGATAAGCTTTCATAAATAGTTATGTATGAGAAGTGGAGTTGAATTTATAAAATTCAGCTCCATTTTTTCTTTCCTGAAAAGGAGGATATAGAGTATAATGGATAAAAAGATAATACGAATAAATTGCGTTGGATCGGAGGACATACGAAATGAAGTTCATGCACTTAGGAGATTTGCATCTTGGTAAATCTTTGGGGGAGTTTGATTTGACAAAGGATCAAGAGTATCTGTTAAATCAGTTATTAGAGATCATAGAAGAGCAAGCGGTAGATGCAGTGCTAATCGCTGGGGACGTTTATGACAAATCCATTCCAAGTGAAGCGGCAACTAGAATGCTGAATTATTTTTTGAGCAAGTTAGCGGAGAAGAAGATTTATGTTTATATGGTGAGTGGAAATCATGATTCGGACGAAAGATTAAATTATGGAAGTGAGTTGTTTGAAAAGAACCACATTTTTATATCTACAAAATATGATGGAAAGCTGCACAAACAGACCTTAAAAATTAGGGATGAAGAAGTTGTCATTTATCTTCTGCCATTTGTGAAAGCTTCGCAAGTAAAACATCATTTGCCAGAAGCTAAAATTGAGTCCTATGAGGATGCAATTCGCGCAATTCTTGAACAGGAAGAGATTGACAAAACTCGTATCAATGTGCTAGTAGCACATCAGTTTGTGATGGGAAAAAGTTTTGATCCAGAATTAGGCGGATCCGAAAGTTTAGGAACACAAAATGTAGGTTTGGTTGAAAAAATCGGGTACGATTGTTTTGACGGATTTGATTATGTAGCGCTTGGGCATATTCATTCCCCACAGCAAATGGGGCGCAAAGAAGTAAGATATTCGGGATCTCCACTGAAATATTCTCTTAGCGAAGTAAACAATCAAAAATCAGTTCCAATCATTACAATGGAGGTAAAGGGAAAGGTTGATGTTGAACTTATTCCCATTCAACCACTCAGAGATGTAAGACATATAAAAGGAACAATGAAAGAGTTACTAGATCAGCAAGAGGTGACAGCAACAGAAGATTTTATTTATGCCACACTTACCGATGAAGAAATAATTAGTGATGTAATGGGCATCTTCCAACAGGTGTATCCCAATACGGTAAAAATTGACTACGATAATTCACATACAAGAGAAATGGAACAGATTGATATTTCTAAGATCGCAGAAAATCGATCTTTTGAGGAATTGATTGGTGATTTTTATAGACAAGTATATAGTTGTGAAATTGGTGAAGAAGAAATGGATGTGATGAGAACAGTCGCAAGAGAGGCAGGTGTATTGTATGAAGCCGACTAAATTAATTATGAGTGCATTTGGACCATATGCGGAAAAAGTGGAGATAGACTTTTCAAAATTTGAGTCAAAAGGCTTATTTTTAATATCAGGAGATACAGGGGCTGGGAAAACGACGATATTTGATGCAATCTGTTTTGCACTTTATGGACAGACCAGTGGAAAATTTAAAGATACGAAGAATTTGAGAAGTGAATATGCAAAAGAGACCACAGAGACTTATGTGGAGTTTTACTTTACACACCAAAGCAGAGCGTATCATGTATGGAGAAGACCTGGATATGAGCGGAAGAAAAAGAGAGGCAGTGGTGTTACTTTAATTAATGAGAATGCAATCTTTTATTCGGATGATGCTGCGCCAATCGAGGGACAAAAACAGGTGGGAAAAGTAATCAAAGAACTACTTCGTATTGACGAGAAGCAATTTAAGCAGATTGCCATGATCGCACAGGGAGAGTTTTGGTCTTTGTTAAATGCCAAGACAGAGGAAAGAACAAAAATCCTTCGAACCATTTTTCAAACAGAGGGGTACAACAAGATTGAATATAAGTTAAAAGATCGGATGGATGAAAGTTACAGTCAGAAAATCAAAACAGAAAATAGTATTGTACAATATTTTCATGATATTGTAATCGATGGGGAAAGTGAATTATCCGAGGAACTGATGGAATTACAAGAGCGAGCTATAAAATCCGCAAGTGCATGGAATCTGGAAGAGATTATTAATTTAATCAAGAAGGTCATTGAGTCTGACAAAAACAAGTTAGAACATGCAAAATCTGCTTTGGATGGGATAAAAGAGCAATATGATAAAAGCAGGGAAGCATTGGTAACGGCTGAAACAAACAATTCCTTTATCCAAAAGTTTCAAGAACTGAACAAAAGAAAAGAAATTTTGGACAAACACAAAGAGGAAATGGCTCAGAAAGAAACACTTCTTGCCAAACAAAAACTGGCAACCATTGAGGTCAATCCGATTTATTTGTTGTGGAAAGAAAAAAAGGATTCTATTCTTCAAAAAGAAAGACAAATAGAAGAGAACAAGGTTCGCGTCAACGTTGCAAGGCAAAATGTGACAGAAGCTGCTCGGAAATTAGAAGAGGCGGAAAAAACAAGACCGGAAGCGGAAAAACTCCAGAAGATTGTAGATAAAATATCCGATGAGAGAGAAAAATATGAACAACGAGATCAGCTAAATGTAGAGATCAAACAACTAGAAAAAGAGGCAGAAGGGTTTTTGAATCAAGAGCAATCTTTAAACAAAAGAGAAGCGAGACTTGAAGAACAGATTCGGACCTACAAGGATACCATAGAAGATTTAAAGAACGTGCCAAATGAATGGACGAAGGCGGAGATTTTTGGAAATCAGTATCAAGGATTGTTAAAAGAGATGAATCAAATTCTAGGCAGCAGAATACCGGAAAGGAGAAGAAAGAAGCAGGAGGTGACGGGGAAACAAGAGGTCTATGCTACTGCAAGTAAAGCGTATGATCAGGCAATTACTGCCAGAAGGGAGGCGGAACGTGGATTGGATGCATATTGGGCAGGTATTTTAGCGGAAGGGCTTGAAGAGGGGGCAAAATGTCCCGTTTGTGGATCCCTGCATCATCCAGAATTAAAAAAGCGTTCGAACACGGATATTACGGAGGAACAACTGGAAAATCTGAAGAACCAAGAAGCGAAACTTCAAAAAGAAGAATCGGATGCAAATGCAGAAGCAAGAGCTGCATTTGCGGAGTTAAATTTATTGGAACAGACACTCCAAGAAGAGATTCGTAGTTGTCTCGAAAGTGATTTACTTGCAACTTCTAAAAAGGATGAAGAAAGCAATCTCGATCAATTGGTTGAGGAAATTCAATATGCAAAAACTATTGTAAAAGAGAAAATTGAACAAAACACAGAACTTCAAGAACGATTAAAAAGGGAGACAGAAACGCTTTCAAAAGCAGAAAAAAATCTCAAAACTGCGCAGGAAGAGGAAACCCCTCGCCTAAAAAAAGAGAGGGAAGAATTGGAACATAGAAAGCAGACCAATGTGCGTGAAAAAGAAAAGAAAGAAGCCATACGAAAGACGTTATCGGAACTAACTTTTGATCAGTGGGAAACAGCGAAGTTCAAAAGGGAACAAGCAGAAAAGGAGAAGACTCGTATTTTAGAGCAAATGAAAAGAGTTGATGTTGCAAAGAAAAACGCAGATCAACAGTTTGCGTCGGAAAGTGCTACCTTGCAAACATTGATCGAAACGTTAGCAATGGAGCGTGAAGAGGAAACAGAAAGAAAACAGTCCCTCGCTGATACAATGAAGGAAAAAGGCTTTCCTTCTGTTGAGGAGATGCAATCCTTCATTTTGTCGGAAAAGGAAATGGCGAAAGTGGAGGAAGAGGTCAGCAACTATAAACAAAACGTAAACATAAATAGGGCACAATTGAAAGATGCAGAAGAAAATGCAAAAGGTCGTGAATTGGTTGATATTGAAATGTTAAAGGAAAAACGGGATTTGCAGCAGAAAGAGTGGAATGAGAAGAGCAAAGCATTCCATACCATAGAAAATAGATTGCATGGAAATGAGGAAAAACTGGGCAAGATTAAATCTCAGGAAAATGCATTAGAAAAGGTTAGAAAGGAATCTGACATTTGCACAAGATTATACAATCTTGTGAAGGGAAAAACTGGGAATGGAAAGATTACCTTAGAGCAATATATTCAGGCGTCAGGATTTGATGGGATGATTGTTGCGGCAAATCGACGACTTCTTCCTATGAGTGATGGGCAGTATGAATTGTATCGGCAAGAAAATTCGCTAGGAAAACAAAGCAGTACGTTTCTGGATCTGGAAGTACTTGACCATTCTACTGGACGGAGAAGGCCGGTTGGAAACTTGTCTGGTGGAGAAAGCTTTCAGGCGTCCCTTAGTTTGGCGCTGGGATTGTCGGATACCATTTCTAGAAACCTAGGTGGGATTCAGATGGATGCACTGTTTATAGATGAAGGCTTTGGAACGTTGGATCGTAAATCGATCGAAAGCGCAATGGATATTCTTATTCATTTGTCGGGTACCAATAAACTTGTTGGAATCATAAGCCATAGGGAAGAATTAATGGAGAATATACCACAGCAGATTCGGGTGAAAAAAACAAACCAAGGAAGCGATTTGGTTGTGGAAACGGGATTATAGTTCTTGAAAAGCAAAGTTTATAAGGAGGAGTTCTATGGAGAAAAAAAGACTCAAACGCATGATCGGAGTAGGAATCGTGGTTGTTTTTATAGTGGTTGGTATCAGTTATAACGGATATATCAGATCTCATACGTTTACACTTTCGGGGGAGGAGGCCATAAAACATGAGCAGATTCAACCAACTAGTAGAAAGGTGAAAGTTAATTCTAATACAGATACGAAAGTGATTTTTACGGATGTTGAAAGTGGGAAAAAATATACTATTGGGTATGTGACACCAGGGGCACATGAGACAATACAGTTGGAACGAGGAAAGTGGTATCAAGTTGAAGGAAGTGGTGAACTTACGATAAGACCGATTAATGTTCGGGTTGAATAAGAAGAGTAAATGAAATATTGTTTAAGAAGGGATTAACAGTAAGGATAGGAAGAAAAAAATATGATAAAAATAATGTTTGTTTGCCACGGCA
>JAHHTL010000051.1 GCA_020024635.1 Ruminococcus sp.
AATTAACGTTTTGAGAACTGTGGAGCTCTACGAGCTGCTTTAAGACCGTATTTCTTACGTTCTTTCATACGTGGGTCACGTGTTAAGAATCCAGCTGCTTTAAGAGTTGGTCTGTATTCTGCATCAGCTTCAAGAAGTGCTCTTGAAACTCCGTGACGGATTGCTCCAGCCTGTCCTGTGTATCCACCACCGTGAACATTTACAAGAACATCAAATTTGTCAAGTGTGTTTGTAGCAACGAGTGGCTGACGAACAACAACCTTTAATGTTTCAAGTCCGAAATACTCATCGATGTCTCTTTTATTTATAGTGATTTTACCTGTTCCAGGTACAAGATATACTCTTGCGATTGATTTTTTTCTTCTTCCTGTTCCGTAATATTTTGTATTAGCCACAGTAATATCCTCCTTTCAACCTTTCCTTAAAATGTTAATACTTCTGGTTTCTGAGCCTGTTGTTTGTGCTCTGGTCCAGCGTATACATGAAGTTTCTTGATCATTTGTCTTCCTAAAGGTCCTTTTGGAAGCATTCCTTTTACTGCTAACTCGATAACCTTCTCTGGTTTCTTTGCCATAAGCTCAGCTAATGTAGTTTCTCTCATTCCACCTACATAATCAGAGTGGTTATAGTATACTTTCTGTTCTAATTTTTTACCTGTTACAACAACTTTTTCAGCGTTGATAACTACTACGTAGTCACCTGTATCAACATGTGGTGTAAATTCTGGTTTATTTTTTCCTCTTAAAACTTTAGCGATTTCAGAAGAAAGGCGTCCTAATGTACATCCCTCAGCGTCAACCACATACCATTTTCTTTCAATCTTGTCTGGGTTAGCCATATAAGTTTTCATGGGTGTTCCTCCTATTAATAATCATACTAACATATCTTCTTACTTTTATATGAAATCAGCATACTCCGGGGCTTTGGTGCAGGCTGTTTCTCCTTTTTTCATACTGTTCTATTATAGTATGTTTTAGAAAGCTTGTCAACAGACTTTTCTACTTATTTCCCCCGATATTTTCACCATATTTATGTTATAATATCCTTATTATACTATATAAAATAAACAAAGTAGAACGAGGTGTTTTTATGTGGGCTTACAATGAAACTTTCTATCAAATTTATCCCATTGGATTTTGCGGAGCTCCTATCCATAACGATGGATTAACCGTTCCACGAATCCGTAAAATTGCAGACTGGAGTGACTATCTTCAAGATCTCGGAATCGGATCTATTCTTTTAAATCCAATTTTTGAATCAGATAACCATGGGTACGACACAAGAGATTTTAAAACCATTGATTGTCGCCTTGGTACGAACGATGATTTTAAATATGTCTGTGAATCATTGCATGCCCACCACATCAACATCATCCTTGACGGTGTGTTCAATCATGTAGGACGTGGATTTTGGGCATTCAAAGATGTATTGGAGCATCAATGGAACTCCCCTTACAAAGACTGGTTCTACCTAAATTTTGACGGAAACAGTTGTTATAATGATGGGTTTTGGTACGAAGGATGGGAAGGACATTTTGAACTAGTAAAATTAAATTTGCAAAATCCTGTTGTGGTGGACTATCTTTTAGATTGTGTCCGTTTTTGGATGGAAGAATTCAAAATTGACGGACTAAGGCTAGATGTTGCATACAGTCTCCCGCCACATTTTATGGAAAGACTTCGTTCCTTCTGCGAAGAACGAAATCCTAATTTTACCCTAATTGGAGAGGTACTCTTCGGGGATTATAATACGATTGTAAACGACAAAATGCTTCATAGTTGTACGAACTACGAATGCTACAAAGGGATTTATTCTAGTTTAAATAGTATGAACCTATTTGAAATTGCGCATTCTTTGCATCGTCAATACGGGCCAGACACATGGTGTATTTATCGCGGAAAACATTTAATGAATTTTGTAGATAATCACGATGTCACTAGAATTGCAAGCATTCTAACCAACAAAGAACATCTTTCCCTTGCTTATGGTATTTTATTTGGAATGCCAGGAATTCCATGTCTTTATTATGGAAGTGAATGGGGCGTAGAAGGGGTAAAAGCACCAGATAACGATTATGCTCTACGCCCTGCCTTTGAAAAACCAATGCCAAACGAGATAACCGACTTCATCAAGAAGCTAATTTCGATTCGCAAAGAAAGTGATGCCTTATGTAATGGCGGTTATCGAAACACTCTGATTACAAATAAACAGCTTATTTTTGAACGAAAAACTGATAGCGAACGTATGCTTGTTGCCATCAATTCCGAAGATTCCACTTTCTATGCATCAAGTGGCGAACTACACGGACAATTCACAGAACTTCTTACTATGAAAGATGTTGCATTGGATGGAAATATGGAACTTCCTCCTTATAGCGTACAATATTTATTTCAGAAATAACTCAATCCTTTTACCAACACTGTTACACATTCCAAATTTCTATGTCCTTCTGAACTTCCTGTAATTTTGGAATTGATTTTTGTGTGCCAAATTTCTGAACGGATCGTGCTGCTGCCATGGAACTCAACTTCAGTATATCAGTGAGTTCCATTTTCTTCATAATTCCAAATGCAAAAGCACCATGAAAAACATCACCTGCACCGTTCGTATCTACCGCCAAAACATGATACGCTGGCATATGTATTAATTTTCCTTCTTTTCTGTAAAGCAAACCTTTATCACCCAAAGTGATTATCACATGCTTTCCATTTATCTTTTCGACTTCTTCAAAAATTTCTTCACACAATGTCCAATCTGATACATCTAGCATTTTCCCGGTATAGCCTCTTGCAAAATCTTCAGAACATATAAGATAATCAACATATTGTCCGACAGCAAGTGTAGATTCTCTGCAAGTTCCTGCATCGATTATTGATACCGCATTCGGATATTTTTTTATTGCCCCAAGACTGATGTCAACTTCATGACCATCACTTAATATAACATCCACACCAATATCTGGATATTCATATTTTACCTCTTTCAATTTCCCTGGGAAATTGAATAATGTTCTGCTAGCTTCCACCGTATTAGAAAAAATATAACTGTGTGGTGTCGTAATTTCATCATCTTTTATCATGTACTCGAGATGCACCCCTGTATGATTCAGAATATCACGTAATTTTCTTCCATACTCATCCTTCCCCATACGACTAACAAGATAGACATCTGCTCCCCACAACGCACAAAGATATGCCGCATTCAGAGCTGGACCTCCAGCACATTCATATTTTTCATACATACGATACTTCCTATTTGCTACAATAGGTTCATGCATAGGCATGATCATATCAAAAGCAGACTGACCTATACAAAAAATACTCATATTTTTTCATCTCCTATAGCTTGACCAATCTCCTTGTCCATCACGTCTCCTCCATGTATTCAGCGAGATTATCCATAATCTTCTCATAATCAATTTTGTTAAAATCCGTAACATCTACTTCTATAAGATCTCCTAATTCAAAGAGATTATAACCTCTGTTCAAGCATCTATCCATAAAGATATCTCGTACTACAAGTTCATCTGCCTTTTTCCTTTCTTTCATCGTATCCCCTTTATGATAAGATGAAACAAGATGCCCTAAATGACGAGATTGGTCAAGATCCCTTTTTAACGATCTCTGATAGAGGATTTCCAAATCCCCCACCAGACGAATCGTCACTACACAAGTTCCAGTATCCTGGGCAATTTTTTTCAACCTGTCTTTCTGTTTATCACTGAAGGGATAATCCGAAATAATATTGCATTTATTTTTCAATTTACATTCCAATAATGAATAATATTGTTCCCATGCAATCTGTTCCGTTTTTTTCTTTTCATCAAGATTATGAAATCCATATTCATCCCAAATTTTTTCTTTGATTAAATCCTGAGATAATACTTCAAATTTTGGAAAACGTGCCAATATTCTTCTGCACATATAAGTTTTACCTGTTGCCGGATACCCAGCCAATAATAATAACGTATTTTTCACAGCTTTACCTCTAGCTTCATGGACAAACTATTTTCTTATAAATTTTAATTTATTTTGAATAATCTTATTTTATCTATGATAACTTTCTTAATCCCATCATTTGCAGGTCCTAAAAGCTTACGTAATGAAGTAAGTGGTGTTGCTTTAGGGAATGTTTGATTTACAATTTCGATATATGTTTTATTTAACTCAGTACCTACATTAATTTTCTTCATTCCTTCCTGCGCGCAACGTCTTACATCTGCATCAGATACTCCTGTCCCCCCATGAAGTACTAATCCAACTGTTCCAAGTTTTGATTTCAATTCTGTCAGAAGTTCATAATTAATTTTTGCTTTTGATTGATACTGACCATGAGTTGTACCAATAGATACTGCCAGTGCATCTACTCCTGTTTCCTTTGCAAAATAAAGTGCATCTTCCGGTTTTGTATACATAGCTGCATCTTTTTCTACAACAACTCCTTCTTCAGCTCCACCAATTGTTCCTACTTCTCCTTCAACAGATACACCTCTCTGGTGAGCATATTCTACAACTTCTTTTGTATTTTTAATATTTTCTTCTATTGGTAATGCTGATCCATCATACATTACAGATGAGTATCCTAAATCAATACACTTTTTAAGTAATTCAGTATCTTTACAATGATCCATATGAAGTGCAATATTTACGGTAGATTTTTCTGCCAGCACTTTTACTGATCTGATCAGAAGTTCTAATCCAATATATTCTGCTGTTCCTGCTGATGTCTGGATGATCATTGGCGAGTTCATTTCCTCAGCAGCTTTTACCATAGATGGAAGCATCTCCAGACAATGTAAATTAAAAGCTCCAATTGCACCTTTTCCTTCGTTTTCTACAAATAATTCTTTCATATTCTTGTACATATTCTTACGATCTCCTATCCTCTTCCACGAATCACGTCTTTTGATAATTTCATCAAACCATCTATCTTATGCATATATATTCTTGTCGCTTCTTCGTCTTTGCTTTCGGCTGCCTGTCTACGTTTGATATTATATAATTTCATCAGATCAGTATACGCCTTTCCAAGAGCGTTATTTTCATTCAAGCTTGTCTCATAATAAAAAATTGCTTCGTCAATTTCTTCTATTTTAAAATACAAACTACCTAACGCATTTAATGTATTAATTCTTTCTTGCCCTCTAGCATTTTTAAGATTACTTTTTAGCTTTTCAATCTCTGCCAAAATTTCTTCCATGTTGATAATCGGCTCAGTCAGTTCTTTTTCCGGTTTCTTTTTCTTATTCCTGAACACAATTCCACCTCCTTTGGTCAGTTTTTTATGATAAATATCTACGTTACACCCATATACTAGAATATAGCTACAATTGATTTAAATAACATGAATACAAATGCCGTCACAACTGTATCAACATCTGTGCAAGTAGTTGCGATAAATCCAATATCTGCAAGCATTGGAGAAAGCATCGCCGGAAGGAATGTGATAAAGATACCGTGTGCGATACATCCGATGATTGCTCCGCGGCGTCCTCCTACTTTGTTTGCAAAGATACCTGCTGTACCACCTGCAAAAAAGTTTGATAATACTCCCGGCAGCACCATCGGAAGTCCAAATAATGGTGTAAGAAACATTCCAATGATTGAACCAATTGTTGTGAATATAAACCCAAAGATTACCGCATTTGGAGCATATGGGAACAAAACCGGGCAGTCCAATGCAGGCACAGAATTCGGAACCAGTTTCATTGAAATTCCTTGAAAAGCAGGAACGATTTCCGCTAAAAGCATACGAACTCCTGACATCAACACATACACACCAACCACGAACTGCATTGCCTGTAAAAATGCATGAACCATAAAGTTCGTATTTCCACAATATTCTGCACATACTTCAGGTCCTGCAAATCCGGCAGCAATCATATACAACGGAATCATAACTACCATTACTGAAAGATAGGTATCCTGCATAAATTCCAGTTTTTTTGGAAGTTTAATCTCTTCTGTTGACTTTGAATTTTTTCCTGTAAGTTTTGCTACAAGTGCTGTAAACATATAACCAATTGTACAAAGATGTCCTAGGGCAATGTCTTCAGATCCTGTAATCTGTTTTACGATTGGCTGTGCAAAAGCTGGCATCATAGTTGCAAAGAATCCACCAACTACACTTCCTGCGAGAATCAGTGGTACACCTCTTAATCCACAATAGTAAGCAAATACAACGCAAAGTGTTGCCTCCCACAATAAAGCCTGCCCTGTAAGGAAAATGTATTTAAATTTTGTAAATCTTGCAATGATTACATTAACAATAAAAATACCCGCCAGCGTGATTGCTATTTCACTTCCAAGACCAAGTTCGTTCATTGCCTGTCCATTTATTCCTTCTATCGAAGCAACAATTCCGTCTAATCCAAACGCCGCCTTAAAGATATCGCCAAAATAAATCAGGGAACTTACAATGACTGCAGATCCTGCTGACAATACCATAAATCCGAGCATTGTTTTTAATGTGCCTGATACCACTGTTCCTACAGGCTTTTTCTGTAAAATCAATCCAAGGCAAGCGATTAAAGCTATGATAATAGCGGCCTGAGTCAAAATATTATTAATTATAAAATTTAAAACTGCCATATTCTCTCTCCTTTTTCATTAAGTCTTCTGCTTTTACATTGCTCCAAGTTCCTTTAAGACTGGAACAAGTTTTTCCTTAATTTCATTCTTGTCAACAAGACGATTCAAAAAAACAGTAGGACATTTTATATTATAGCGTTCAAACTGTGTCTCGAAATTCTTTGCTGAAACTATAATATCTGCAGTCATTCCTGATACACTTGAAATATCTGTATGATCTAATATTGCCTCAATTCCAAGTTCTCTTAAAACTGCTTCGATGCTCATCTGACATGCAAAACTACTTCCCAATCCTGCTCCACATACTGTTAAAATTTTCATAGTATCCTCCTTTCCTTACATTTGATTCATTTTTATATTGCTTTTACGTAGTTGTAAAAACTCTTCATAGTCACTCACTTTGGCAATTTCATCGATCATGCCCTGTTCAATAAATTCTACAAGTGTTCTTAAAAGATCAATGTGTTTATCGTTATCTACTGCCGAAAAACTGATCAACACTTTCACTGGACTACTATCCCCTTCAAAATACACTGGGGTTTTTAACGTTACCAAAGCACAACCTGTCTCTAACGCCCCTTCCTCTGGTCTGGTATGGGGAATTGCGATTCCTTCTGCGATCACAATATAAGGTCCATATTTTTGGATTGCTTTTACAATATTATCTACATATTCTGGTTTTGCACATCCTTGCTTTACCAACATTTCACCAGCAATCCTTACTCCCTCTACCCAGTCTTTCGCTTCCGCTTTAAATAATGTATTCCTTTCAGTCAACACTAACTCATCCATAAATACGCCTTCCTCCTATCTTTAAGAAATGTATTTGTTAAAAATTTAGTCATGTTCAATTTTTTCTATAAATTCTTCGTAATCCTGATTTTTTATAAGCCATGTAACACCTTGTTCTGAAATCAGTTCTCTATACACTTTTTTAAATATTCCTTCCCAAACACTGTTTTTATTTTTAGGAATATTTAGCATCAACACAACCTGAACTTTTTCTTTATCCCACACAATAGGTTTTTTTAAGATTGCAACTGCAACTGTTACATCTTCCATGTCATTTAAAAGTGCATGCGGAATTGCCATAAGACATCCAATTTCTGTAGTTGCAAGTTCTTCTCTTTTGAATATGGACTGCTTGACGTTTTCTGTAATGTATCCTTTCTCCATCAACACATCTGTAAGATATGTAAGAACCTCATCCTTTGTTTTCAGATTCAGCCCTGTAAAGAAAAGATCTTTTCGGAAAACACTTTTATATTTCAGATTCTCCATACTGTTCTTATGCTTAAGAGCATATGATATTTTTCTGACATCATCTTCCTCAAAGAAAACTTTGACATTTACTATTTTTTCCGAATGAAAAGCAGCTATATCGACAGTTGCAATAACAAGATCAACGGAATCAATCATCTTATTTGTCAAGTCACTGGTTCGATAAACGCCTATAATCTTGATCCTATCACTGAACAATTGATTAATCTTTTCTTTAATCAACACCGCTATAGATCGTCCGGCATCACATACAATCACAGCTGACTTACTTTCCTCTTCATTACTAATCCCTTTTCTACCTAATGCAGCCGCAAAATGCACCGCCATAAACCCCAGTTCGTTTTCTTTCATCTGAAGATTAAATTCTTTTTCTATAACACCACCTGCAAGTACTGCAAGTTCAAATGCCAACGGATAACAACTTTTAATAAGGTCAAGTACCTCGTTGCGAATATTCATATTAAATTTCAGTCTTTGCAATGCAATACTAAGATGTGTATCTAAACCTGTAATCAGTCCTTCATCATCGGTTAAATCAATTCCTGTCTGTTCATGAATCGTCTCAAGAATGTTCTGTGTCCCCTGATATCGATATCTGCTTCCACTATTTTCTTCTAAAAATCTCTGGCTTGACATAAGATGTTGTGTTATATAGTAGACTTCAACCCCGATATCTTCTTGCATTTCTTCTTTTATTTTCTTTGCAATTTCTTTTGCACAAAGATATTCCTTTCTCTCTTTAAATGCCTCAATTGTATCTGGCTGATATAACACAACACATGCTTTTGCATACCGTTTCATCATAATGAGAATATGGATCAGCAGATTTTTAAATGCAAGATCTGTCAATTTCAAGTCATAATCTGAAATCGCCTGCTTTAATATTTCTCGTATTTTCTGAACTTCCGTCTCATAAAATAATTGTCCATAAATGGGGCTATTTTCTAAGGAGATTACACTTGAATTATTGAAAGCGTATTCTGAAATACAATACCTAATTCCTGCTTCTTCTCCAATAATTCTTATGCCATGTTTCTTGGTAATACTGATTTTCAACTCATATCGGGATAATACTTCTCTGACAGTATTAAAATCATTTCTAAGCGTTGTAGATCCTATATGAAGTTCTTCTTCCAGATCATACCACTCTATTTTTTCACCAACCTTTAAAGATGTATGTAGAATTCTGGATATAATATATCCCACTCTGTCCTGAGGATTTGAAGGGATTATATTTAGTTTTTTTATCCCTGTTTGAACAAATTCCTTCAAAAATTCCTGAAATTTATTTTCGTCGTATATTGTAAGTACAAATCCCAATCCATTTTTTGATATGATTTTTGCCCCATATTTTTCAAGAATCTGATTGATTTCCTTTATCTCATTTCGAACCGTCCGTGATGAAATTTCCATTAAAACTGCAATCTGAGAGCTCGTCATAGGTCTGTCACTTTTTTTCAACAATTCTAAAATTTGTATTCCACGCTGATTAATAAACTTCAAATTCACCTCTCCTTTGTAAATTAAATTATATTCTTGACAAACACCAAAATATAGACCGATATTTTCCACCACCCGCGGAATTTTCTTGTTCTTTTCGTTTGTTTTTCTCTTGTTTTTTTCGTGAAATTGTGCATTTTAGACAAAAAAAGAGCCAGACCTTTTTAAAGGTCTGACTCCCTATTCTACAAACTAAGCAACGATCACTTTACGGAAATTTTTCTTTCCTTTTTTTAGAACCACGCCGTCTTCTTTAAATCTGTCTTTTTCAAATGTTGCGGCAATGTCTGTAACTTTTTCTCCATCTACTGCAACTCCACCTTGCTGAACTGCACGTCTCGCTTCAGATTTTGATGGTACAAGTCCACTTTTTAATAAAAGTGTAAGAATATCAACGGATCCCTCTAAGAAATCTTCTTCTGAAAGTTCCGCTGTTGGCATATCTGCTGCATTTCCTTGGCTAAAGAGTGCTCTTGCACTTTCCTGTGCCTTTTTCGCCTCTTCTTCTCCGTGAACCATTTCTGTAAGCTCATATGCCAGAATTTCTTTCGCTTTATTTAGTTCGCTTCCTTCCCACTTATCCATCTCATCTATCTGCTCTAATGGAAGGAACGTAAGCATACGAATACATTTAAGAACATCAGCATCCCCAATATTTCTCCAGTACTGATAGAAATCAAATGGAGAGGTTTTATTTGGATCAAGCCATACTGCACCAGACTGTGTTTTTCCCATTTTCTTTCCTTCTGAGTTCAAAAGTAGTGTAATCGTCATGGCACTTGCATCTTTTCCAAGTTTTCTTCTGATCAACTCTGTACCTGCCAACATATTTCCCCACTGGTCATCTCCACCAAACTGAAGATTACATCCATAATTTTGGTACAATGCCATAAAGTCATATGCCTGCATGATCATGTAGTTGAACTCAAGGAATGTTAGTCCCTTTTCCATTCTCTGTTTGTAACATTCTGCGGAAAGCATTCTGTTTACACTAAAGTGAGAACCCACTTCGCGGAGAAGATCAATATAGTTCAGTTTAAGAAGCCAGTCCGCATTGTTTACCATCAATGCTTTTCCTTCTGAGAAATCAATAAAGCGACTCATTTGTTTTTTGAAACAGTCACAATTGTGTTGAATTGTTTCTGGTGTCATCATAGATCTCATATCTGTTCTACCAGATGGATCGCCAATATATCCAGTACCTCCACCAATCAATGCAATTGGCTTATTTCCAGCCATCTGCAAACGTTTCATCAAACACAATGCCATGAAATGTCCAACATGAAGGCTATCCGCTGTTGGGTCAAATCCAATGTAAAAGGTTGCTTTTCCATTGTTAATAAGATCTTTAATTAACTCTTCGTCTGTTACCTGTGCAATCAGACCTCTTGCCTGTAATTCTTCGTACAGTGTCATTTTCTTTTCCTCACTTTTCTTCCATATTGTAAAAAGAGCCCTCATCCAAAAAGGACGAGGGCTCGTAAGCTCGTGGTACCACCTTTATTCACAGACAATTCTCATTGCCTGCCTCAGCGAGTTTCTCTTATAACAAAGAATCTTCTTTGTCATGCAATCACTCAGTACAGTAACGTGTACCAATCCGTCATAGCCTACTTGTCTTACGTTCGGTATGAAGCTCCAAGATGTATTCATAACAGGTCAGATCATGTGCCTCTCATCTACCGGCGACTTTCTGTTTTTTCCGATTCTATCACTACTTGTTCTCTTCCATGCTTTTCTTCTATATGGTGCATATCTTATACTAAACCGTTCCTTTTGTCAAGGCTTGATTCTGGCTTTTTGTAATTCCCATTATCTTACTGGGACACTTTTTCCATCAACATAAACAGCTTTCACATTTAAGTCTTTATCTAACAATACAAGATCTGCTGCTTTTCCTTTGGTAATGCTTCCACAGATGTCATAAATTCCAATCTCTTTGGCTGGATTTACGGTCGCACAAGCCACTGCATCTTCCAAAGGAATCCCCATTTTCTGAACAGCCGTCTTCATGCAATCCATAAGATTTGTTGCAGATCCGGCAATGGTTCCATCCTTTAGTGTCGCAAGTTTTCCTTCTACAAATACATCCTGACCACCTAGTGTATACTTTCCATCTGTCAAACCTGTGGCGCGCATACTATCGCTGATCAAAATCATTCTGTCTGCTCCAAACATGGCAAATGTCGCTCGCACTACAGACGGATGAATGTGAACTCCGTCACAAATCAATTCTGCGTGACAATTTTCATCATCTCTTGCTGCCCCAATTACTCCTGGTTCCCTATGGTTGAGTGGTGGCATTGCATTATATAAATGTGTAATGTGACTTGCTCCTTTATCTAACGCTTCTCTTGCTGTCTCATAATCAGCCGTTGTATGTGCGATGGAAATCACAACCTGATCTTTCATTTCCTCAATAAATTCCATAGCCCCATCACTTTCCGGTGCAATATCAACTAGCTTAATAAGATTTCCAGATGCCTCTTGAAGTCTTCGGAATTCATCTGCGTTACAAGGTCTGATATTCGTTCCTGCTTGTGCCCCTTTTTTCTTTGTACTAAGATAGGGACCTTCCATATTAATGCCCACTAATTTGGCGCCTTTCCCATTTTGGTGCTTTGCAGCCACTTTCATAATTTCCATCAAATCTTCTTCTGATAATGTCATGGTCGCCGGACAAATGGATGTAACACCGATAGATGCTTCATAATCTGCCATATGTTGAATCGCCTGTGGATTTGCGTCACAGAAATCATCCCCCACACATCCATGGAAATGAATATCTACAAGTCCGGGGATTGCAAAACATCCTTCCCCATCTATGACTTCCGAATCGTTTGCCGCAGTTTCGACGAATTTCCCATCTTCCATGAGAATCTGTCCAGGCTCAAATGTCTGGTCTTCTCGATAAACCTGTACGTTTTTAATAATCATAATGATCGCACTTCCTCTCCGTCATGCTATTATCTTGGAATTTTAGATAATGCTGCCGCATCCGCTACAACCGTTACATCTGGATGCATCTGAAGAATAGAAGCTGGTACATCCGGTGTAACTTCTCCAAAAAATGCTTTCGCAACAATATCTGCTTTATCTTCTCCACTTGCTACAAGAAGGATCTTCTTTGCACGCATGATTGTTCCGATTCCCATTGTATATGCCTGTCTTGGAACATCATCTGCAGATGCAAAGAAACGCTTGTTGGCTTCAATTGTACTTTCTGTAAGATTTACACAATGTGTTTCTTTCTCAAAGACCGGTGCTGGTTCATTAAACCCAATGTGTCCATTGTGTCCAAGTCCAAGAAGCTGAAGATCTACTCCACCTAATGATTTGATAAACTCTTCATATCTTTTACATTCTTTTTCTGCATCTGCTTCCATTCCATTTGGTACGTTTGTTCTTTCTGAATCAATATTAACACGGTCAAAAAGATGCTCATGCATGAAATAGTAATAGCTTTGGTCATTATCTCTTGTAAGTCCTTTGTATTCATCGAGATTGACTGTTGTAATTTCTGAAAAGTCAAGATCTCCATTCTCATACATGGCAACTAAGTTATCGTATGTTCCAATTGGTGATGAACCTGTTGCAAGTCCTAAGACACATTCTGGTTTTGTAATAATCTGTGCTGCAATAATATTTGCTGCCTTTCTACTCATATCTGCATAATCTTTTGTCTCAATGATTTTCATATCTTTTCCTCCACAATATCTATTTTCTGTGTTGCCCCCATTATATAACTTTTTCTACTATTTTCTCAAGTCTGTAAT
>JAHHTL010000052.1 GCA_020024635.1 Ruminococcus sp.
CCAGAACCACAACCACAGCCAGAACCAGAGCCACAACCAGAGACCAAAGAAGGAAAGATTGTTCTAACCGTAGAACGTTTTACCATTGGTCAAGGGTATTTCAAAGAGCCTGTGTTTGTGCCATTTGAAAAAGGAGAAAATGGTGCAGATTTATTGAAAAAAGTCATTGGTGCGAAAAATTATGTGGGCGAAGATGCGTATGTTCAAGGAATCAAAGGTGCAGACCAAGGCCCAGAGAAAACAACCATTCCAGACTATATTACAAACATGGGAGAAGGCGCTCCAACTACAGAAAGTGCAAGGGCATATTACGATGCAGAAGGAAAAAACCAGTGGGAAAAAGGAACATTGGGAGAATTTACATATTCTTCCTCTGCCGGATGGTTCTATACAGTGAATGGAACCACTCCGATTTATGGAATTAGTGAGTATGAACCGCAGGATGGAGACGTAGTTCGATTTCAGTATACCGTACATGGTTATGGGGCAGATCTAACAGGAAAATTATATGGACAAGAAGAACCGTCTGTAAGAATATCAGACAAAAATCCTCTGACTAAATTGTTGGCAGAAGTCAATAGTCAAAAAGAAGAATTGCTTCAAAAAGAAGAAATAAAGCGTGCCTACCAAAGCGCTATGGAATTGATGCCAGATATGACAGCGCCGCAGGAAAAAGTGGACGCAGCCATGAAAGCATTGCAAGATGCTCTGAAAAATGTAGATGCGCAGAGCAAGCCAGAACAGCCAGAGCGTCCAGAACAATCACCAAGACCAGAAGGAACGGCGCATTTTAGACCGGTCGTATTAACGGATCAAAAAACGGGAATTATTTTGACAGGTCAGAATCTAGAACGTTCAATGAACTTAAAAGTGACACCTTTGAAAAATACAGATAGACAAGTTGGGCTTATGAGAGCACAGGCATCTAAGACACAGTGGATTGTACGACTTAACAATATTCAATTAATGGACAATGGCACAGAAGTTACCAATCATGGAAAGATTACATTGTACTTGCCACTAAGCAAAATCTATACTGGAAATCGTATGACAGTGGTACACTGTATGAATGGAAAAGTAGAACTCCTAAAAGGGGAAGTGATCGATGGCTTTGTAAAGCTTGAATTGACCGATCTTCAAGGATTTGGGATTATTATAGATCCAGTTTCTACGACAGACATTTATAAAAAAATCGCATAGTTCAGTGAAGGGATAGTATGCAAGGAGTTAAGAACATGAAAAAAACCATATATAGACTGCTTTGTGTGAGCCTGACAATTTTGCTTTTTCTGTCAGTACCTGTAACAGGACGGGCAGAAGAGGCGGACAGTGTTAGAGCATTAAATAAGGCAGAAGAGTATTTAAGTTCCAAAATTGTAGATCCCGTTGTAGGAAGTGTCGGCGGAGAATGGGCTGTGATTGCCATGGCAAGAGAGGGACGACTAACGGAGAGTGCAAGAGCAGAGTATTTGAAAAACTTACAGTATGTTTTGGAACAGAAAAAGGGAGTACTACATCCTACCAAATATACCGAATATTCCAGAACGGTACTGGCGCTTACGTCGATTGGCACCAATCCACGGAATGTAAACGGATACGATGTTTTGACACCGCTATCCGATTTTACAAAAGTAACCAAACAGGGAATTAATGGGGCAGTTTATGCACTACTTGCTTTAGATTCTGGAAATTATAAAGTGCCTAAATTACCTTCCAATGCAACCAACAAAGTACAGACAACAAGAGAGAACTTAATTGAGTTCATTTTAAATGCAGAACTTGCAGATGGAGGCTGGGGGCTTTTGGATACTCCGGATGATATGACCCCCATGGCAATCCAATGTCTGGTACCGTATCAAAAAAGAAAAGATGTAAATGCTGCAATCCAAAGAGCAATCCAAAGACTTAGTCATATGCAAGAGGCAGATGGCGGATTTTCCAAACAAAGTGGATCAGAAACCATTTCCCAGACCATTATTGCACTATCGGCTTACGACGTCTCTTTACTTACAAGCGAAGCATTTGTAAAAAACGGAAAAACGTTGATAGATGCCCTATTGACTTATCAAAATAAAAATGGCTCCTTTTCTCATATTCATGGGAAAGGAGAAGATGTGATGGCCACAGAACAAGCAACATTGGCTTTGTGTGCATATAAGCGGGCAATCAACCATAAGAATTCCTTGTATGATATGACGGATGTAAAAGAAAGAACGGATATTCCAGAACTGGAATACATTCCAGGACAGCAAGGAAACTCTAATTCTGCAGTCATCCCAGGATTAAATGGAGAATTGACAGTACAAGGAACCAAACCACAAAGTAGTGGAACCGGAACCTCTGGAACCAATATGCCAGGCATCAATATACCAGGCGCAAATATTTCAGGTACCAATACGTTACCGGGGATAAATGGCACATCTGGTTTATCGGATGCTAAGAAAGATACGACAAAGAAAAAAGTGGACACTGGAAAAAAAGTCGAAAAAGAAGATACAAAAACTTCCACAAAAGAAAAAGAGAAAACAAAGAAAACAGGAAAGAAAACAGAGGAGTTACAGAAGAAAAATCTCAATAAAAAAGAATCAGACAAGATTATTAATCAACCAAGAAATAAAAAATCATATGCACCAATCATTTGGGGCAGTATAATCGGAACGGTTGTAGTGGCCTGCATTGTTACAAAAATTGTGCTTGAAGTGAAACGGAAAAAAAGGAGAATGAGATGGCGGTCAAATTCCAAAAGATAGTGCGGGCATTGGTAGTGTTTCTTGCAGCTATGCTTGTATTATCCGGTTGCCAAAAGACAACCACGGCACCAGAAAAGACAGCTGTAAAAACCACAAAGAGCCAAGAAAAAAAGACGGATCAAAAGGAAAAAAAGAAACCAGAGCAAAAGACAGTCAAAGAAACAGAAGAACCACAAAAGGAAGAAGAGGAAGAAAAGAATGTAGAGGCTGGAATAGAGAAGGAGGTAGAAAAGGAAGTAGAACAACCTTCCAATTCTAAAACGGCTTCCTCTTCAAAAGAATCTTCAACACAAGGGAGCAAACCAGCTCCGCAGCAATCACAAGATTCGGAGGAACAGACTTGTTATCTTAAGATTTCCTGCCACACCATATTAAATAATATGGATCAGTTAGAGGCAGGAAAAGAAGTTCTTATTCCTTCGAATGGAGTGTTGTATGCACAAAGAGAAGTGACATTTCAAGAAGGGGAGACCGTCTTTGATGTACTACTGCGAGAAACAAAGAAAAGCGGAATCCATATGGAATACAGTTTTACCCCTGGTTTTAATAGTAATTACATTGAAGGAATTGGAAACATTTATGAAATGGATTGCGGTCCCAATTCTGGTTGGATGTACAGTGTAAACGGCGTGTACCCGGATTACGGATGCAGCGCTTATGAGTTGAAAGATCAAGATGTAATAGAATGGAACTATACATGCGATCTAGGAAGAGATTTGTAATATGAGACAAGATAGTTTTTCGTCTTATCATCCATGGATTAATTTTATATATTTTGGGTTTGTAATCGGGTGCTCCATGTTTGTGATGCACCCGGTATTACTTTTCCTCTCTTTTTTCGGGGGCGGATGTTACTACATTTATCTGAAAAGAGGGGAGGCAGTGAAAACCGCGTTGTGGATGATGGGACCCGTATTTTTCATTTCCTTACTGGTAAATCCGATATTTAATCATAAAGGAATGACAATTTTATATTATTTTAAAACCGGAAATCCCCTGACTTTAGAATCCATTGTATATGGAGCGGCCACAGGGATGATGTTGGTCAGCGTAATCCATTGGTTTGCCTGCTATCAAACAGTCATGACTTCCGACAAATTTATTTACTTGTTTGGGAAAATCATACCGGCAATGTCTTTGATCTTGTCTATGGTCTTTCGGTTTGTACCGAAATTTAAAGCACAGATCGGAAACGTTTCTGAAGCACAAACCTGCATTGGACGAGATGTAAGGCAGGGGAGCATCCTTCAAAAAAGTAGACATGGACTTCAAATCCTCTCTATTATGCTCACCTGGTCCTTGGAAAACTCTGTGGAGACAGCAGATTCTATGAAGGCCAGGGGATACGGGCTTAGAGGAAGGACTCATTTTTCCATTTATAGATTTGATCGACGAGATCAGATTCTTGGTATAGGGATTCTCATTCTAGGGGGAGTAGTCTTCTATGGGCTACTGACAAAGAAAGTAACTAGTTTGTATTATCCAATTTTTCAGATGAACCCACTTACATGGCGTTCTTGTATTGTATATGTTTGTTACGGCATCCTTTGTCTGTTACCTTGGATCATCAATATTGTAGAGGATATAAAATGGCATTATTTGAAATCAAAAATTTAACATTTACCTACCCGGAGGCAAACACCTTTGCACTGAAGGAAATCAATTTGGAAATCAATTCGGGAGAATTTGTCTTGATCTGTGGAAAATCTGGGTGTGGAAAGTCTACCCTTTTACGACAATTTAAAACCGTGCTTACTCCATATGGAAAAAGGGAGGGAGAAATCTTCTTTCAAGGAAAACCATTGTCTGCCCATTCTGCCAGAGAACAGGCATCGAAAATAGGGTATGTACTGCAACATCCGGATCATCAGATTGTCACCGATAAAGTCTGGCATGAACTTGCTTTTGGAGTAGAAAATTTAGGACTGGATCAGCAAAGCATCCGACTTCGTGTAGCAGAGATGGCCAGTTTTTTTGGCATCCAAAATTGGTTTTTAAAAAGTGTAGAAGAACTTTCCGGAGGGCAAAAACAACTCCTGAATCTGGCATCAGTTATGGCTATGCAGCCAGAAGTACTGGTGTTAGATGAACCGACTTCTCAACTCGATCCCATTTGTGCAAATGAATTTTTAACTACGATTAAAAAAATCAATGAAGATCTTGGCGTCACCATTGTTTTAATTGAGCATCGCTTAGAAGAGGTGTTTCCAATGGCCCATCGCGTTCTTGTTCTAGAAGAAGGAAAACAACTCTTTTATGATACCCCAAGAAAAGTGGGAAAAGCACTGGCCGATCATGAATTGTTTCTAGCGATGCCAAGTCCCGTACAAATTTATAATCAGACTGGGCAAAAAGGAACTTGCCCACTGACGGTTCGAGAAGGAAGAACATGGTTGGAAAGGTATTATGGAGAACGAAAAGGAACCTATCTTCGAAAAAGCGTCTCCTCTCCAACAAGGCGTGACCAAAGAGAAACCGTTGTAGAAGCCAAAGATCTTTGGTTTCGCTACAATCAGGAAGACGAGGATGTGATTAAAGACTTGTCCATGGAAGTCAAAAAGGGAGAACTTTACTGTATCCTTGGGGGAAATGGGACTGGAAAAAGTACGGCCTTATCTTTGTTAAGTGGAATACGAAAACCCTATCGAGGAAGGATCTATCTTAATGGAAAAGACATCAAAAAAATCAAAGAAAAAGATCGTTTTCAACAATTTCTAGGAGTATTGCCCCAAAATCCACAAAGCCTGTTTGTAAAAGACACCTTAAAAGAGGATTTAGAAGACATGCTCTTCGGTCTGTCTCCAGCTCAGAAAACAGGCAAAGAGATTCTTTTGCAGCAAGTCATCGAAGAGACTTGTATTGGCCATTTGCTATCCATGCACCCTTATGATTTAAGTGGGGGAGAGCAGCAGCGAGCAGCTCTTGCAAAAGTGCTACTTTTAGAACCTAAAATCTTACTTTTGGATGAACCAACAAAAGGACTGGATGGATTTTATAAGAGCAAACTGGCGCAAATTTTTCGGAGGCTACAAGCACAAGGAATGACCATTATCATCGTCTCTCATGATCTTGAATTTTGCGCTTCCTATGGAGAAACGTGTGCCTTGTTTTTTAATGGCAGTATTGTGACAGCAAATAGTGTGGAAGAATTTTTTACGGGAAATAGCTTTTATACTACTGCGGCAAATCGTATGGCGAGGACCCTTTTTCCAGATGCCATTACAGTAAAGGATGTGATTCAACGATGCAACGAAATCAGGCAACCGGAATAGATACAAGAATGCTCTTTCCAGTATATGGAGGAATCTTCTGCGTCATCAGTTATTTTGCACTTCCAGTTTTTTCCGCACCGGAACTTCGATACGAGGGTGTGTTAGACACTGGAAAGTTGATAAATCTATCTGTCTTCGTGGATAACCTCAGCAAAATCTTCCTAGATGGTGGAAAACTTTTGGAAAAATGGGTACCAATCCTTTTACTAACAGGGGCAGGTGTGGTTGCGGTAGGCATGTTCCTTTTGACGGGTGCTATTCTAAGTAAAAAGAAGTTTAGCAGTTCGCTTACAAGACTGACTTATGGAATCAATGCTATAGTTGCCCTCCTTCTTCTTGCGGTTTCTGGGTATATGAATCTTCGGGTACAAGGAGAAGGGTGGAGGGAGCATCTTTTTTTAAATTTCACACTCTATGCAAAGATTCGCCCGACCTCCTTTGTCTATGCCAACCTATTTGTATCTCTTTTTATGATTTTAAAAGGAAGATGTTTCTTTCAAGAAGAGGGAAAAGAAGAAACGCATCTAGTACAAAGACAATGGAAGGAAGATCGAAGGTTTGGAAGGAGAACCAAAGTAGCCATCTTCATCTTAGTGTTTGGAATTCCAGCTGTTATTTTCTTTGGAATTTTCTTTTTAAATGACCGGAGCAATGTCTTTATTGGACTTTGTATTATTTGTTTGTCCAGCCTTCCGTTTTTCATGGTATTCGAAGACCGAAAACCACAGGCAAGAGAATTGATTCTCATTGCCGTCTTATCGGCGATTGCGGTGGTGGGACGTATGGCGTTTTTTATGCTGCCACAGTTTAAACCAATGGCGGCAGTGATTATCATTGCAGGCATTGGACTAGGGGCGGAGGCCGGATTTTTAACAGGAGTGGTCTCTGGCTTCGTTTCCAATTTTTTCTTTGGACAAGGGCCGTGGACCCCATGGCAAATGTTCGCCTTTGGAATCATTGGATTTTTGGCAGGCCTCCTGTTTTATGAAAAAAAAATTGCCGCTCCAAAATTTTTCCAATGTTTCTATGGAGGAGTGGCGACCTTTGTTATCTATGGAGTGATTATGGATACCGCCTCAGTTTTAAACGTGATGCAAGGCTTGTCTAAGGAGGCTTTTCTTGCCGCCTACATCAGTGGAATCCCCTTTAATTTTGTCCATGGGATTTCCACCATTTTCTTTTTGGCGGTTTTGGCAGAACCAATGGAGAGAAAATTAAATCGTGTGAAAAAGAAATACGGAATTTTACAGTGTTAATGTTCCGACATAGAACATTTAGAATAAACATAAAGGGGAAATAAGGGAGAATATTTTATGAAGAAAAAAGTATACATCGTGATTGGAATGCTGACCCTTTCGTTGTTCACATCTGGATGCGAAAAGGAAAGCAAAGATTTTTTGAAAGAGCAGTTCTCAAAAGTAGAACATGTGCAAAGTCTGGAGGAAGTACCAGAATACACGGGAGATCCTTACGTTGTGTTGGAAGATAATGTTCCGGATTTTGAGGAAGACGAGCTTACGACCGAGTCTTTTGAAGAATATAGTTCTCTGGATGAACTCGGAAGATGCGGAACAGCCTATGCGAATATCAGTGAAGAACTGATGCCTACAGAAGAACGTGGACCAATCGGTCAGGTAAAGCCAAGCGGATGGCAGACGGTAAAATACAACGACTTGATCGATGGGAATTATTTGTACAATCGCTGTCACCTGATCGGATTTCAACTGGCAGGAGAAAATGCAAATAAGCAGAATCTAATCACCGGAACAAGGTACTTAAATGTAACCGGAATGCTGCCTTTTGAAAATGAAGTGGCAGACTATGTAAAAGAAACAGGAAACCACGTCTTGTACCGTGTTACACCGATATATGAAGGAGACAATCTAGTACCAGATGGGGTACAAATGGAAGCCAAATCGGTAGAAGATGATGGAGCTGGGGTTCAATTTCATGTATTTTGCTATAATGTACAACCACAGATTACCATCAACTATGCCACCGGAGAAAGTCAGGTGGCGGATGATGCAAAAGAGCAAAGCAAAACATCCAAAGAAGAGGAAAACTCGCAAGGAAAACAAGAATACATTTTAAATAAAAATACGCAGAAGTTTCATAAAAAAGATTGTTCTTCTGTACGAGATATGAAACCACAAAATAAAAAAGAATACAATGGGACAAAAGAAGAACTGATGAAACAAGGCTATGAACCATGTGGTAGTTGTAAACCATAAAAAGAAGAGTGATTGACATATTCCGTTGAACGTGTATAATTAGTTTATAAATGACATATGTCATGAATGTTAAGGAGAAGTCTTCCATAGCTTACAATAAAGGGAGGATAAAAAGATGAGTGAGAATTGCTCAAATAATTGCGAACACTGCAGTCAAGAGTGCGGAGAACGCAAAAAAGAAAGTTTATACGAAAAAACCAACGAATTAAGCCATGTGAAAAAAGTCATCGGCGTTGTCAGTGGAAAGGGAGGCGTTGGAAAAAGTTTGGTTACTTCCCTTCTTGCCATTTTGGCTAGAAGAGAGGGATACAGTACAGCCATTTTGGACGCGGATATTACAGGACCGTCCATTCCAAGAGCATTTGGTCTTCACGAGCATGCCAAAGGAAATGAATATGGCATTTACCCAGTGGATTCTGTAACCGGCATTAAAACCATGTCTTTAAATTACTTAACAGAAAATGAAACCGATCCGGTTGTATGGAGAGGGCCTGTGATCTCAGGAACCGTAAAGCAATTTTGGACCGATGTGGTTTGGGGGAATGTAGACTATATGTTTATTGATATGCCACCAGGCACAGGAGACGTTCCTTTGACCGTATTCCAAAGCATTCCGGTAGACGGAATCGTAATCGTTGCATCTCCACAAGAATTGGTGGGAATGATTGTGGAAAAAGCGGTAAAGATGGCGAAGATGATGAACATTCCAATTCTGGGACTTGTAGAAAACATGAGTTATGTAGCATGTCCAGATTGCGGAAAGGAAATTCGCATTTTTGGAGAAAGCCATATTGAAAGCATTGCAGAGAATCATCAGATTTCCAATGTTGCAAAACTTCCAATTGATCCGAAGCTGGCAGCAGCTTGCGATGCAGGATTGATTGAATATTTTGACGGCAGATGGCTGGACGAAATGTTTGCAAAGATTAAAGAACTTTAAAAACAAAAAGTGGGGAAAATAAAAATATTGTATAGATAAAGTCCGAAATGTGTAAAACATTTGGGGCTTTTTTACGTATTGACAGCGAGAAGTGGAGTGGTAAAATATAGGTAATGTATTAACATAGGATTGTTATATCATTTTATATAATATGTGACATCGGAAATTCCATACAAAAATACGGAGGAAAACATGAAAAAAAACAATAATCATTTAACCGGAAAAATTGTAACATTGGTTCAACTTGTTTTATCATTGATGCTTATGATGATCATGGTCGATAACGGACTGGTTCCTATGAAGTATATCATTCTTGCAGGGATAGGTCTTGGGCTTACATTTGCGGCAGCATTTGGACTTCAGTTTTTAAAAAGCAAATGGAACATTGCAGGGATTGTCCTAAGCGTGCTAGTAAGCATAGTAGCTATTGTGGGAATCATTGCATTGTTCCAACTACAGCGTTTCATGAAAGAAGTGGGAGGCGCAGAGTACAAAACAGATAACATGATTGTAGTCGTTCGAAAAGAAGACGCAGCAAAGACACTGGAAGACGCAGAAAACTATAGTTTCGGAATCCAAACCTCTCTAGATCAGGAGAATAACCAATTGATGGTAAAAGATATGGAGAAAAAACTAAATAGAACCTTAAAAACCCTTACTTACAGCACCATCATTGAAGCAGGAGAAGCGCTCTTGGACGGAAAAGCAGATGCGATTATATACAATGAAGCTTTTACAGGGATTCTAGATGAAGCCATCGAGGGTTATTCTGATCAAGTACGAGTGCTTTATCAATATGGCATTCAAAGTAAAGTAGAGGTTCCGGCAAAAGAAGAGAAAGAGGCCAACGATATAGAGCAGCCATTTAACGTCTATATCAGTGGGATTGATGTAGAAGGCGCGATTACAACCACCAGTCGTAGTGATGTCAATATTATTATGACCGTTAATCCAAAGACAAAGAAAATTCTTTTGACCACTACTCCTAGAGATTATTATGTACAGATTCCAGAAGTATCCGGAGAAGCCAAAGATAAACTAACCCATGCAGGAATCTACGGGGTGGATGCCTCTATGCGAACACTGGGAAAACTGTATGACATTGATATGAGATATTATGCAAAAGTGAACTTTACTTCCTTGATCAAGATTGTAGATGCACTAGGTGGTGTGGATGTAAACTCGGATTATGCCTTTGAAGCACTGCACGGAGGATATACCTTCCATGAAGGAATCAATCATTTGGATGGCGATGCAGCTTTAGCTTTTTGTAGAGAACGATATAGTTTTGAAGCAGGAGATAACCAAAGAGGTAAGAACCAAGAAATCGTTCTCACAGCAATTTTAAATAAGGCGATGTCTCCGGCAATCTTAAAAAATGCAACAGGAATCCTTACAAGAGTCAGCGACAGTGTAGAGACCAATATGACTGATAAGGAAATGGCAAAATTCATTAACATGCAATTGGCGGATAACGCAAGATGGACAATTGAATCCGTAGCAGCGACGGGAACTGGAGATACACTACCATGTTTCTCCTCAGGTGCACAGCCACTTTATGTGATGCATCCGGATTTCACTTCTGTTTCTTCTATTACAGAGAAGATGAAAGAAATCTTAAGTGAGAAATAAACCAAAGGTGTTGCGAAAAGAAACAAATGTTGTGTTGACGTTGCTTATTGTAAGAAATATAATATATAGTATATGACAAAAAATAATCAAATTTTTGTTGAGGAATGAAAAATGAATCAGTTTATTGACTTACACTGTCATATTTTGCCTGGTGTGGACGATGGATCAAAGGATCTTAAAGAAACTATGGAAATGCTGCAGATTGCACACAGCGAAGGGATTTGCTGTATGATTGCCACCTCCCATTTTCATCCCCATCGTGGACACCGAAGTCCCAAAACGATGAAAAGTAAGGTTGCGATTGTGAGGAAGCTTGCAGAAAAAATTGACCCGAAATTTCGCATATATTTGGGAAGTGAAATTTATTTTACACAGGAAATTCCCGAGCAACTGCAAAGAGGAGAAGTTCTTACCATCAATGGCACCAGATATGTTTTGGTGGAATTCTCTCCAAGCGACAGTTATGAGCATATTTATAAAAGCGTACAACAATTGCAAATGTATGGCTACGAAGTGATTGTGGCTCATGTGGAACGATACGATGAGGTTCGAGCAGAAGTTGCCTACGCAGAGGAACTGGTAGATACCGGGGCGCTTTTGCAGATCAATACGGGAAGTATTGTAGGAAAATATGGGAAAGATGCGAAAAAATATGTATACAAGTTAATGGATCAGGATCTGGTGTTTGGTGTAGGAACAGACGCTCATAATACATCATCTAGAAGTCCCAAGATGCGAAAGGCAGCAGAACTGGTGGAAAAGAAATATGGAGAAGATTACAGAAGGAGGATTTTCTTTGACAACGCGGCATCGTTGCTAAGAAAGAGAAAAAGATGAATCAAGACAAAATTATGACTCAGGAAGCGGATGAAGAAATTACAATTGATCTGATGGCACTGTTTCACGCCATCTGGAAAAAACTTCCGATTGTAGTATTGGTAGGAATTGTATGTGCGATTACAGCCTTAATTGGAACAAAGGTATTGGTGACACCAAAGTATACTTCTGTGACGAAAGCATACATTCTTTCCAAACAAAACGGTAATACAGGAATGACAATGAGTGATCTTCAAATGTCTTCTACTTTGACGAAAGACTACATTGAACTTGCGAAAAGTAGACCAGTTCTTGAAACAGCGGTGTCTAAACTAAACTTGGAGATGTCCCTAAAAGAATTGGCAGCTTCTATTACAGTTGATGTTCCACAAGATACGCGTATTTTGCAGATTGCTGTAGAGAATGAAGATCCAGAAACAGCAAAAGAGATTGCAGATACGGTACGGGAAGCGGTACGTAATCAGATCGAAGAGATTATGGACGTAGAAGCAGTGAATACGGTAGAAGAGGGAAATCTTCCAACAGCTCCATCTTCACCAAATACAATGAAAAATACAATCTTAGGTGGGCTACTTGGAATCTTAGCGGCAATTGGCGTGATTGTATTGATCAATGTTTTGGATGATACCATTAAAAGTCAGGAAGAAGTAGAGCAATATCTTGGATTAAATGTTCTTACATTGGTTCCATTAAAAGAAGGGGCGAGTAAACCGAAAAAAGCAAGAAAATCATCTGGAAAAAAGAGAAGATAAGGGAAGGACATAAGCGATGAAAGAGATTATTTATAGAAATCCTGATAAAAAGGACTATAGTTCCAATGAAGCCTATAAGATTTTACGAACCAACATAGAGTTCTCAGGAGTGGATAATAAAACAATTGTAGTAACAAGCTGTATGCCGGGGGAAGGAAAAAGTACCACGTCCATTTCCCTTGCAGTATCTCTTGCAGAGGCGGGGAAAAAAGTACTTCTAATTGATGCAGATATGAGAAAATCTGTATTACATAGACAGTTTCAAATGCAAGGCGCTTACAAAGGATTGTCCCACTTCCTTTCCGGACAGGCAGAAGTAAGTGATATTATGTGTAAAGTACAAGGGTTAGATTTAGTGGTTATGCTTGCAGGAGTGGTTCCACCAAACCCTGCGGAAATGTTAGGACAGAAACGATTTAAATCTCTTCTTACAAGTGGACGCAAAGTATATGATTACATTATTATTGATGCTCCACCACTTGGAAGTGTCATTGACGCTGCTATCATAGCAAAAGAATGTGATGCATCTATTCTTGTAATGGCTGCAAAGAC
>JAHHTL010000053.1 GCA_020024635.1 Ruminococcus sp.
GCATCGATTACACGCACCAGATTTCCTGCCGGATCATAGGCATACTGGGTTTTGTTTCCTAATCGATCCACATATAAGGTCTTCTGGTTATTCTGATTATAGGCAAAACGTTCTTCCCCGTTGCTGTGAATATGTTTCACATCCCGATACTTATCATCGTGGACATAGGTCACTTTGCTTCCGTTACGCTCTGTCAGTTCCACAGTTTTCTTTTCTTCATCGTACACATAGGACATCTGGGTCCCATCTGGGAATTTCTGCAAGGTGGTGCGGTGTTCCTCATCAAAAACGTTTTCGACCGTCATAATTGCACGTGGGTTCTCCACGTATTCCAGTTTTCCTTGTGGCGTATAGCCATAGCAAAAGGCATTCCCATCTGGAAGTACAACTTCTTTTAAAAGTTCTCCCTGATACTTGTAAGTCAGGCTTCTTCCTGTATGATCTGTTACCTTCTCTAACAGCCCTTCCTCGGTGTACGAAAAGGCATAAAATTCCCCTGTATTTCTTTCCACTTTTACAAGGTGAAACGGTGCTTTCTCTTCATAGGCAAACAAAACCTTGTTCCCTGAAAGTGTTTCTATTTCCACACATTGGCCATCTGCATTAAAGTGATACACATCCTGTGCTCTAGTACAATAACGATATCCGTCCCCCTCTTTTTCCAATGTTCCTTCACTTGCAAACAACGAAAAATAGCGTTCTTTCTCCCAGAAGAAGCGTTCTTCTTTTCCATCTTCTCTTAAAAGTACCACTTCTTCCTCTAAAAGTTCTAGATGTACTTCATAATTATGGTTCCAGTCTTTTCCAAGAACACCACTTCGGTCATTGATGGCATTATAAAAACGACGGAACACAAAGGGCTCTCTTCCTCCAATTTCCAAATCCGTACGATCATAAATAAAATTTCCTGTACTTAGATTTACCGGGTCTTTGGAAAAGGCATGGCAAATGGTCTCTGCCCCTTTAATATTTGCCATAAGTTTTTCGATAGACTTCTGCGCATTTTCTGTCACTTTATTCCATCTTACCTGTACTTCTTCAAAGGCTTTTTTAAAGGCAGAATAATCGGTAGTAAGTGGAGTGTTAATAAGGAACTGTTCCATTTCTTCAAGAAGATTTTGTAGGTTTTTCGTGACATCGATCAGTTCTTTTGTCTGCGTAGCATAATCGGTATCTGCTGATGGGATCAGTTCGCAGGCTCTTATGCGACAATTTTCCAGTTTCGTAAGTGCCTCATCTATCTTTTCTGTCTTTAAGGCTCCTCGAAGTTGTGATACATCTTGAACAGCGATCGAATAACGGTCAGCCCACGGCACTTCCGCCAGTGCAGCGTCCGCCTGATCTGCACAGGCTTTCATCCTTTGCATATGGTCTTTGCACTGTTCTAAGATCGTTTTGATATCGTTACATAGGGTTGTAATTTCACTTACTTGAAACACTCGTTTCATTCACGCTTCCACCTTTCTTTTCAATCAAAGGACTGATGAATTTTCCTTTATTCTACATGATTCGACTATATTTTTCAATATTTTCGTTATTTTTTTGTCTATTCTGCTACATCCTGTCTTTTTTCTAATCTTTTGTAAGTAAAAGATGAAACCAGTATTCCTAAAACCAAAATGATAGTATTTTCGTCCAAAACAAAGGAACAGGATTGTTTCAATACATGATACAATCCCATTCCCATTTCTTTTACTTACATTTGTTTAATTGATTGATATATTTGACAAATGCTTATCCCATGCTTGTTTTCCCTGATCGAAAACAATTTTTAAGTAATTCACACCTTCAGGAAGTTCTCCCACAGGTTTAACGATAATCTTTTCCCAATATCCACCTGTCAACATTGGTGCTTCATACATATATTCTAGCGGTTCCCAATTTACACCATCTTGAGAGATTTCAAACCTCAATCCTTCTAACACTTTATAATAATAAATTGTTGCTTCAAATTCTTTCATGTTATCTAATTTATAGACGATATTTTGTGCAGAAGCAACCGTTCTCCTAGCTCTTGATAAATCATGATCGAATGCATTATAAGGATTGTTTCCTTCTAACATCCACCCATCACTACGTGTGGAGATCCTATCCCAATTATCAAGAGTATCTTTCATTCTCCACTCTTTCAATTCTGGCTCTGCCGTATTCGCCACTCCGGTATAGGTTATTGTCGTGTATCCGCTAACTGAAATTTGGTATTCTCCATTTACAGACGATATTGGTGAAAATGTCTGTAAATCATACCTATCATTTGTAATATGTGGAGTTAACTGTCCACATGTAATTCCTTGTAAGTTTAATTTTATTGTTTCATTGTTTTTTCCGTCATTCACAGCCACAATTGCAAACTCTCCTGTTTCGGGATTTTTATATGCAGAAAGATAAAGATTTCCATAAGGATTTTCTTCAATACCAATTCGGACATATCCAGGACGAACAAACTTGCTGAAATTTCCAAAAGAAAAAAGTCTTTTCGCAGCAATATAACTTCCGTCCTCTTTTAAGCGAATCAAACTTTCGTTATTCGTTTTATAAGAAGCTCCCAACCAATACAAAAAAGCATTTGCATTCGCTTTTGTCATAAAATCATGTACATATTTCGCCCATTTTACTCCATCTTTAAATCCTGTATCACTGTGAAGTGTATCTGAAACCTCTGTTTCCCACACTCTCTTTCCATTTTGTTGTGCCTGTTCAAATGGAGTAGGTGATCCATGATAAAAATGTCCTCCTACAATATCCAATGCCTCCATGGCTTGAGAATTTGCATACACTTCAGATAATCTTTTGTCTGTCCATGTTCCTTCTTCTCCAACGATAATATCTGTATCCAATCCTTCTGCTTCAAACGTTGGTTTCAGATTGTTTGCCAAAAAATCAGCAAAGTCTTGTCCACTCCAAAGACAGGATTGCCACATTGCTGCATATTCTGGTTCATTTGCAATCGACACTGCATCAATCGTTACTCCATGGTGTTCCTTATATCCTTTTATATAATTAGCTAAATACTGAGCAAAATCTTGATAGCATTCTTTTTTTAAGCGGCCTCCCGAAGTAATCTTTCCAGTAGTTTTCATCCAAGCAGGTGGACTCCAAACCGTACTCATCATCTTTTCTACTCCTCTTGCTCTCGCTTCTTTCATCACCCACTGTTCTGGCTTATAAGGCGTAAAATCCCAGGTTTGTGGATCAGGTTGTATCGTAGGCATATTCAATCCATTCCCAACTTCACTTCGTAAAATAGATGCACCAATTCCGTTTTCTTGTGAGAACAACAGATCCATTACTTCATCTCTTTTACCAAACTCATAAATTTGATCTGCATATACATCGCATGCCTGCGATAAACCAAATCCATCAATCGTCTGATACAGCGTATCCCACTCCAAAGTTGCACATGGGATGTCGGCTGCCTTGGTCGAAACACAATTTCCAAACACCATACTAAGTGTCAACATTCCTGTCACTACTTTTGCAAGTTTTTTTCTCATCTCTTGTCCTCCTTGTTATTTTTATGATCTACAGCCCCCTTAGATTCCTCTAAATGAAAATGTAAATTGCATTTTTTTCTCTACTGGAACCAGATATTCTTTATGCGTCCTTGCTCCCCAGCTATCATCTCCTCCAACGCCCATCTGTGCTTTTGCCACTCGCACTATCGTGTGATGAATGTTTGGAAGTTCATATGAATGCATAGCTTCCTCCATCTGGTGTGGGGTATATGGTAATGCTGAAAAACACATCACACCACTGCTTTCTTCTGTTTCAAACAAAAGCCCCCGTCCTTTTCCATCGGTAACTTTTGCATACCGTACTTCCTCTTTATTTCCACATTCCTGAGGAACCAGATATGAAGCAAGATTATCTTCCACGCAATTTTGATATAAACCTAATTTTGCCCCATGCTTTCGATCCGCATAGGTCTCTTCCGGTCCCAAGCCATACCAAGTAAGATAATGATAATCTGCATTGAGGGTAAATAATACCCCGAATTCTGGCATATCCCCTAATTCTTTTACAAAATCATACGTAAGAGTTGTTACAATCTTTCCATTTCCGTGCACGCAATAGGACACTTCACATTCACTTCTTGGACTGGTTGGAAGCCAATATGTAAAGGCAATCTGCACCGAATCTTCAGATTCCTCTATTTTACATGGAATTGTGGTTGGTCGTCCTGATTTCTCATCAATCTTTTTCGCATTAGAATATAAACTAGCAATCTTCCATTGGGCATAACGTGACGGCATCAGATTTCCGCAATCATTATCCACAGGAGCTCTCCAGAAATTAGGTTTTGGAATTCCTTCTAACAATTCTATGCCTCCATATTTATAGGATACCAATCCACCATTAAGCAAGGAAAACAATGCCTCAAATTGCTCCCCTTTGATTCCAATATTATGATTACTTTTGACGACTCGCAAGGGCGAAACCTTTTCCTTTTTCTCTCCTATCACACGATATACATACTGTCCAAACGCAACTTCATGTCCCTGTTTTGCCCAAATTTTGTCACATTTTAGATGAAACGACACTGTAATGCAATATTCACCTATACACGTTTTTCTTTGTAATGGAAGTTTGTATCGTTTCTTCTTGAGAGGTTCCACATTCGTTTCCATCACTTTTTGATCAAGTAATTTTCCCTCTCTTTCCAAACGAATCCGACACTCATATTCCTTGGTATTTGAAAACAAATGATTATTTTTTATCTCGACTTCTGATTCTCCAACTTCAACCTCTATATTCTGATATAAAAATTTTACTTCTTGCATTTTGGGTGATGCATTTCTGTTCTTTCCATAAACCAATCCATTGCCACTAAAATTATAATCTGTCGGGCGATCTTGAAAATCTCCTCCGTATGCTTGAAATACCTGACCATATCTGTTTTTCTTTTCCAAGGACTGATCGATGTAATCCCAAATAAACCCACCTTGATACAATGGCTCCTCTTCTGTAAGCTCTGTGTATTTATGAAGTGCTCCACAAGAATTTCCCATTGCATGCGCATATTCACAACAGATAAATGGTTTTTCTTTATTTGTTTTTAGAAACTTCTTGATTGCTTCTACGGAAGGGTACATTTGGCTTTCTATATCACTGGTATCCGGATAGCTACGATCATGGTTAATTCCTTCATAGTGTACTAACCTGTTTTTATCTTTTTCTCTAAAATATTCAGAAATATCATAAATGACTTTTCCACCATAGGATTCATTTCCACAGGACCACATTAGAATACATGGATGATTCTTATCTCGTTGGTACATACTCGCTGCACGATCTAACAAAGCATTTCTCCAAATATCCTGATCTTTTGGAATCACGTCTTCTTCCTTATTCTTGTGTTCTCCTAACAGATCCCACGTTCCATGTGTTTCTAAATTCATTTCATCAATCAAGTAAAACCCATATTGATCACATAAGCGATATAAAATAGAAGTATTCGGATAATGACTTGTTCGAATTGCATTTATATTGTTTTGTTTCATCACACACAAATCTTTTTCTATCTCTTCTTTTGAAATTACTCTTCCTGTTATACTGCTGAATTCGTGTCTGTTTACCCCCTTAAATACAATCCTTTTCCCATTTAAATGCATTATAGAATCTTTGATTTCAAATCTCCGAAAGCCTATTTTTTCTGAGATATATTCCTGAATTTTTCCTTCTACGTCATACACTTGTAAACATAACTCATATAAAAATGGATGCTCACTACTCCATAGCATTGGATCTTCTATTTCTTTTTCCCAAAGGATTTCTTCACTTCCACATAAACTTTTTTCTGCAATTACATTGTCTCCATTACGCAATTGAAACGACACTTTTCCTGCATTTGTAATTTCACATCGTACTTTTAAATTTCCAATCGTGAAATGATGATTCGGAACGGCAGAAATGTCAAGATCCTTGACGTGCACCTCTGGTATACTATATAAATATACATCTCGATATAGTCCTGAAAATCGAAAGAAATCCTGATCTTCACACCAACTTCCAGAACACCATTTATAAACTTGGATTGCGAGTTTATTTTCTCCCTCTTTGATTGCTTCCGTCAGCTCAAACTCTGCTGTTGTAAACGTGTCTTCATGATACCCTATAAATTTCCCATTTAGCCATACTGCCGCCGCACTTTCTGCTCCTTCCAAAGCCAAATATATTTTCTCATGTTTCATATTCTCTGGAACAAAAAAGTATTTCACATAACTTGCTGTAGGGTTAAATTCCCGAGGAATCTCTCCTGAAAGAACCTCTTCATGTCCTTCCCACGGATACTGTGTATTTACATATTGTGGCGAATCATATCCCTCCAGTTGTATATGTGCCGGAACTCGAATCATTTTCCATGTTTTACAACAATAGGTTTCTTTTTCAAAACCCGGAATGCATTCTCCATAATTTTGAGCATAATGAAAATTCCATAATCCATTGAGACTATATCGAAATGTACTGTTCCCCATTTCCAATTCTTCCAAATTGCGATAATATCTATGATCGGAATGTGCTGGCACACACCCCTCTTTATAATATGTCGGCTTTTTTACATTTTCATAGAAAAATTCTTTCATCGGCTTTTCTCCTTATTTTACTGCACCTGTAATTCCTTCTGCAAAGTTCTTCTGCAATACAAAGAAAACAATCGCAGTAGGTACCGTACATAATAGTACTGCAAGCATCAGCATCCCATAATCTGTTACATATCCCTCTTTTAAATTTGCTACCAGCATAGGCATCGTAATGCTTTTCGGATTTGTCATAATCACCTTTGGCCATAGATAACTATTCCATGCATTCATAAAAGTAATGGTCATTGCCGCAGAATAAGTTGAACGCATAGTTGGAATAAACATTTTAATAAAAATCTGAAATTCTGATAATCCATCCATCCTAGCTGCTTCAATAATCTCTATTGGAAACGATCGAGCGCTTTGCCGAAAAAGCATAATCAAAAAAGGAGTGGAAATTGTAGGTAAAATAAAGCCTAATGTGGAATTAAGTGCTCCTACTTTTGCAAACATCTGATAGAGCGGTATAATAATCGCTACAAAAGGAACCATCATGGCCAACAACAATACATTCATAACCCGGTCTTTTCCTTTATCGTGAAAAATTTCAAATCCATAGCCTGCTAAAGAACAAATCAACAAGGACAACACTGTAAGCACCACCGCATACTTAAGAGAATTTAGCATGGCTCCGCCAACTTCATATTGAGCGGTTAAATTTCGAATATTTTCCAATAAATATGTTCCAGGTATTAATCTGCCTCTTGTCACATCCACACTTTTATTTGTTGCCGCTGAAAACATCCAATACAGTGGAAAAACGGATAGGAATGAAACAAGACTTAAGACTGTATATGATATTATTTTTTTCCCTTTACTCACGCTTATCACCTACTTTCATCTGTATAAAGGTTAGAATAACAACTAAAATCAAGATCACGTAAGACATTGCAGCCGCATATCCGAAATTTGGAACAAATTTAAACGAAGTATTATAAATATAATGGGACATCGTTATCGTTGCATTTGCCGGTCCCCCTCCTGTTAAGTTGACAGACTCATCAAACATCTGTAGGGTTCCATTTGTAGACATAATAAATGTTAATAAAATTGTAGGTTTTAACAACGGTACTGTAATTTTCCAAAAAGATTTCCAACCACTTGCACCGTCAATTTTAGCGGCTTCATAAACGGAATAATCAATATTTTGAAGTCCTGCCAAAAAGAATACCATATTGTATCCTGTCCATCTCCATAACAAGGCTAAAATAATTACGATCCTGGCGCTAAAAGGATGGGCGAGAAATTCATATCCTTTATCCAAAATTCCAATGTGGATCAATACGGTATTCACCAATCCATCCGTAGCAAATAACGCTCTAAAAATAGTTGCATAAGAAACCAATGATGTTGCACAAGGCAAAAAGATAGCTGTTCGAAATAAGCCTTTACAACGTAGATTTTTATTGTTTAACATACTTGCCAGAACAAGAGCAAACAACAACATAATTGGAACTTGAACAATCAAATAAATAAAACAATTCGTCAATGATTGTAAAAATACTTTATCCGAAAATATCCTTGTGTAATTGTAGAGTCCTCCCCATGTCAATGCCGTTCCTTTGCCTTTTTGAAAGGATAAAAGCAATGTCCGTATCATAGGATAAAAACTCATTACAGCAATTAAAATCACTGCCGGTGTCAGAAAAAACCAACCAGAAATGCTTTGTTTTTGTCGTATTGATAATTTTTTCTTCACCTGAATCCCTCCTTTTAGTCTTTCCTTTTTATGTACGCAAAATTTTTATCCGCCTTTTTAAATAAAAACGGAGAATGCAAAAACATTCCCCGCTACCTTTCTACAGCTTTTTACTCACCCATCGCAAATTCCACTGTTTCCTGAGCTTTTTTGAGTTCACTGTCTACTTTTTCACCTGCAATTACGTTTTGAACTGCGGTTGCCATCGCATCGCGTCCTTCGTAATAATATACGCCGGTATTGTTACTTGGAACCTTTTGTGCAAATTCAGTAATATCTTTATAGATTGGCTGTCCACCGAAAAATGTCTGTGGTTCTTTGTACACCTTACTGTCACCTACTGGAATATACGTCGATAAAGCTCCTGATTTTGGTAAAATCTCTTCATAAAACTCTACATTTCCACCAAATGTACTCTTCAAGAAATCAAATGCTAATTCTTTATTTTTACAGTTGCTTGTCACTGTCCAACTACATCCACCATTGTTTGAGTAATTTGTAGCACCATCAATACCGTTTAGTTTTGGCATATTCGTAATCGCCCATTTTCCAGACTGGTCTTCCGCGCTTTGGATGCTTCCAAGAATCCAGCATCCGTTTACGGTTCCCGCTACATCTCCACTCGTCAAAGTTCCTACATACTGATCCCAGTCATTTACCTCAATCAATACTCCTGCTTTTTTCATCTTTACATAGGTTTCCACCACATTTTTTATGACATCATTATCTGCAATGTCCGGATTTCCATCTTTGTCAAATAGAGAAGCGCCTGCAGACTGTATCATCATCATTACAACATCTACTTCACCAGACAAACAAGATAACAACGGTTTTCCTGTTTTTTCAAGTACCACTTTTCCCTGTTCTATGTACTGATCCCAAGTGATATCTTTAAAGTCATCGATTGTGTATCCTGCCTCTTCTAAAACATCTGCTCGATACGCTGCAACCACGGCCCCATTATCAAAAGGTACTCCATAATGCTTTCCGTCTATCACTGAATATTCTGTTTTTGCTTTGGTAAAATCATCAAAATTAATGCCTGAACTGTCTACATCTAAGAACAAATCTGGGTAGCTCATTGCATTTTTTTGGAACGCATTGTCTTGCATAAGGAGGATATCCGGTAAAGACTCTGTGTCTCCAGATGTGGCAGCTGCTATTACCTTTGTTTGCACATCTGGCCAAGGAGTTTCTACAATATTCAACTTAAAATCCGGATGTTCTTTCTGATAGAACTTTTCCGCCTCTTTTGCAGCATATATGTTAAATGCCGGATCCCAACACCATACTGTAAGTTCTTCTCCCGATTCTAACTGTTTTGTGTCCTCTTTTTTCTTGTCCTCACTTTTTCCACATGCCATCAGTGGTAATGCCATAGATATAACAAGTGTCATAGCAAGCAATTTTTTCTTTTTCATAGTAAAACTCCTTCCTTTCATTGTATTTACAGGCAATGATCTTTTCTTTGTATCCTTATTATACAGGAGTTTTAGTACTCTTTTGTTGGTATATTCACACAAAAACTTTGCAATTTCCACTCTTTTTTTATTTATTTTAACTACCACCCTGCCTCAAGATGCAAATTACATCTTAAAAGTTGCTGTTCAAAATTCTCCGGACTTTTCCGCCAACTACAAGGACTATTTCCCATTACTTTTTTAAAATTCCGATTAAATGTAGAAACTGTAGAAAAACCACATCTTGCTGCTATATCAGAAATACTATCATCTGTTTTCTTTAATTGCTCACAAGCTTCTTTTATTCGCACTAGATTAATATATTCCAAAATTCCCATCTTCATATGCATGGCAAAGAGACGTCGTAAATGATTTTCACTTATACTACAATACTTAGCAATTGTCTCTATGTGAAATGGCTCTTTATAATGTTGAGTAATATATGCCATTGCTTTTACAACAATATCATAAGCCATTCCTTCCGTATAATATTCATCCCCTAATGTTACCAGCCTTTCCTGCTTATCATTTATTCTTGCAATTTTCACAAGAATAGTTGCCAAAAGCCCCTCTGCTTCTTCTTGATAAAACACTTCCTTTCTTCTCATCACTTCCATCAGTTCTTGAATATTTGCTGAAAGATCTGCAAATTCTGTCTCTGAGAAAAAACAAAAGCCACTATTGATGCACTCTTTGAGTTTTTCACATTTTTTTTGCCTAGAAAACTCTCCGAACATTTTCTGTAAAATCCCCTCTTCATCAATAAATAAATATTCCCAGTGGCTCTTCGTGTTTGGAATGCTGTTCGTTGTATGTGGATATTTTTTTGGAATAATTGTAAAATCACCTTTATGGTAATCGAAAACCTGTTCTCCAAAAATCATCTGTCCGTTTCCTTCCACACAATGTCCGATTTCTAAATAATTATGGAAATGCAGATAATCAATTCCTTTTCCATATTCTCGAATCCATCCATCCCCCAAAAGAGCAAATACATATGTGCCCGGAACCATCTGATAATATCTGTATTCCATTTTCGGTTTTTTCTTTTTCCCCATAAATTTTCTCCTTTTATTGTACTTATTTATAAAGAAATTCCTCTTAATAATTCCATACACAAATATTGCGCTGCCGGCAAATAAATAATCATTATA
>JAHHTL010000054.1 GCA_020024635.1 Ruminococcus sp.
CTGGGGTCCAACAGCAAATATGTAAGTGTGTCTGGTTCTGCCAATACCGCAGATACGATACAGATTCAGTCAGTAGAAAAACTTGCCCAAAAAGCGCAAATGATTTCGTCTGATAGAGTGTCAGATAATACACTTAAGACAGGGGAAATTAATTTAACAGAATTTCAAAAAGAGCAGAACTTAGAGGGGAAAACTTTAGAATTTAAATATGGAGATAAAGAATACACAGTGACTCTGCTAAGCGGAAAAGATAAAGAAGGAAATGAATATAAATACGATACTATCGATGATGTGGAAGAATCTATAAAGCGTGTATTTAGTAACTATGATTGCGATGGAAAAAAACTTTCAGAAATTGTATCTGTTGCTGTTGTTGACGGGAAAATACAGTTTTCAGATAATAAAAAAGCTGGAAATGTTTTAAAACTGACTGGTGGAAGTGCTTTGACACATCTTGGATTTCCAGGTCCAGATAGTGAGGGAAAATTCCAAGAGATTACTCTTACCAATACATCTGTTGTAGCCGACAAAGAAGCAGATTTAATTACCAAGGTATTCTTTTCTGACCGTATCGCTGATAAAACATTAACATTTAACTATAATGGAACATCGAAAGCAATAAAAATGCCGTCACAAGAAGAAATTGATAAAGTAAAAGATAAACCAGAGGAATTGGTTAATCTGTTAAAAACAACAATGCAAACGCAACTAGATGAAGCGTTTGGAAAAGGGCGTATTCAAGTTGATTTTGAGGGTAGCGGAACAGAAGGAAGCTTTAATTTTAAAACTACATTACCACAACCAAATGCAGAAGGAAGTTATGATGATACTACTTCGATATTAACGGTATCTTCTTCAGATTACGGAATGCTTGGAACAGATGGAGCATTTAAAATGAATTATGGTGAATCAAATCGTGTCAATTTGGAATCCACAATTGCAGAATCCGGGTTAAATGGAGCAGCGAATTTAACAAAATGGTTTGAAGCTCATCCAGATCAAGCATTTAAATTTACAATTAATGATGGTGTGAAGGATGTAGAAATTGAAATATCCAAAGATGATACCATGCGTGATGTTATAGATAAAATTAATAAAAACACTCAAGTAGAAGTGACTTATCAGGGATCCACAGACAAGTTTGTGTTTAGATCGAAACAAGAAGGAGCTAGTGGAACATTCCAAATCAAGGGAAAGAGTGCGGAAGATGAAGCCGTGTTAAAGGGGATATTTGGAAACAATGCTCTTGAAGTTGCAACAGGACAGGATGCAGTTTTAAAAGTAAAATATGCTGGATCAGATAAAAGTGTTGAAATTGTAAGGGGATCAAATACATTTAAAATCGATGGCTTGACGATTACAGTAAATGGCACCTTTGCTACGGGGGAACCGGTAACCTTTGATGCAAAAGTAGACGATGAAAAGATTGTTACGACCATGAAAGATATGGTAAAAGAATTTAATGAGATCATCGAACTTGTAAATAAGAGCATGTCAACAAAACCAAATAGAGATTATCCACCTCTTACGGCAGAGCAGAAAAAAGAAATGAGTAAGAGTGAGATTGAGGCGTGGGAAGAAAAAGCAAAAGAAGGACTTTTGTTTAACGACAATGATATTAAGGGATTGAGCAATGGACTTCGATTTGTTCTTGGTTCTGGAGATTTGCAAGCATTGGAAAAAATTGGAATCACAGTTTCTTCTACATCCTCTGATAATGGAAAGCTTACCCTTGACGAGGCGAAATTTAAAGCAGCATTGGCATCAGATCCAGAGGGTGTGAAAAATCTATTTACCAAGGAATTGAAAAAAGACGAAGCAGGTAATGTTATCCAGACAAATGGAATTGCAGCCAATATGAAAAATGTGTTGGATAAATATGCAAAGACAATCGGAGAGCCAAAAGGAATTTTGATCCGCAGAGCTGGTTCTGTCAAAGCACCTGCAAGTATTATGCAAAATGAACTTCAAAAGAAAATTGAAGAGGTAGATAAGCGGATTTCTATGCTTCAAAGTACTTTAAAAAGAGAACAAGACCGTTACATTCGTCAGTTTACTACATTAGAGAGTCTGATCGCACAAATGAATAGCCAGAGCAGTGCATTAAGTCAATTTGGCGCAAATTTCTAAAGGCTTAAAGAAGGGAAAGTATTATGTATCAAAATGGATATCAGCAGTACAAAGCACAATCGGTATCAACGATGACAAAGGGAGAGATGTTGTTACTGCTTTACGATGAACTTATTAAAAGATTGAAACGAGCAGAGATTGCGATTTCGGAAGAAGCATATGAAAGCTTTGATCAATCGGTTATACGCTCCAAGGAAATTGTGCAGTATTTGAAAGATACACTGGACAACTCTTACGAAATCAGCAAAGAACTTCATCGGTTATATGAATTCTTTTTGTTTGAACTTAGTCGACTTCAGGCATCTAGAAATCAGCAAATTATCGAAGAATTAAAACCATTGATATTGGAATTAAGAGAAGCATTTTCAGAGGCAGAAAAGACAGCGGGGATGTAAAATATGTCAGACATGGATGAACTTATAGAAGAGATTCTAAAACGGATGCAACGAAAGTACAAAGGGTTATTAGAAATCGAAAGAATCACAAAAGAGCTGGCGGATCTTCTTTCAGCCGATGACAGAGAGTCTGTTCAATTATTACTCAATATGAGAGAGGAAGAGATAGAGTCTGTAGGAAGAGAAGATTTGGCGTTGCGTGAGTTTCTAAATATGCTTGAATTGGATCAAAGAATGTATTTCGCAAATTTGATGAATGGCAAAGTGGATTCATCTAAAGTGACTTTTTTGGAAGAAAAAATCGTTCAGATTGGTGAACAGACGCGAAGTGTATGCAATAAGACGGTCGAATTAGATAAAGTATTAAGTATGAAAATTGCAGGAAAAGAATCATTTTATCAAAGATGAGTGTAAACAAAAAATAAGAGGATGGAACAAAAGCGTTCTGCCCTCTTATTTTTGTTAGCATGATCCAGTATTATTGGATTGTGATCTTCCACAAAGGACCGTCAGCTTGGGAGTCATAGTCTAACTCATTTAGGAGATCTTTGACTTCCCAAGGAATTTGAGAATTGTTAATATCATTTGGATCCGCAATACGAACAGTGGATCCGGACCAGTAATTTGCAATAATGATAAAATGTCCGGTGGAAGTAAAGCGTCCGGGACCCATAAGCGCTACAAGGATCGATCCATTTCTTAAGGTGTTTATGATTCCTTCTTCTGTGTAATCAGAAAACGGTTCTACAGAGAACCCAAAGTATTTGGCACCTTCAGGAATCAATGCATGGGTAGAACCTGAACCGGAAATCCAATATTGATGCTCCTTTGCCCAATGTGCCATTTGATCAGGGGAAATGTCCTGATTCGTAAAACTGGAAACCAGCATAGAAAGTACGGTGGGACCACAGCCGTAAGAAGAAATCGAATCAGAACCACCATAGATCACACTGCCCCAACGAATATCGTTTTGATTATAATAGGTCAAAAGTCCAATACTACTAGGAATGACGAGAGTATAAATTCCATCTTCAAACACCGGGGTCGGCGCTGGTCTGGATGTGGCTGGAGTATCCTCCGATGATGTCACAGACGGGGGCTTAAGAGAAGCGGATTTGTCAGAAATAGAATCCTTCGGTAAGGTCGCAATATAGGAAATCGAGATAGCACTCGCAATCATCACAATAAAAATTATTAATTTTTTTTTCACAGAATATTCCTCCCAGTTAAGTCTTCTAGTTGACGGTTTTTAAAGAAACCAGTATAGTATCAATATAACATATTAAACAGGAATTGTAAAAGAGTTCAAGGAAATAGGATAATGGAAATCGTTTTTGATCATGTAAGCAAAATTTTTGAGAAACAAATCGCCCTAGAAGAGGTATCTTTTGCTATCGAGCAAGGAGAATTTGTCTTTATAATAGGAAAAAGCGGGGCAGGAAAAAGTACCTTATTAAAGTTAATTTTAAAACAGGAAGAAGTTACATCTGGAGAAATTGTAGTTGCGGGGCAGTCACTTCAAAAGATTTCGCCCAAAGAAGTTCCTTACCTTAGGAGAAAAATCGGCTATATGTCTCCAGATGTTGGTCTGTTAAAAGATCGAAATGTTTATGAAAATTTAGAACTGGCAATGGTGGCAGTGGGGGCTAAAAAAAATTATGCACGTCATGAAATAGCCAGAGTATTAGGGATTGTAGGCCTTGTAGAGAAAGAAAAAGCGGAAGTAAGAGATCTTTCAGGTGGAGAATATGCAAGAATTTTGTTGGCCAGAGCATTACTTGTTCGTCCTAGAATTTTAATAGCAGACGAACCAACGGCAAATTTAGATTCCGATGCAGCCTGGGATTTGATGTTGTTGTTAAATGAGATCAATCACAGGGGAATTACCGTTGTAGTAGCAAGTCATGCAAGAGAATTGGTATCAATTATGCGAAAGAGAGTCATTACATTAGTTTTAGGGGCTCTTGTATCAGATGAAAAGAATGCAATTTACAATCAAAAGGCAGTAGATATTTTTGAAGAGCGAAAAATTTTAAAAAAAAGAGAAAAATATTAATAATTTAATAAAACATCCGATAAGTAATAGGTGCGGTTTTATAACAAAAGAAGAAGGAAGGGTGTAGGAACGATGAAAAACATGAAAATTGGGAAAAAAATCTTCGCAGGATTTGCTGTCGCCAGTTTTGTCACACTTATGTTAGTAATTATGGCAATCGTATCAATTAGCGGCGTTGGAAAATTAACGCAGGATATGTATGAAGGGCCTTTTGACAGTGCAACAAAGTCAGAAGAGTACTTAAGATACTTAAATGAAAATGAATCCCTATTTTACAGAGCAGTAGTGGAAAAAAATATTGCAAAATATGAGGGAGATCTGGAACGTGTTTCTAATAATATAGAAGAAAGCTATAGCAAGCTGATTCAAATAAGTGAAGAGGAAATACCGTCCATTCCTCAACTTGAGGCAGCAGGATCATTGGTGGCAAATACCAACGATAAAATTTTAGACCTAATGAAAAGTGGTAAATGGGATGAAGCAAAAGGAATGCTGATCGGTGAATTTGGAACCATTATTCATAATTGTCAGGCTGTTGCTGAAAAAGTATACGAAGAGTCCGAAGCGAATGCAAAAAGCTTTATGACAGAAGCAAATGACAGAAAGAAAAAAGTTGCAGTATTTCAGCTTCTTCTTTTCTTGATTGTATATGGTTTTGTGGCAAGCTTCATGATTCGTATCATCAAAGGAATTGTAAAACCAATCGAAGAACTGGAAACTGTGGCAAAAAATATGTCACAAGGAAAGTTGAAAAATGACATCAAGTTCCAGTCAAAAGATGAATTGGGTGTACTTGCAGAAAGTTTCCGTGTTACTTGCAGTGGCTTGGATACTGTGGTTTCGGATTTAACTTATTTAATGGATGAAATGGCAGGTGGAAATTTCGATATTCATACAAGAGCAGAAAAACTTTATGTAGGAGATTTTGCGCCGGTTCTTTCTTCGATTCGAACAATGAATCGCCATTTAAGTTCTACACTAAGAGGCATCAATCAGGCTGCGGAGCAGGTAGCAGGAAGCTCCGATCAAATGTCATCTGCAGCGCAGGGACTTTCTCAGGGAGCGACAGAGCAAGCAAGTTCTGTGGAAGAATTAGCAGCCACGATCAATGAAATTTCGAATCAAGTGAGCGATACGTCAAAGAATGCGAAATATGCCAGAGAGCAAGTAGAAAAAGCGGGAAGCGAATTGCTGTCATCCAACGAAAGTATGTCAGATATGATAGCAGCAATGCATAAAATCAGTCAGGAGTCAAGTGAAATCGGTAAGATTATTAAAACGATTGAGGATATTGCATTCCAGACCAATATTCTTGCATTGAATGCAGCAGTAGAAGCTGCAAGAGCAGGAGAAGCCGGAAAAGGATTTGCAGTTGTTGCGGATGAAGTTCGTAATTTGGCGTCTAAGAGTGCAGAGGCTGCAAAGGATACGACAATCTTGATTGAAGGATCCATTCAGGCAGTAGAAGATGGGACAAAGATTGCCGATCAGACAGCACAAGCGTTGGCATCAACAGTAGAGAGTGTGGAAAGCACAGTCGATACGGTTGTGAAGATTAGTCAGGCAGCAGAAGAACAAGCACAGTCCATTGCTGAGGTTACACAAGGTGTGGATCAAATTTCAAGCGTAGTACAGACAAATTCAGCGACAGCGCAAGAAAGTGCTGCAGCAAGTGAAGAACTTGCAGGACAGTCTCAGATTTTAAAAGAGTTGGTAAATCGATTCCGTTTAAAAGAAGAGAGCTATCCTTCTGCATTGAACGGAAATGTTTCAATGGAAGCAGAACCAATTTATCAGCCAAATATGAGTAAAGAGTACAGTGACAGTAAATATTAAGCGAGACAAGTACGGTGATGTAAGAGCAGGGTTTGAAGAAACCTTGCTCTTTTTCTGCTAATTTGGCTTTCGGAATGGATGAATAATAGAGAAGAACAAAAGAAAATAATAGAAAAGTATTAATAAATTTTTAAATTATCCGATAGTAGATAAGAGAAAGAGAATAATGAAGGGGGAGGTATATAATAGAATACGAATTTAATTTTATCTTCATTTTGTTAAAGTCAGTCATAGAACAAAAACCGATACAAATTGTCAAAAAACAAGTTGACTGGCAAAAGATTTATAAATATATTGATCATCATCATGTTACCTCCTTGGTGTATTATGCAGTTTTAGGAACAGAAAAAGAAGAAGACAATGAGCAAGATCAAGAATTGTACAAGAAATTTAAGAAAGCTCTTTTGTTAAAAAAAGAGTATTGTCAGGCAGAACAGACGATTGTTTGGCAGCTGGAGCAAAATCATATACATGCACTACTCCTATCAGGAACAAAGGAATGTGAATTATACTATAAAGAAGAGATGGGTAGCATCGACAGTTTGGAATTTTTGATTCGCACGCCGGATTTTGACAAGATCCATGAACTCATGGAGTCTATGGACTACGAGAGAAAAGAAGAAAAGGGAATGGAAGGGATTGTCTATACAAGGACACCGGGAATTCAAGTTCATTTCTTAAGTGAAGTTCCAAATTCAGATCGGCGGATACAAAAGTTGTTAAAAAAACAGTTGAGAGCTCGACCCTATGTTCAGGCGTTGAGTATAGAGAAGAAATATCTCTATGATATTTGTATGTTATTAGAATCCTATTTAATGGGAACCATTACGATTCGGAAAGTATTAGATTTTTGGCTCTATCGCAATCGATTTCAAGAAAAGATTGACAGAGAAGAGATTCAAAATGTTTTGAAAAAGTCTGGGATGAGCGCGTGGGAACGTTGTCTAAGTATGCTGGGGGATTTATGGTTTGGAGAAGGATGTTTGGTGGAAGATAACGAAAGTGCTTTTGCACTCGAAGAGTATATTTTAAATCCAGGAAAAGTTGATAAAAGATTGGATCGCAAAGTGTTACCGTATGGCCGAAAACGTCTTGATTTTTATGATAGAGATCGAGATGCAGAGTGGAGAGATAAAAAATTAACATGGATGTTTCCGCCAAAGGAATATATGAAGGAGATGTTTCCTATTCTGAGAAAATTTCCATTTCCACTTATTATTTTTTGGGCAATCCGAGGAATTCGGATTTGGGGAAAAGTGATCAAACAAAAAGCAATTGAAATACAAAATAGATTGCTACACAAGTTAAGAAAACTAAAAAAAACAAAGGAGTAAAAGGATGAAGAAATTAAACATCGGTAAAAGAATCTTTGTGGGATTTGCAGTTGCAATTTTGGCATCGATCATATTGGTTGTAACTGCCATTGTTTCCATCAGTAGTGTGGGAAGATTGACTCGCAAGATGCATGAGGGGCCATTTGTAAGTGCAACGGAAGCCACAAATTATTTGAAATGTATATACGAAAACGAAGCGGTTTTTAATCGAGCTGTTCTAGAGCAGGATATACAAAAATATGAAGATGAGATCAATCGTATTTCAAAAGAAGCGGATGAGTGTTATAAGAAGTTAGCAAAAGTTGGAGAAGGAGCTATTCCATCTCTTTCAGAATTAAAAGAAGCAAGTGGCCAGGTTGGAGCAGAAAATCAAGTGGTTATGGAGCTTATGAGAGCTGGAAAATGGAGAGAAGCAAAGCAACATCTTACAGGTAGATTTGAACAGGCGATACGTTCTTGTGAAGTGAAAGCAAATCAAGTATATGAAGAATCAAATCAAAATGCACAAAAATTTACAGATGTTGCAGATGGAACAACACAGAAAATTATTATTATTCAGATCTCTATTTTTACTGTATTACTGATCGTTGTTTGGGTATTTATGAAACGCATTATCCAAGGAATTGTTGGACCAATCAAAGAGTTAGATCAAGTTGCAAAGAATATGTCTAATGGAAATATGGAAAATAACATTGAATTCCATGGAGAAGACGAGTTAGGATCTTTGGCAGAGAGTTTCCGAATTACATGCAATGGCTTAGATAGCGTTGTTTCTGATCTGAGATACTTAATGGATGAAATGTCTAACGGAAACTTTGATATTAAAACAAGAACAGAAGAAATGTATATTGGTGATTTTGAGCCTGTTTTAGCATCCATTAGAAGGATGAATGACAACCTTAGTGATACTTTGCGTAAGATTAATGAAGCAGCAGAGCAAGTAGCAGGTAGTTCAGATCAAATGTCTTCAGCGGCACAAGGACTTTCACAGGGAGCAACAGAGCAGGCAAGTTCTGTTGAAGAATTAGCAGCTACTATTAACGAGATTTCAAATCAGATTAGTGAGACTGCCCATAACGCAAGAACAGCGAGAGAACAGGTGGAAAATGCAGGACGTGAATTAACAGAATCAAATGAAAGTATGGCGGAAATGATTCGTGCAATGCATGATATCAGCCAGAAATCAAGTGAGATAGGAAAGATTATTAAGACAATTGAAGATATTGCATTCCAAACAAACATTCTTGCTTTAAATGCAGCAGTAGAAGCAGCAAGAGCAGGAGAGGCTGGAAAGGGATTCGCAGTTGTTGCAGATGAAGTTCGTAATCTAGCGTCTAAGAGTGCAGAAGCAGCGAGAAATACAACTATTTTAATAGAAGGATCTATTCACGCAGTTGAAGAAGGAACAAGGATTGCAGATCAGACAGCATCTGCACTTGCAGTGACAGTTGAAAGTGCGGCAAGTGCAGTTGAGACTGTGGCTAAAATCAGTCAAGCAGCAGAGGAACAGGCACAATCTATCGCTGAAGTTACACAGGGAGTAGATCAAATTTCAAGTGTGGTACAGACAAACTCAGCGACAGCAGAAGAAAGTGCAGCAGCAAGTGAAGAACTTGCAGGTCAGTCTCAGATTTTGAAAAATCTTGTGGAAAGATTTCACTTAAAATCGGAATCACAAGATTCGATTATGAAGATGAACACACCGGTAGCGCCACTTTCTATGCGTGAAAATGAATCAGATTATCGCTATGACGATAGTAAGTATTAAAAGAAATAACGAACATATAAAAAAGAGTCAATTTGACTCTTTTTTATATGTATTCCACAATCTATGGAAGAAAAACAAATAGAAAAGCAAAAAAAGTAAAAAAATGAAAAAAATTGTTGACAAAGGAAAGAGCCTATGATAGTATAAACAAGTCGTCGCTTGAACGACAAAAAATAAAAACAAGAAAAAATAAAAAAGTTCTTGACAAATGAAACTCAACATGATATATTAAATGAGTTGCTGTTGAGAACAGAAACAAACAAAGAACCTTGATAATTAAACAATAGACAACAGATCCTTGAAAATTTCTTTAAGAGATTATTTTTAAGAACAGCATCTTTAAAGATGCACCCATTACGAAAGTAATGAAACAGTAAAGGGATAGAATTAGCTAGTAGCGATTCTTGAACAGAACAAACATGATGCTTCGACAGTTCTAGGTTCGAAAGGACCTTACCAAGAACGTGCGAAGCGCATAAAGTGTAAAGTTTCAAAAGACGAAACTTAACTTTTTTATGCGAGAGTTTGATCCTGGCTCAGGATGAACGCTGGCGGCGTGCTTAACACATGCAA
>JAHHTL010000055.1 GCA_020024635.1 Ruminococcus sp.
ACTGATCGAATTAGTATAATAGGACAGTTAAGAAGCCACGATCGTGGCTTCTTTTAAAATGTAGAGAAAATCCCAAGCAGAAGCTTGGGATTTTCTCATATCTAGAGTTATTCACATCCAAAGGTATTCTAAATAAAAATCTTTTTAAAATTCACACTACCGCCTTTTTTTCCGTATATTTAATTAGCATAAGATACATCACAGAAAGCCCTATATATCCTATGGTTGCCATGTATTTCCCAAATGGATAGCACATAAAAGCCATGATACTTGAAAGAATAACACCTATTTTTCCAGCAATGGCAAGAGAATCTCTTCTAATTACATCATCTTTAAATAGATAAGAGATTACAGCAGGTGTTGAGAAAAATGTAAGTACAGCAGCAATGAGATAACCAAAAACGGTTGGTGAATATATACCGGAAATAAGGTTATGAAGCACAGATGCAACAGTAAGATCTAGAAGTATAAAAAGCACAGATATGAGGTATGTTATTGTTCCTTTTACATATTTCATGGTTGCCCTCCTTTTTATGTATTATGAGGTATAAAATTGCTCTAAAGCGACGGAAAGTTCGTGATGGTCAAGGCTGTATTCTTTAGCAGAAATCCCTTTCATTTTAGCATCTATTGCTTGTCTCATTGCTTTAGCACCAGATGTAGCACCTTCTCTATGGCCTTGTACTGCACCGCCCGCTGCAAGTACAATGTCTGGGCCAAGTTCGTCCACAAAGCGTTCCACCATTCCTGGGTGAACACCCCCACCGCAGATAGGCATGGTTGGGCGAATGTTATAAAATGGTAGGGTAAGCATCTGAACCGTCTTTAAATACCTAGTTGTTGTAAGTGGGTAGCCGCCATAAGGGGTATTGATCATTACAAGATCCGCACCGCATAAACGTGGAAGTTTTCCGATTAATAGGTCTGAACTCAATCCATTGTTTAGTCCTTCACAATACATCCCTGATCCGGCATAATGACCCATTACAGGAATAGTGACATTCTGGGCGATATAGTCAAGTGTATCAAGTCCGGCGACTGCAAAATTAAGCATGATAGCCTTTGCCCCCGCATCAACTGCTCTATCAATGTTATCTTTTATACGACTTACAGAATCCGTGACATTGGCAATATAGATCGTTTCTTTACCGGTTATTTCGTAAGCAGCTTTTGAAGCAATGTTATATTCCTTGATTCTATCTGTAAGCGGACAAAAGTCTGGGTTAGCAAGTAGTTCGTCATCCTTTATAAAATCAGGTCCTCCAAGAGCTGTCTCATAAAAGATTTTCGCTCCGACTTTAGGGGTAATACCTGTGCAAGGTTTGATCATATTGAGAAAAAGAGGTCGATCCTGTTCTCTGGTCAACTCTCTTAATCCTTCAATACCGAATTTCGGACCTTTAAAATTTGAAACAAATTGTTCTGGAAAAGTTAGATCGACAAGTTTTACCTGCGCGCTTGTTGATGCATCATTTCCTAATAAGGTGGTAAGCATCATAGGGATTGATGCATCGAAGTTTGAAACAGGATATGCTATTTGGAAAAAGTAGGTTGTTGTTTCACTCGTATATTGGTTTGATAATTCTACTGGTGGTGCTTCCAAAATTGAAATAACTTTCCCCATATGTTTCCTTCGCATGTTATCGGTTATTCCAGGAACAGGAACCCATGTGCCTAATGTTTGTCCTATGGCCATAGAAGCAGCTTTATTGATTGCGTTCGTATCGGTTGAAAGTACTATGTGATATGTTGCTAACACATATGGTGCATTTTTCATCTCTTCAGGAAGAGAAAATAGTATATTGTCCATTGAGCCCTCCTTTTGCATATCAATATGCACAAATAATTTAAAGTATACACCTTTGTTGTGAATATAATGAATACAGTAATTATAAAACAAGTTAGAAATAAAGTCAAAATAAACATAAAACAAAAAAATAAAACAATAAAAACTTGCAAAATTACTAAAAAAGTGATAAAGTAATCATAAACAAAAATAAAACAACTTAATCGGAAAAGAAAGGAGGAATAATATTGTGCAAATTTTAGAAAAAGAATTGATCGCTTTGAACGTGGAAGCAAGTGATTGTGAAGAGGTATTAAGATACATGGCGAATCGTTTTGTTGAAGCTGGAGTTGGAAAGGAGTCTTATCCGGATGCTATTGTTGAAAGAGAAAAAAACTATCCTACGGCATTGCCGGCGATGGCTTTTGATATTGCTGTACCGCACACCTTTGCAGAGCATGTAAATCGACCTGCAATGGGAATCTGCGTACTGAAGAATCCTGTCGAGTTTCATCAGATGGGGGCGCCTGAAATAGTTCTTCATCCAAAAGTCCTGTTTATGCTCGCAATTACAGATCCCAAAGATCAAATTCTGATTTTAAAGAAAATAATGGGAATGATTCAAAGTGAGGAAATTCTAAACAGTATCAAAGATGCAGACACAGAGGAAGAAATATATAATATTGTTTCTAAAGTGTTTGCATAGAAAGTTGTATTCGAAATGTAAAATGAAAATTAAAGGAGTAGATTAAAATGTCAAAAAGTGTAAAATTATTAACAGTATGTGGATCAGGAATTGTTACATCTTCAATGGTTGCTAACAAAATTACAGAGATGCTTGAGGATGAGGGATATGATGTGGAAGCCATGGAATCAAATCCAAGCGAACTTGAGACATATCTTATGAGAGATAAATATGATTTTGTTGCTTATGCTAGCCCTATAGATGAAAGTATTTTAGGAGATGTTCCTGCAATTTCTGCAATTTGTTTACTTACAGGACGTGGAGAGGATGAATTTAAAGAAGAAGTTCTTAAAATTCTAGAAAAATAATTTTATAGGATTGATCATTTTACTTATTATAGGAGGTAAATCATGGATGCTTTTTTTAATGGAGTAAAAATATTTTTTGATACATTTAGTGCCGTTGTATTTGTTCCAGTAATAATGTTTATAATCAATATTGCTTTTAAGGTAAAACCTAAAAAAGCGTTTGTATCAGCTCTTTCAGCAGGTGTTGGTCTTCAAGGATTTAATATGGTTATCGGTGCTTACAGCCCTATTATCCAGCCAGTAATTACAAGAATGGTTGAGTCAACGGGAATTAATCTTCCAGTATACGATGCAGGATGGCCGAATACATCAGTTGTTGCATATTCAACAAAAGCAGGTATGGTGTTTGTGGTAATTGCTATTTTATTACAGGTTGTTTTATTCTTAACAAAATTTACGACAATATTCCAAGCAGGTGACCTTTGGAATAACTATTCATACTTTTGTTGGGGGTCAATGTTATATATTCTTACAGGCAATATGTTACTTGCAATAGGTCTTATGACAATGCAGCTTCTGATCACATTACTTATTACAGAAGTGATCGCAAAGAGATGGTCTAATTATTATAAATATCCGGGGTGTACGATAGCATCACTACATACCGCTACGGTTACCGTTTTTGCGATTCCACTTAACTGGATCATGAATAAACTTGGTCTTTACAAAATCAACCTTGATCCTAATACAATGAAGAAAAAACTTGGAGTTATTGGCGAGCCAATGACACTTGGGCTTGTTCTTGGTCTTATTATAGGATTTGTAGGAAATGTTACAAGAATTGGCAATATCAGTGCTTGGGGTGAAATCCTTGCTTGTGGTGTTGCTACATCAGCAGTAATGGCTGTATTTCCAAAGATTTCATCAATCTTTTCGGGAGCTTTTACTGCAATTACAGAGGCATCTAAGAAAACAACAAAGGGTGTTAGCGGAGAATGGTATTTAGCAGTCAATGATGCAACAGGGTATGGAGAAACAGCCACACTGGTATCTGGTCTTATTACTATGATCTTTTGCTTATTACTTGCGTTTATCCTTCCAAAAAATGAAACGCTTCCTATGGTTGACCTTGTAGCAATTCCGTATTGTATTCAGCCAATGGTTGCAATGGCCAATGGTAACGTTGTTAAATCTGTGATTGGTGCCACGATTATCAGTGCGATCTTTCTTTATGTTTGTACAGCATGCGGTCCTGTATTTACAAAGGTTGTTGAAAGTGCAGGGGGAAATCTTGGTGGTGGAGCAATGATGGTTACATCACTTATTATCATTGGACAACCAATAGGATACTTGACCTTCAAGATATTTGCAACGCAGAATCCAATTGCAATTGTTGCACTTGTTGTTGTATATGCAGTTGCTTATGTATTAGTTAGAAAAAATAAAGAAAAAATTTATGATGCACTTGAAAGACAGGCTCTTAATCCATCAGGAAAAGAAGAGGCGGCAGCTTAATACTTGGAAAAAGGAGGAATAAACAATGATATCAAAAACTGCTACAATTACGAATAAAACAGGTTTGCATGCAAGACCGGCAGGAACATTTGTTAAAACAGCATCAAAATTTAAATCAGGGATCAAAATAAAAGACATAAAGAATGATGCAGAGGCAAATGCAAAGAGTATCATATTCTTGCTTTCGTTAGGTCTTGTACAGGGAACAGAAGTAGAGATAACAGCGGATGGAGAGGATGAAGAGGAAGCTGTTAATACATTGGTAGATCTTATTCAATCGGGATTTGGTGAATGATATGGCGACAATGAGAAGATTCAGATTTAAATTTACAATGGAAGTGGAACATTATCGTAAGATGATGGAATGTAAAACTTTTGGTAATTCCATATGGAAAAGAGTGATGCTTTTTGCAATATGGGGAGTTTTTACAATATTGTTCTTTCTAGATGTATTGAATAAAATCGAGTTGTCTCAAGTTGTACATGTCTGCTCACTACTTGTTATGATAGCGCTTCCTTCTGCTTTAGTTACCGTAGAAATTAATATAATGAAGTATAAGGAAGCTTACAAGGAAGGGATCAAAGGGGAAAGAATAATCGAGGTTGACGAAGATGGCTTTACATTTATTAATTCATCTTTTCATGCATCCGAAAGAAAATCATGGGATGAATTGAAAAACATCGAAGAGATGAGAGATATTTTCTTGATCAATACAGAAGATAGAAAATCCATTATCCTTCCGAAAAAGAGCATGGGTGATAATAAAAAGATGGGTTATTTTAAAGAATTAGTAATTGAAAAAATTGGTAATAAATTCTATCCCTTGAAGGGATAGAATTTATTTATTCGTAGGAGCGTATAGATATTCCACGTTATTATTTTTGAAGAAATCGTTCCACGCTTTATTAGGAATAAAATCCGAGATGATTCCATCCACTACATCAAAAGAACATATTTTTATAAATGACGTTCCGTTGAATTTTGAATGGTCTGCAACAATGTATGTTTTCTGGCTTCTATGTACAGCAATTTGTCTGATTTGGCAAAGAGATTCTACAGAATCAGTTATTCCATGTTCCATGGATAAAGTACGACAGGAAATGAAAGATTTATCTAGATAATACTGATTAAGAAACTGAGCTGTTGTTAAGCCATAGAAAGCCTTATTTTCAATGGAATAATTGCCGCCAACAGCTATTAAATGAATATTAGGGATGTCGCATAGTTCTGAAATTATGAGAATGGAGTTTGTGAGTACGGTAAGTCGCATATCTTTTATGACTCTTGCAATAAAAAGTGCGGTAGTGGAAGGATCAAGAAATATAGTATCCCCATTATGTATTATTTTTTTACACTCCAAAGCAATGCTGCTTTTACTATCAACATAAGCTACCTTTCTTACGTTTAGGTCTATGTTGTTTTCAACTCCGTCCTGAATAAAAGCACCTCCGTATGTCCTCATACACAGTCCTTCTTTTTCAAGAAGACGAAGATCTCTTCGAATTGTTTCTTCTGTGACATCAAACATATCCGCAAGTTCAAGTACTGTTACAGACTTTTTGTCCTGTATTATGTCGTTGATTTTGTTTTTTCTGGTAACTGCTAACATAATTTACTCCCTTGGATTTATTTAATGATTCAAATATTGTTATGCAAAATGTACATATATTAGAACAAATCCGAATCTATATTATCTATATTATATAACAAAATATTGGAAAATTAAAAGAGCAAAAGCAAAATTATTTAAAAAATATTCGTGGATTTAGATGGTGGGTTTAAACTTACGCCAAAATACAATTTTAAAGGAGACTTTCATGAAAAATGATATAAAAATTATTGCCATGGACTTAGACGGAACACTTACAGATTCCAATAAAAATATAAGTAAATATACAAGAAATATAATAAAAAGAGCAGCGGAAAGGGGGACAAATATTGTTCTAGCGACAGGCAGACCACTGTTCGGCTGTGAGAATGTTATTTCGATGTTGGGGTTACAGGATATGGGAGGATATGTTTTATCGTATAATGGTGTGCAGATTTATGATATCTTAAAAAGAAAAATATTAGTTGAAACTGCACTTTCTCAAGAACTTGTGGATGAGGTGTACAGTTTTACAAAAAAATACAAAGAACTTAATATATGCACATATCAGTGCGGAAAGATTTATGCTGAAAAAGAGTACGATAAATATATTGAACTGGAGGGAGTCGGTTGTGCAAGCTCTGTACATTATGTTAAATGTCTTAAAGATATAATTACTGAAGCAGTCCCTAAGTATGTGATCACAGCGGAACCAAAGATTATGAAGAAATATAAAACTGCATTTGACAGAGAATTTTCGGAAAGAGTAGATTTGGTACAGACGGAAGAGTTTTATCTGGAGGTTCTTCCCAAAGGTATTAATAAGGGGACGGCGCTTGAGTACCTAGCGAATTATTTAGGAGTTAAAAAAGATCAGGTAGCAGCTTTTGGGGATGCTGAAAATGATCTTGAGATGTTAAGGTATGCGGGAATGTCTTTTGCAATGGAAAATGCCAGCGAAGAGATTAAAAAAGAGGCAATGTATATAGCTGAAAGCAATGACAATGACGGCGTTGGAAAAGCAATAAAAAAATACATATTAGATGAATGCTTATGACTAGATGGATCTACAGGAAGAAAAAGATAAATATGGATAAAACATTGTAAAGGATGGAATATGTATAATAAAAATAATAGAATAAACACTTTATTATTATTATTGCAAGAGTCTCCAGAATTATCAGTAAAGATTCTTGCAGAGATGATGAATGTATCAGAAATGACAATCAGAAGAGATTTGAAATATTTAAAAGAGAATAATCTATTTATTAGAAGTCATGGAATTGTTCTGCCACCTAAAAATGATAGTAATATAACGAATATTGAATCGGAATATTCATTACATTCAGAGAGAACAAAATATTATGATGAGAAAATACGAATCGGAAAGTGTGCCGCATCATTAATAGAGAAAAATGATACTCTAATATTAGATGCGGGGACAACAATAGCTGAAATGTCACGTTTTATTCCTGAAAATATAAATCTTAGTATAACATGTTATAATTATTACACATTGACGCAGCTTTTTCCAAAAGAAGGAATTCAGATTACTTTGGCAGGTGGATATCTTCACAGATCTGACCAGACCTTTGAGTCATCTTACGGGATAGAATTAATTAAGAGTAGGAGAGCAAACAAACTTTTTTTGGCTGCTTCAGGAATCCATGAAGCTTTAGGAATTACCTGTGCTCATAATTATGAAGTGCTTACCAAAAAAGCAGCTATGGAATCTGCACTTAATATAATTTTATTGGCAGATTCAAGCAAATTTGGCCTTATCCGTTCGGCTTATGTAAGTCAGTTAAATATAGTAGATACAATTATAACAGATTCGGGTCTATCTGAAGAATGGCAGAAAAAGATTACGGATATGGGGATTAAATTGTATATTGTTTAAAACACAAATAGATGTCAAAAAAACACAAAGTTTAGGAGGATAAAATGAATAAGAAATTATATTTTGGAAGCAATTTAAAAATGTATAAATCCATCAAAGCAACAATAGATTATCTTCAGAGGCTTATTGAAAACACAAAAGATATAAGTCGTGATGAAATAGAACTTTTTATTATTCCATCTTATACAAGTTTAGAAAGTGCTACAAAAAATGTGGACAGAAATTATGTGAAATTAGGTGCACAGAATATGTGTTGGGAAGAGGAAGGGCAGTTTACAGGTGAAATTTCCCCGGTTATGCTTGATGAGCTTGGGATTAATCTTGTTATGATCGGGCATTCTGAAAGAAGACACGTTTTTGGTGAAACAGATGTAGAAGAAAATCTCAAGGTAAAAGCAGCCTTGAATCATAATTTTACAGCACTATTATGTATTGGGGAAACAGAGGACGAAAAGAGGTATGGAATAAGTGACGAGGTACTTCGCACACAGCTGAAAGTGGGGCTTCATGGAGTTGCGTTATCGCAAGTTGGCAATATATGGATTGCATATGAGCCGGTATGGTCTATCGGTGTTAACGGAACACCTGCGACAGCAGATTATGCAGAAAAAATGCATAAAGTTATAAAAGAGTGCCTAGTTGAAATCTTTGGAGAAAAGGCTTTGGAAATACCGGTGTTATATGGGGGAAGTGTTAATCCGAATAACGCGAAAGACCTTATTGTTCAGCCTTCCATTGACGGACTTTTTGTTGGTCGTGCAGCGTGGCAAGCAGAAAAATTTGATCAATTAATCCGAGAGGCAAAAGATACAGTTGATAATCAGAAATAATTGTTTATACCGTTAGCAATAAAATACAGGAAGGATAAAAAATTTAAGTTTGTAGGATTATACCAAAAAAAAGAGGCGGTTTTTATCATAAATGCTAGACAAATTTTGGTGCTAGAAAAGAAGTAGGTTATCAAACAGTGAAAATACGGGGGTTGTCCGAAGTATTTTGAAATGAACAATACTGTTTGAAATGTTAGTTTTTATACAAATAACTAACATTTCAACATTTGACTTATATAAGAAAAGTTATAAAATAAACTTATATTAAAGAAATCGATAAATTTAGCACAAAATAAAGTGTTTATTCTTGAACGGAATGTTAGAAATAAGTTAATTAAGGAGGAAAAGACCATGAAAATTGCCATAGGATGTGATCCAAATGCTCAAAAAGCAAAAGAGGAAATTATAAAATTTATAGAAGCAAAAGGGTTAGGAGAAGTTACAGATTTTGGAAGTGAAGATCCTATTTATGCTAATGTTGCAATAAAAGTTGGCGAGGCTGTAGCTGCAGAAGAATATGACAGAGGAATTCTTATTTGTGGAACTGGAGTTGGTGTTTCAATAGCGGCAAATAAAGTTGAAGGTGCATATGCCGCATTACTTTCAGATGTTTATTCAGCTCAGAGGGCGCGTCTTAGCAACAATGCTAATATTGCATGTATGGGAGCTTTTACAACAGGAAGTAAGGAAAGAGAACTTATGGTGGAAACATTCCTTACATCTGAGTTTGTGCCTGGATGTTCATCACAGTCGAAAGTTGATGCATTTGTGGAATACGATAACCAACGTTAGAAAATGAAACTACTTCCTATAGGGAGACATGCCATCAGAGGAAAACTGGTGGCATTTTTTATGATTCTCTTAAAAAACTTTGGAACGGA
>JAHHTL010000056.1 GCA_020024635.1 Ruminococcus sp.
AATCCAACTCCATTTTTTCATGTAGCATCTTATTTTTCAATTTTTAATGCATAGGTTGCTCCTGGCTCAATATCCGTTAAATCTACACTCGTACTTGCGTATTCCTCATTGATGTAAAACGCCCAGTATGTTTTATCTTTTTCATAATCGACTTTCACACCATTTACCGTATCTACATAAAGTCCGTAGTCTCCTTCTTCTCCTTCAATTAGACCATTATCCACAAGGGCAGCCCCTACCGTCTTTTCATCTGTTTTCACCGTAAAGGTTCTTGTATCTTCATGATTGGTTACAATAAGAGTAAACTCTGTTTTGCCCTCTCCAATGATCGCCCCATCTTCATATGGCTTTGTGCTATCCTTTTCTGTACTCTGTGATTCCTGCTTACTAGCCTCTTGCTGTTTTGTCTGATTACCACACCCTGAAGAGAACAATGCCATAGCTACAACAAGCATCGTACAAAGCGCTAGTAAAAATTTGTTTTTTAATTCTTTTCTTCTCATTTGATCCTTCTCCCTTAAACTAAAAATTTAGGTTTCCCATTCTTTCATAATGGAACCTTTCCCAAACCTTATTATAGCACACCTTACTTTAAATATAAACAAAGGTACTATAAAGATTGTTCCGATATTTTTTCATCGTTTTTTATTCTTCCAACTAAAACATGTCGTCCATTTGTAGAAGTGGATGTGCATGTAGAAAGAACCACATATCGATCTTCTAGTTGAAAGTTCAACTCTTTGAAATATTGTGCATTCGCCCTTATATAATTCAGATAATCCGTCCACTCACTTTCCCCTTCTAGATTTGTATTGTAGATTCCTTCATCATACGCATCTACGGAAAGAAACGAAAAAAATTCAATCGTATGCCATTGCTCTTCATAATACAACTTTCCGTATTGATGTTCTTCAAAGTATCTCTGATCTTGGAAATATTCCAACTCTCCAAACATTGTTTCTTTGTCCATATGATGTCCGTAAATAATGCTGTTCCTATCGGAAAAATTTTTTTTATTTCGGCAATCTAGAAACAAACTTCCAGACAAAGAAAATTCTCCCTTTACATCGGTATTCCCATATTTAGAATTGTCATTTCCTTGTACTAAAGGGTAATCAATATGGGTATTAGAAATGGTTAACCATCCAAACACTTCTGAATTTATTTTTTTCAAATTTTCAAATGACATTTGATCATCTGGCTTGTATGTCTTGTATACAAACGCATTTGATTGATTGTAAACCTGCGCGGAATCCCACAACCCGTATCCACTATAAAGAATAAGTAGAATGCAAAACACAAACATAATCCAATTTATAAGATGGTCTGTAATCTGAATGATTTTTCTTAACATAAGACTATCTTCTTGCATCTGTGTATTTTTTTATAACTACCAATATTGACAATGTGGCAAAAGCAACAAGAAACATCATGATAAATGGCAGCTTGTTTACAATAACTCCTGTAATTGCAATCTCTTGATATGTATTTGTAAACGTTACTTTGTTCACCTTCTCACCTACTAAGTTGTTGGAATGGTTCTCTCTTAAAGAAGTAATACTATTCGATTCACTTTCCGTTTTATTCTGAACCGTTACTTTTCCATTTTCAACCACATGAACCTTTGGTGTATAACCATCTTCCACCCCAACTTCTTCCACTACATATTTGGTTCCTACAGGTAAATTATTAAAAACTAAACATTCGTTGTGTGCTAATTGAAAGGGGGTTCCCTGTTCCCCACTTTTAACCTCTATTTCTTTGGTTCCTATTTGCCCTATATACGTTGTATTGTTTTCCGCTTCTGTTGCAGAAGGATAAATCTTTATATTGAAATTAAATTTTTTTGTTAAATCTGCATATTTGCCCTCTGTTCTCTTACTAATTTTAAGACTTGCATTTTTTTTATATGTATTTGTAAAGCAAATTTCTCCAACTTTATTCGCGTCTACTCCTATATTTTCCCCTTTTTCAGCTATTATCCTATCAACTTCCAATCCATTTGGGGTGTTTTTCACATATACACGCAATGTATAAACATCCGTAGCATAGGTAACTCCTTCTTCTTCTCCTTTTGTCTCTCTTATTGTATATTTATATACTCCTGCATGGGGAAATTTTTCTGGTAATTGAATCGGTGTTTTTTTGGAAATTGTAATTTTTCCATCTATCGTCTCCCCATGATCAAATGCATGGTAATCAATATCTTGAATTGTAATTTGGGGAGCATCTTCCGTGACTGGTGTTGCCGAAAATTGAAACTTTACATTTGGAACTGTTAGTCCTTCCGCCATTTCAAAATTTTTGATGACAGAAACAGTATCTTTTTCTTTTGCATACACTCCAGTCCCCATACTCCATGCCATAATTCCCGCCAAAAAAAATATTCCTATTTTCTTTTTATTCATTTTAACTGATTCCTTTCCTCTAAAATCCTCTCCTCCTCAAAAATGTAATCACACTTCCTTGTATTTCATTTTGCTTTATTGCCCCGTATACTCGACTATCTTCTGCGTCACTCCTACAATCTCCCAAAACAAAATACTCTTTTTCTTTCAATTTGATTGGAAAATCAATCCCACCAACAAACGGAAGTGTTTCTACATAAATCTCCTTTTCTTGTTGTAAATAACCATTGATCTTTAATCCCTCTTTCGTAATGTCAACTTCATCTCCTGCTTTCGCTATAATACGCCTTGTTTGTGTGGTACCTTCTTTTTTTACTACTACTACATCTGATATTTGATACTCTTTTTGCAAACGATAAAACACAACCAAATCTCCGTATTTTAAAGCTGGTGACATAGACTGATCCTTGCAACGATAAATTCCAAATACTCCCCAAAATAATACAAGGAATAAAAAAACAATTAAGCCAATTTTTAAAAGCAAAAATAATACTTCTTCTTTTATCGACAGTTGTTTGTTCTTCTTCTTTGCCATGATCTTACCCTTTTCTTCTGCTGATGATTATACAATATAGGAAAATAATTCCTACGATTCCTATCACAGCAGCGGAACCACTCCCTCTATGTTTCACCATTACCCCTGTCTCTGGTATGATTTCTTTTTGATTCATCACCGTAATCACTGTGTCTTTGTCTAAGATTCCCTTTGGCTTCATTTCCGTTCCGTTGTAAAAGGTTTTGTAATATTTTTGATTGGCTTCTTTTTCTTCTACTATGTAGTTTGTATTGGGAGGCAAGTTATGGATGGTAATCTGCTGCCCATGAGAAAGCAAAATTTCTGCTCTCCCATTTTCAAAAAATATGGTTCCATCTTTGGGCTTGTCTACTTCAGTTTCTATCTCTTCTTTTACACTACCTGTATAGGAAAAACTTCCCTTAACTGGTTTCCCACTTTGACTGGTAAGCTGTACAATCATAGTAAATTTTTTGGTCTTATCTCCCATTTTTCCCTCTACAATTTTACTAAGAGATAAATCATAGCATTTTGTATTCGTGAAAGTTACATATTGAACCACATCTTTTATAATCTCCCCTTTGGCATTTGTGGAATCAACTTGATATTCCTGCGTGTCCTTTTCTATAATTTCATATCTTTCGTTTGCCGGGAGGTGCGTTGCTCTTACCGTTTCTCCATCTTTGAGGGAAAACGCAGCAACTCCTTCGTTGAATTTTAAAGCTCCATACACCCCATGAATGTTCGGATTGTTTGGAAATCGAAGTTCAAAGAGAAATGCTTCCTGGCATTGCTCTTCTCCTTTTACTTGTTTTGTAATACACAACTCTCCTACGTTATCACAACGAAATTGTAGTCCATGTCCTAAATTTGTTGTACGAACAACTGCACCAATCATACGCTGAAATTTTTTTGTGTTCACTTCTATATCCGGTGACGGAGAATACTGTCTCATTTCTTTTAACCAAACAAACTGTGCCGCAATCTCGATTGGTTGTCCCTCCACCGGCTTGCCATCACTTATCAATTCATAACATTCATTTCCAATAATTTCATTTGTTTTACTTCCAGCTATTTTCATCCCATTTGGTAAATTTAATGTATATTTTCCTTTGTACTCTGGTGGCTCTTCCACTTGGAATTTTGTACTATGCCACATTCCATCTTTGGGATTGTAAGAAAAATTTAAGTCTTCTGAAAATCGCAACTCTGAAATTGATGGTTCCTTATCCAACAATCTTCCATATTCTGAATATCTATATAATACATTTGACAAGGGAAAACTCATAGTTGAAAGATTATTCTCGGCTATTTTATATTCCTGTAACAAATACCAAATGGCCTCTTGCGTTGCTGTATAAGCCTGTTGTTCTGTAACATAGTAACTAGCGCCGTACAAATGCGAAAAACTCTCCAATGGATTTCCGTTAACTTCCAATGTCATACAAAAAGCTGCTTTATAAAAAGGAAGTGTAATAATATCATGATAAGTGAATCCATTGATGGTAGTTGTTTGATTTTTATCAAGCGTTACAACCTCATTGACAAATTTGTTTAACGTATCTAACGATTCCCTCTGTTGATTGCTCCAATCAGAATAGAAAAAGCGATGATTTTCTAAATACGGAAATGCAGTCTGTACATCAGTTGGGACAAGTAACATTTCATTAAACTCTTCCTCTGTTGGCATACATCCGCTGGTGTCATTTACAATTTTATACAATTGTTCTGCATTATTTGGATATCCAACATACAACAGTTTTGATAATCGTTCCATACATTTGTTATACTCATCTTCCGTTTGGAAATCACTGGGCGTTAAATATCCTTCTTTATAACCTGGCACCTGCACGTTTCCCAAATCTGGAGTAAGATGTGGCCAGTGAAGTTTATTATTCATACAAAACAAAGGAATTCTCTCATTGGGGAAATTGGGATCCTCCATATAATGAATTCCATTGTCATAAATAATCTCTTCTCTTGTTTCCGTCCCTGTGAAAAACTCTTCTTCTGCAAATGCAGCTGAAGAAAAAGAAAAAAACAGTGCAATAACAAAAAGAAATGAAAAGGCTCCTAAAACTCTTTTATATTTCTTAACTTTCATATTCCATTGTCCTTTCTTTATCCTATATTCACGGTTTCATTTCTCACTATGTAATTGATTTCTTTCTTATGACTTCCCTCCTTTTTTCAAAGTGTAAACCTATTTTAGCCTTTTCAGTTAAATTTGCATTGTCATTGCTCTTATAATATATGAATCCCTAAACAAAAATATGCCTTTTCCCATACTATTTTTCTTCATACATTTTCATCTGAATGGTTATCGTAAACCAATCCTTTTCTACTTCTGCCAAAATCAATCCGTTCATTTTTTCAAGGAATCCTTTTGCAATGGCTAATCCAAGTCCAGTGGAATTTTTACTTCTTGCCTCATCTGCTTTGTAAAAGCGTTCAAAGATTTTTTCTGTATCAATCTGTTCATGTCCTTCCACTTGATTTTTAAAAATCAACGTTGCATATTGGTTTTCCCTTTTTAGTGTTATGAAAATTTTTTTATTTCCATGATCCAATCCATTTTTAACAACATTTTGTATTACACGTCGAATAGCCACTTCATTTCCTAAAACAAATAATGTTTCCTCTGTAATTTCTATCTTTGGAGTAATTCCGCATTTGATCCAACTGTCATAGTATGAAAATAAAGTTTCCTTCAAAATCAAACTTAAATTCTCCCGCTGAAGTCGTATAACATACTCCTCATTTTGAAGTTTTGTATACGTAAACAATTCCTCTAACATTTCTTTTAAACTAGAAATCCGCTCCTCGATAATTTTTAAATAGCGCTTACGATCTTTTTCATCATCTGTTTCTTCCAGAAGTTGAAAATATCCATCCAAAGAGGTTAGTGGTGTACGAATATCATGGGATAAATTGGTATAAATTTCTGCAATCATCCGTTCTTTTTTCAAATATTTTAATCGTTCTTTTTTTTGATTTTTCAGCTGTTTATTTAGTAAATCTATCAATCTTCCACTACTTCTTGACAGCGATTCTTTTGTAATCAAGAGATTACTTTCTTGTTCTTCAAGAAAGCAAAGTTGGCGGCAAATATTTTTTATTTGCCGCCTGTCACTGATTAATATACAACTAAGAATACACACAAGAAGAATCAATATTCCAATCAAAATGTACATCTAGATATCTCTCTTTCTAAAAACCATCTCTCCGATGAAAAGTGTTACAACCCAAAATGCGATTGCCACGAAACAAGTTGTTCTAACTTCTTCTACTGTAATCTCCATTGGGAGGAATGCTATTTTCCCACTAATGGTATAATCAATTACATGAAAAGCTTTTACGCCCAATCTTCCAATCATGTTATCTATAGCTGAATAAACTATTGTAAGTACATTCATACAAATACATACAACCAATAACATGCTAATTACATTGTTTCGTAGCACAATGGTAATGCACATGGCAATCAGTGCATAGGCAAAATGAAGGAGGATTTGCATCCCTCCATATGTAAGAAACGCTTTCCATGGTCCCCACACAAAGGAATCAAATAAAATTGCATTACTAACTGCCTGAACCCCTGCGAAAAACAAAATCATAAGTCCAACATAAATAAATAAAGACACTGCTTTTGCTAAAACAAGATACCCTCGGTTTTTCACTTGCCCGGCTATATTTTTAATATATCCACTGGTCATGTCTGCGGAGGAGTACAGCACGGTAAAAATGACGATAAAAAGTGCAATAAACTTTCCCTTTAGATTTGCATAAAACAGATCAAACACAGATATCTCTGCTCCAGGCTCTGTAGGTACTGTAACAACCATGCCTATATTGATACTCTCTTCTCCTTGTTGTTCCATCGCGTATTCATACTGTTCTTGCTTTTCTTCCATTGTAAAACTTTTCATTTCAACAGCTGCAAGATGGGTGGTAAAGACAATTGCCGCTGTCAGAACCAATCCTATCACATAAAAGCTTTTGGTTCGGAACATGCGATACAGTTCCATTCGAATCATATTAAGCATGATTAGCACCTCCTGTTAGATTCAAGAAATAATTCTCCAGTTCTTCACTGTTAATTCCGATTCCTTTTATCAATATTCCCGCCTTCGAAAGTTCCATATTCACTTGAGCACTTTCATTTAAACGCTCATAAACACAAATTGTGTGTTTATCTATTACCTCATAATTTTTAAATCCAAGTCGATCTAAAACAGGCAATGCTTCATTTGGTGAATCTAGCTTAATCTCTATTCGCTCGCTACAACGCAACATCAATTCCTCACGGGTAAGTTCTTGTAACAAACTTCCTTCGTGAATGATGCCGTAATGAGTTGCAATTTTAGACAACTCTTCCAAAATATGGCTGGAAACCATAATGGTCATATTCTGTTCTTCTTTCAACCTCACAATCATTTTACGAATTTCTGCAATTCCCTGCGGGTCCAGTCCATTGATGGGTTCATCTAGAATCAAAAGATCTGGTTCTCCAACAAGAGCAAGTCCAATCCCAAGCCTTTGTTTCATTCCAAGAGAAAACTGCTTTGTTTTCTTTTTTCCAACCTCTGCAAGCCCTACTGTTTCTAATATTTTCTCAATGTATGTTCGATCATCGATTCCAAAAAGCTTACACTTAATGGCGAGATTCTCATAGGCTGACATGTTTCCATATAGCCCCGGCGTCTCAATTAAACAACTAACTCTGGAACGTACATTCTTTAATTCTTCATTCTTATACCCGAACAATTCAATGTCTCCAGAAGTTGGTTTGGAAAGACCACTGATCATTTTTAAAAAAGTCGTTTTCCCTGCACCATTTCTACCTATAAATCCATATATTGCTCCTTTTTTCACATGTAAAGTGACATCATTTACTGCTTTATACTTTCCAAACTGCTTGGTTAAATGATGGGTAGTTAACAAATATTCTGCCATACTTTCCTTCTCCTTTTTTTGTTTCTTACTTTATTCTACGAATAAACTCCTAATTCTTCGCAAATAAAAAGTTAAAAAAGAGTAAAGATTATGGATGTAACCTATATCCTATTCCCCACACCGTTTCTATGTATTCTTTTTTTGATATGGCTTTTAATTTCTTTCGAATATGACTAATATGAACATCCAACGTTTTTGTCTCTCCCATGTAAGGCTCATTCCAAGCATACTCAAAAATTTCTTCCTTACTAAATACCTTCTTCGGGTGTTTTAACAATAATTCTAAGATGGAAAATTCTTGTCTTGTAATATGTGGAAGTTCTCTTCCTTCTACTATGATTCTAAAGTGTTCTTTTTCTAAACGTATTTCTTGATACTGCAATACTTTTTGTTGAATTTCACCCACACTTTCTTCCATCCGTCGAATCTGTACTTCAATACGAGCAATCACTTCTTTAATATCAAAAGGTTTGGTTACATAATCATCTGCTCCACTGCGAAGAAATTCCACCTTATCATCAATCGTATCCTTTGCAGTCAAGACAATGATTGGAGTTCTACCTTTTTGTCGTATTTCTTTTAGCACCACTTCTCCCGGGATTCCTGGAAGCATCAAATCCAATAGCACAATGGAATAACTATTTCTCTCTAACAGTAACTTTGCCTCTGTACCTGAAAACGCCGGTGTGCATACATATCCCTCTTTTTCCAAGGCTTCTTTTAACAATCCATTGATATTGATATCATCTTCCACTACTAAAATTGTATGCATCTTCTCGCTCCTTTGTATACTTAGTTATCGGAGATACTTTGATCTTGCTAATTTTTTTTCTTAACTTTAAATCTTTGATATTCATCGTAACTCCATATCGGAATATGATGTTTTTCCAAGCTCTTAAGAAACCTACTAAACTCCATATTGTCATCAAAAGTGA
>JAHHTL010000057.1 GCA_020024635.1 Ruminococcus sp.
GGTAAATCGAGAAAATGAGTAAACTGGTACCAGTTTACACTGCTTGCCAATTTGTATGGCTCTTTTAGTAATAGAAAATACTCGCCATTCGGGAATAATTTTTTTGTCTGGCATCACTGGACAATTCGCCCACATGTTACAAATTCATCAGCTGACTTTATGCCAAATTGTACGAGATCATTTTTAACTTGTGACCAAGTTGGTTCGAAGTTAAATTTCTAAAAGTTTCATAATTGAACCCATAGCTTTCCGACAAAATCGGGAAATTCTTTACAAAAATCAATCCCCGACAATCTGTCGATGATTGATAAGAAAAATTATCGTTTTAACTTCTGTGCAACTTGCACCGAAGTTGTTGATATAGAATAAATCTAAATTATAATAACTATTTATCCAATTCGGATTCACACATTTTCTCCGCTTGTTCTATTATCAAATCTACCGCAGTTGCTTGTTTATCTGGTGGATATTTATATTTTCTGAGCAACCTTTTTACAGTAATTCTCATCTGTGCTCTAACACTTTCTCGAACATCCCAGTCAACCTTAATATTATTTTTAATACTAATTGTCAGTTCTTTGGCAATCTGTTTTAAAACATCATTTTCATAAAAATCTTTGGCAGACTCATTGGAAGATATTGCATCATAAAATGCCAATTCATCATCTGACAGTCCAAGCTTTTCTCCTCTTTTATGAAGTTCGTTCATGTCTTTAGCCATATCAACCAAAGCCTTTATAACTTCCACTGTCTCTAATGAGCGTTTTTCATATTGAATTACTGATGCTTCAAGCATTTCTGAAAATTTCTTTGCTTGCACTACATTCTTTTTAGCAATCGCCTTAATCTTACCATCAAGCAAACGTCGTAAAAGTTCAAGCGCCAAATTTTTTTGTGGCAATCCTTTTACTTCTTCAAGAAATTCATCAGATAAAATTGATATATCCGGTTTATTTAATCCAACTGAAGCAAATATGTCAACAACTTCTTCGGAAATCACCGATTTAGAAACCAATTGTCCAATTTCATATTCTATTTGGTCTTTCGTTTTCTTCTGTTTATCCTTTGGCAATATTTTTATAATGCCTGATTTGATAGCTTTAAAATAGCTAATCTCTACATTGATCCCTTGAGCCTGTTCAGAGGTTGAACATAATGCGTATGCCTTACTGATTTCTACAACCAAGTTAAGAAATTCTTTTTTCTCATCTTCTGGTTTACCCAAAACAAAATCCACACCAGAAACGATACAACTCATTCGTTCACTTGCAGAGCCGTCTATATAAGAAGAGTAGTTTAATCCATGTAATATTCCTTGTATTTGCTCATACTTTTCAAACATAAGGTCTATTGCAACTTGTGGATCAATGCCTGTTGTTTTTCGATCAGAAGGTGTATATTGTGCTAATGCGCTTCTTAAATTATCTGCAATACCAATATAGTCTACAATCAAACCACCTGGCTTATCTTTGAAAACACGATTAACTCGTGCTATGGCTTGCATAAGATTATGACCACTCATTGGTTTATCGACATACATTGTGTGAAGACAAGGTACATCAAATCCCGTCAACCACATATCGCAAACAATAACAATTTTCAATTCATCTTCAACATCTTTCATTCTCTTTGCAAGTATCTTTTTCTGAGATGCAGTAGTTGCATGTGGCTGAAATTCAGGTGGATCAGATGCCGAAGAAGTCATAATAACTTTAATAACACCTCTATCAATTTCATCACTATGCCATTCCGGACGATATTCTATAATCTTTGAGTAAAGTTTTACTGCAATCTTTCTGGACATAGCTACAAACATAACTTTTCCATTGATTGCTTGCTGTCTAAGATCGTAATGAGCAATGAAATCTTTCACCACAACATCAATACGACTATCTGTTCCAACAATGGCTTCTAACCTTGCCCATTTATGCTTTTGGTTTTCAGCATAAGTTTCTTCTTGTCCCTCAACAATGCTGTTATACTCATCATCAATCTTCGGTTTTAATTCTTGTTGAAGATCTAATTTAGCAATTCTGCTCTCATAATAAATCGGAACCGTTGTTTTGTCTTTTACCGCCTGAGTTAAGTCATAAATATCAATATAATCACCAAACAGTGCAGGGGTATTTTTATCGCTTAGCTCAACAGGAGTTCCAGTAAATCCTATAAAAGAAGCGTTCGGCAATGCGTCACGCATATGCTTCGCAAAACCAAAAGAAACTTTTCCATCTTTTTCTTTTGCCTCTAATCCATACTGACTACGATGTGCTTCATCTGCTATAACTACCACATTTCGCCTAGTAGTCAATGCCTCCATCGATTGGTCACTCTCGTCTGGCGAAAACTTTTGAATGGTCGTAAATACAATACCACCTGCTTGAACGCTTAATAGTTCTCGCAGTTTTTTTCTTGTATCTGCCTGTTTGGGTATTTGACGCAAATAATCAGCACTTTTTGAAAAAGTAGTAAAGAGCTGATCGTCTAAGTCATTTCTGTCAGTAATAACGACAATTGTTGGATTATTCAGTTCTAAAACCAATTGACGAGTATACATGAGCATAGAATAGCTTTTTCCACTACCCTGTGTATGCCAAATTACACCCGCTTTTCTGCTTCCATTTTCAGAAGCTGCTAAATGAGTGGTATACAAAGCTTTATTTACAGCAAAAAATTGATGGTAACCAGGTAGAATTTTGAAAGACTTATCTTCCTCATAAACAAAGAAACTATACTTTGAAATAATGTCTAAAAATCTCTTTTTATTCATCATTCCATACAGCATAACCTGTAATTGGGGGAAAGAAAGTCCTGACTCTTTTTCTCCGTCAATTGTTCTCCAGAACATAAAACGATCCAAGCCAGAAGTAATTGTACCGACTTTTGCATTGATACCATCACTTGTGATCATAAAGGCATTATAATAAAACAAAGAAGGGATATCTCTTTTATAAGTCTGAAGCTGATTAAATCCATCAACAATATCTACTTCTTCGTTTGTTGCGTTTTTCAGTTCTATCATAACAACAGGAATACCATTTAGGAAAACGACAATATCAGGTCTGCGTTCTTTTCCGTTCTCAATCACAGTATATTGGTTGACTGCTAAGAACTCGTTATTTTCAATATCTCTTGCATCAAAGATATAAGCTTTTTCTGTTTTTATACTTCCATCTTTCTGCTTAACCTCTACATCAATACCGTCAGTTAATAATTTCTGAAATGCAATATTATTTTGGACAATAGACAAACTCTGTTGGCGAGTAATCTTTTTAACCAGTTCTGAAATCGTGTCATTAGAATACTGTTTGTTAATACGCTTTAACGTACTATGTAGCCTATCATACAGAACAACATCTCCAAAACTTTCTCTCTCTGAGAAACTTCCTCCCGGCGAAATGTCTGGTCCATATTGAGTCTGGTAACCTAAATCTTGAAACCACTCCAACGCAGCTTGCTCAAGATCATTTTCTATAAAATTGGACATTCTATTCACCTGCCTTTACAAAATGTCTTTTTTTGATATAGGATGTCTGATGTTCTAATTCTGGATAGACAAAAGCTTCATTTATTCCAATCATATCAAGTTCATGCAATATTGAAGACTTCTGTTCTGCTGGTATACGTAAATATCTTGGAATCCCTTCATCTACATATTCGCTGAGACTATCTTTTAAATTGAAACTGTTTTTCAGATAATAATCAGGGTCACATATGTTGATTCCTAAGATTAAAAATGCACCATTTTGGCGTCTTATACGTTCATTATTCTTAGGAGCTACAACTGGTACATATTTATTTTGAAATTGAGTTTTGAGACGCTCCACTTTCTCTTCAAAACTTGATAAGATATCATCTCCAAGACCTTTTCTTGAAAAATAGTCCAAAAAATTACTTTCGCTTTTTCCATCATATTCTGCCAGTGCAGAAAACAATCTAACTTCCTTTTGTGTAGGACGCTGCAATGACTCAATAAACAAAATTAACTCACCGTCTTTGTCTTTATGTTCGGAGCAGGCAAAATAGAGCGCAATTAAAGGATTAGTTGTAATATCCAGCAATCGAGTTGGTAAACCATAATGTTGCATTTTAACCAACTGTTCAAAATCTGTCATATGATTTCCAAATTCCAGTGGCTCTTGCAATATTAGTTCATTGACAATGGTAGTTTCTTTTTCTAATAACCCATTTCTAAAAATACTTCCATCAATACCAAAACCAACATCAGATTGTCCACGAAAGAGCAACGTACCAGGTATTCCATTTTCCGAAATAATACGACTATAGTCAGAAAGCTTTGATAGCAAGTCTGAGACGCTATAAACTGAAAACTGTTCTTCCAACTCATCCTGCATATATTCTTCGTATCGTTCACGTTCATCCATTAACTTTCACCCACTTCCACTGGCAGTTCTCCACTCATTAATTTCGGGAGTAGGGTATCTCTAATTTCTGCCAATACTTCATTTTCTTCTTTCAATTTTTTAATTTTTTGCTCAATAGGTTTTGCGATTTCTTCAAATTTTAGTTGCAGTTCCATTGGTGGAACTACCATTGGAAACATTTTGAATGCTTCAAAAGGAAAGTTCTGTCTTGTTGTCCCTATGGCATGATGTTTAATCATTTCTTGGAAAATCGGCTGCTTCATATAATAATAAAAGAAAGTTGGCGTAATAGTATCTTTCATCTCAAAAACAGTATAAATCGGACTAACAAGCCCAGCATCGTAGTCTTTGAGCATGGCGATAGAACCGATATTTGCTCTAGCTGGATTATATGCTACTTGATTTAGTCGAACAATTTTATAGTTTTTGGTACTCTTACTATAAACTTGTTTTGTAAATACATCTTCGGATGCTTTAAATTCGCCTTCTTTTACGACCGAAAGTACAGGGTAATCTTTTTCTTCTTTGTTTTTTTCCTTAAGTTCTATAACGTTCTCAAATACAGTTGATTCTGCATATTGCCCATCTGCTAATTTGGACTTTTGTATAAACGTTTCTTTATATATTTCGTTTGCTACATTCACTAATAGCGCTATGTTAACTAAATTATTTTTAATTTTCTTTTCATACACGCATAGCTTTTCTGCAATTCTATCCTGCTCCTCTCTAGAAAAATCAGGCAACGCAATCAAGTTCATATTGTTTTGATTCAACTTTGGTTGAGCCGAACCAGTTATATATTCAGATATATCATTTGAATTTAACCAAAAACACAAAAACTCAAGATTTGATAATTCATTTGATGTAACTATATGAGCATGATTATTAACCCAAAACTTTCCTTCTACAATGGTTGCAATTGGTTGTTTGCGAGACCTTAAATTTTCCCCATCTTCAGCTATCAACAAATATTTGCCTTCAAAAAGATAGTCATCGACATAATCAATAATACCCTGTGCACCATAATATGGATATTTTTTTTCAATATTTTCCCTTTGCTTAGCTGATAATGGGATACGTTTATTGTCATGATTAATAATTAAATCACCTAAAAGCATCTTATTCCTCCTTGAAATCTTGGTTCCATCCCATTTCATTTAATTGATGCATAATTTCTTCATCAAGCTTTTGAGATTCATCTATTACTTTATATAATTTCTTTGTCAATCTTTTCATTTTTTCATCGAAAGGTTCCGTGTCTTCTTCTATAGAAACAACACCTACATAACTCGCAGGAGCTAAATTATAATCTTTTTCACAAATTTCTTCCAATGTTGCTATTTTCCAAAATCCTTGCTTATCGGCATATTCAATCTCTGTACCATCTGCCTTTATTGCTTTCTTTTCATGATTACGAAAAGAATGATATGCAGAAGTGATTTCATCAATAGTTTTTGCAGTCAGTTGTCTCTGAGTACGGCTGTCCTCATAAGGTTCCGTTTCCATATTTCTGGCATCAATAAACAGAATTTCTCCATGGCGATCACGGTGCCCATTTTTCAGCTTATTGCGAGCCATAAACCATAAACAAACAGGAATCGATGTTGTTGAGAACAATCCACCAGGCAAAGTAACAATGCAATCTATCTTATCGTCTTCAATTAAGTTTTTACGAATATTGTATTCACTGATTGTAGAAGATGAAAGTGAACCGTTTGCCAACACAAAACCTGCTGTTCCGCTTGGTGCCAAGTGATAAAGCATGTGTAAAATCCACGCATAGTTGGCATTACCTGTAGGCGGAATGCCGTATTTACTCCATCTTGGATCATCTATTAAACGTTCTCCGCCCCAGTCACTGATATTAAAAGGAGGATTTGCCATAATATAATCTGCCTTTAAACTCTTGTGCTGATCATTATGAAAGGAATCCGCATTTTGCTGACCAAGGTTTGCTTCTATTCCACGGATAGCAAGATTCATTTTACAAAGTTTCCAAGTATTATAATTGGATTCCTGACCATAAATGGCTAATTGACCATCAATTCGTCCTTCTCTGTCCTCTACAAAGCGTTCACTCTGTACAAACATACCGCCAGAACCACAGCAAGGGTCATAAACACGACCATCATGAGGCTCAATCATAGCTACAATCAACTCAACTACACTACGTGGAGTGTAGAATTCTCCGCCCAATTTACCCTCAGCACGTGCAAACTTTCCAAGAAAATATTCGTATACAGAGCCTAATGTATCTTTATTTTTATCATTGCCAATTTCAAGTTCAGATAATAAATCTACCAGTTCTCCTAAAGAGCGTTTATCCAAAGATGCTCTTGCAAAATCTTTAGGAAGTACACCACGAAGAGAAGAGTTTTCCTTTTCAATCACGTACATAGCATTGTCGATAACCTGACCAATTGTCGGATCTTTGGCACTGTTTTTAATAGTTTCCCAACGTGCTTCCTGTGGCACCCAAAACACATTTTTAGCAAGATATTCATCTCTATCTTCTGGATCAGCATATTCATCTTGAGAGACTTCTTGATAAGCTCGTTCAAAACTATCAGAAATATATTTTAGGAATATAAGTCCAAGACATACATGCTTATATTCTGCCGAATCCATATTATTGCGAAGTTTATCCGCCATTACCCACAAATCTTCTTTTCTTAATTCAGCCATTTCTTTCTCCTCCACCATTAAATAATCTGCGATACTTTCGCCCAAATTTGTTTTTCATTTGGACTTTCTTTCGCTGTTCTAATAATTCTTAATATTGATTCATTTTCCATAAGATATTCTTTAATGTCTGCCGGAACATCTTTTCTTTCTTTTGCAGCCAAATCATATAGCGTGTTTCTTACATTCGGGAGATTTGTCAATTGCAATGCTGCAATTATTTTATCTAATAATTCTCTTTCAGGAGGTTTATTATTACCCTTTTCAATATCACTGATATATGTAGGTGTTTTACTCACCGCTTTTGCAAGTTGACGAATCGATATTTTTTTAGCTTGTCGAACAGAACGCAAATATTGACCGAACTCAGCATTTTCTGTTTTCAAATTCAAATCATCCACCTTCATCACCTCTATTATAAGTTAGTTAGCTTACATACTTATTTTATACTCTTTTCTTATCCGTGTCAACAGACCTACTTCTTTACCTCCAGATAGGATAAGATCAGTATTGTTACATTGTGCTTTTTACAATTCAAGAACTGTATTTCCACATAAATAATGGGCTGCTACTCAAAGCAACCCATTTTTGCTCAATTATAAATTAACTCTGTCAAAACTATTTCTTCTGCCTGTGCCTTAATTGAATTCATGTGCTGTACCCATTCCATTTGATGGGTAGCTTTATCTGGTGTCGGATTCCTCTTAAGTAATTCAGTCATCAGCTGCTCTACTCTGCGATGTGCCGTTTTATCAATCTCCCACAGATGCGGAAATAGCCTCTCTGTCAGAATCAAGTCATTCAATAGCATTTGATTGTTTTCCTCAAGAAATGCTCTACGCATCTTCCCATATTTTCCAAGTAGCTTATCGTCTGTATACTGCAACCGAATATTAGGGATGAGATAATCACCGCAACGAGTGTAGATGAAATTCTGTTCCATAATCATTCCTCCAATCATTTTATCGTACAACTTCATTTTAAGAGATTCTCACTTAAAAGTGAAGTTTGTGGATTGATCTCATTTAGTGTGGAACATATCTGCTGATATAGTTTCCTTGACGGTCTACGGTTCCCTTCTTCGAGTTTGTAGTAGTAACTTGGTATAATTCCCATTTGCTGTGCAAAAACCTTCTGTGACAGTCCTAACGCTGTCCTTAGTCTTTTTAAGGCTTTGGTATAGGGTACCGCAAGGAAACTCGAGAAATCATCATACAGTAAGGCTGGTTCGATCCCTAACGTCTCCGCCAATCTGATGGCAACATCATACGGAATTGGGTGTTTTCCATTTTCATACATCACAACAGTTGCTGGTACAATATCCAACTTTTCCGCTAACTGCCTTGTTGTCATCTGTTTTCGCTGACGGTAATACCTGAGATTATCACAGGGAAGATTGCTTCTAGGCTTTTCTTCAAAAGGTATCGTTAAATGAAGCAGTAACTTACCCTGATGAAATTCACACAGCGATGTGTGATTAAAAATACCATTGCAAATACTATATGATATTTGCATCTCCAGCTTGAATGTGATAAACTATTTATG
>JAHHTL010000058.1 GCA_020024635.1 Ruminococcus sp.
GATTGTTAGGACAAATATAGCGGTCATACAACTCTTCATAAACATACTCATATTTTTTAAGAAACAATCTTTGGTCATTGGTCGTTTATGCGGTAACAGTGGTTTTATCCCATCTGTCAGCAATTGATGTGCAATAGCCGGTGTTTTGTATCCGGTATCAGTGACAATCATTTCAGGTTGATAAGGACGCAACTTATTATCATAGAAAAATTCTATTTATAGACTTATATGCTTTTATACTTTGTTAGGGATAAATTCCTTGTGCTCCTCGTCCATCCGGTAGTAGATGCCGTCATACTGCAGAATGTTCCAGTTGAAGATAGGCTCTGTTTCATAAGATCTGATTCCGGTAGGAGTGATGGTGCTTGCTGTGGAATAAGCATACGAAAAATGAAGAGAAGAGGCGTTTAGGATTAATTGAGATGAAATTGAGAAAAAGTGGAAAAATAACAGAAGAAACAATTGTTTGATTTCACAATGCATATTTATGAAATAGATTGATATTTATATGAATAGTGGTATAATGAACACATATAAATTGATAATGCTATAAAAATCAGAAAAAATCAATCTATGGTTGTTTGAAGTATGGAGGAAAAGCGTATGAGGCACGTGCTGGCAACGGACATAAAAAACAATATCCGAAGCGTTCGTTTTATTTTGGGGATTCTATTGATTGCTACAGCTACCCTGATGTCTGAACATGAGATGCTACAGAAGATTATAGATGCAGGTGGCTCGGCGGAGGGACCAGGTTGGTTCGTGGCATACACCTATTGTATGAACAGTGTTAATATGCTCCTGTTCGTTCCCATTGCCGTTGCTTTTGCAGGTGGAGAGAACACGGAGGCTGAGTTGCACAGCCGTTTCTTCCTGTTCAGCTATATTCGTTCAGGCAGAAAACAGTATCTAATAGGAAAAGCGGCAGGACTTTTGGTCTCCGGAGGCTTAACTACCTTTTTTGCTATGGTGTTCCTTCTTGTGATCTGTGTATTAAGGTTCGGACAATATCCCTCTTTGATGGGTGGGAACTATGATATGGCTGTGCTTGTGGGGAGAACGGCTGTAAGTTTTCTGAGGCTATTTTTAAACGGTGCTTTTTGGGCGCTAGTTGGCGGGGTGGCGGCGGTCATAACTAAAAATCGATATATGTCCTATGCCGTTCCTTTTATTCTTTATTATGTCCTAACCGTATTTCAGGAGCGTTACTATCAAAAAGCATTCTTTCTGAGCCCACGTTATTGGGCGGCAGCTATTTATTACAACGATATTTTCTGTATTACTATATTAGCGTTTGGCTCTTTTTTGACAGCAATTATCTTTATGTGCGCAATAGAAAGGAGGATAAGGTATGCGTGATATTAAACAGGCTTTTCGTATTGCAGGTCAGAATTTTTCCGGATGGAAAAAAAATCCGAGGATCTGGATGACCTTCATTCTGGCGGCTGTATTATGTTTGATGCTGTCAGATCAGATTATTTCCCATGCGATAAAATATGAAACAATCCTTCAGGTATGCGAGCCGTTTATTTGGACATATGGGGACGCATCCTCTGTTATGCTTTCCTCCCTGCTTTTGATTTTGCTCTTTGCGGATATGCCGTTTATCAGTCAAGCAACTCCGTATTGGCTTGTACGTACAAAACGAAAGGTATGGCTTGCGGGTCAGATTATCTATGTGATTCTGGCAACCGTGATCTATAATATCTTTTTGGCAGTGATGCTTGGAATTTTGGGAGCTCCCTTTTCCTTTATGGGGAATGTGTGGAGTGAGACAGCGGCGATGTTGGGCTATGGAGGTGGGGAGAGCATAACCGTTCCTGTTTCGATAAAAACAATGGAAAGCTCCACTCCTTACGGCTGTGCGGCTATAGTATTTGGACTTGTACTTTTGTATACTCTTTTTATCGCGGTTCTTATGTTATTTTTAAATCTAACTGCAGGAAATATGACAGGCGTGATTGGGGCTTTTGCAGTTAGTCTGTATGGACTCCTGCTGAATCCGGATATTCTCCAGAAGTTGTTTCATTTTACAGGAAATCAGGCATACAAGGCGAATGTGCTTTGCGGCTGGCTATCTCCACTAAACCACGCTACTTTCCCCATGCATAGCTTTGGCTATGATTACCTACCGGGGATTGGGGTGAGCATGTCCATATTCGTGGTATTGATCATCTCATTGATCATCTTATCAGCCGTCCGGATTCGAGGTTATAATTTCTCTTTTACGCAGATGAACGAATAAAAGGAGGACAAAATGGAATATGCAATTAGACTGAAAGGACTGACAAAATCCTTTCAAAAAGAAAAAATACTGAAGGACATTACCCATGATTTTGAAAAAGGAAAGATCCATGGAATCATGGGCTTTAACGGCTCAGGAAAAACCGTAATGTTTAAATGTATCTGTGGATTTTTACAACCGGAGAGTGGTACAGTCCTCGTAGGAGGAAAGCAAATCGGAAAGGAGGTGGATTTTCCAGAGTCCGTAGGTGTTATCATTGAAAATCCCGGTTTCCTTTTGAACCTAAGCGGTTTTGCAAATTTGAAAAGATTGGCATCTCTGAAACATCGTATTTCCGATGACGATGTGAGGGCGGCAATGCGAACTTTGGGGCTTGATCCTCTGTCCAAAAAGAAAGTGGGACAGTATTCTCTTGGAATGAGGGAACGTCTTGGTATCGCTCAAGCGATCATGGAAGATCCAGAACTTTTGATATTGGACGAGCCATTTAATGGTTTGGACAAGCGAGGGGCTGAAGAGGTCTGCGAACTTTTACAAGGACTAAAGGAGAGAGGAAAGACTGTTCTTGTCGCAGCGCATAACATGCTGGAGATTGAATGGCTCTGCGATACAATCTGTGAGATGGATGCAGGCATCCTGACACAGATTAAATAAAAATGATACGGGAGAAAAGACTATGGGAAAGGTATTGATCAAATGTGTTCAGACACCAATGCAGAAGTATTTTTATGATCGTTCTTTGGATTCTGGGTTTGATTTTGATAAAATGAGTTTTCTTCTTAACCATGGTAAGATGATTAAAGAAAAATGTTTAGAGTGTTGGAATTTGAGAATGTGTGCATATTGCTTAGCGCAAATCCCGAAAGATAATCAGATATTAACAGAAAATATGTTGTTGCAGCAGTGTGAGAAATCAAAAGAAAGTACACTCTTATTGTTATATAAATTGTGTATACTTGTTGAGTTTGGATATATAGGGAATGAAAATTTACATGTATTAAAATTAAGGAGGAAAAATGAAAAAATATATTTTGGCAGTAATGGTAGGTGCATTGTGTATAATGCTTTTCGGTTGTCAGAAAACGCCCGAGGAGAGTTCGGTAGTCAGTAAAGAGGATGGGATCAGTGGATCAGTTGTCTGTGAACCTTTAAAGGAGGGAGAAAAGAGGAAGACGGACGTTCCAACGCATTGGGAGTTTGAAGAAAAGAAAAGTAACGATCGCGTGACCATCAAAGCGGATCTTAGGCTGGGAGAACAAAGCATCGGAAATCTTCCGGTCATAGAGATGAAAAGCCATGGGCTGACGCAGGAAGAGTTGAAGGGATTGATTGATTATTTTGCAAACAGTGAGGAATTATATAAGCCACAGACTGTGACAAAGGATGTGTATCAGGCGGTGTTAGATAGGATTTCTAGCAAGGAAGGAAGCTATGCGCAATCAGCGTATTCCACATCGATTGCAAGTATCCAAAATGCAACTCGGAAGGGTATGGAGCTTGCACCAGATAGGACGTCTGCCCCAGAGAAAGTGGAGATAGGATTTCATGAAAAATCAAAGGATTCTGGTGTGGAGGCAGCGCGGAGCTGGATGAGTACTGAATCGGAAAATACAGATACAGAGGATTATTTTGCTGCGGACGTGGGAAAGGATAGGACAGCACATATAGAAGCAGAGCGGTATAATCAGGAAATTGACAATGACAGTAGCTTTCTCTGGATGGAGGGTTCTGATTTTGTAGAGGAAAAAACGATAGAGTATGAGGAAATGCAGAATGAGTATTACAGCAGCTACAACATGGATACCAACGGCTATGCAGAAAAATTCCATGAGCTGGCGGATGCGTATCGAAAGTGCATGGATAAGAGTACCTTTACAGAGGAAGATGGAAAGAAACAGGCGGAACAAATTTTAGAAGATCTCGGTATCGACGGCATGAGTATTGTAGACTCTGACCGTACTGTGTGGTTTCCGAAGGACGCATGTTCGGAGAACAATGGTCTGGGCCTTGGCAGTGATATCTTGTGGCAAGGGAATCTGGATAAGGGGGTACCGGGATATCTGTATTCTTTTTCCAGAAGCGTAGAGGGGCTTACCTCCGTTTCCGAGGGCGTGGTTGCGGAAGAAACAGCGGACAGCTATATGCCGCCGTTTCAGATAGAAACAATTTCCATTCTGATAACAGAGGAAGGCGTTAAATATTTTAAATGGGATGGGATAGCAGAGGAAGTCCGTACAGTGGCAGAAAATACAAAGCTTCTGCCTTTTGAGAAAATACAGGAAAAGCTGACGAATCAGATTTTTTATTGGTATTCTGGAAAAGGGCAGTCCACCAACGATACTACTTTGCTGGAATATGATGTGTTAAGCGCGAAGCTACAGTATACTTATACCACAGCCTATCAGGAGCCGAAACATGCATGGATGGTTCCAGCGTGGACTTTTACTGTCCAAGAAAGTCTTGGGGGAAATCCTCTTCAGAATCTTTCCTATGTGATCAATGCTTATGACGGAAGCGTGATTGGAGAAGTATACTAGAGATTAACAATACTTGAAGTTCTATAAGTCACAGAATTAAAAATGTTTATAAATGAATATTAAATATGGCGATATCTGGTATGACATATATAAAAGCTTAGAAGAGGAAATGATACAACTAAAAGCGTTGTTTAAGCAGAACGATTATTATGCAGTAGTTCTACAGAAAAATCCTGTAGCTGAAAATGCAATCCCTTTGGGATATTATGATGATTCCATTGCATCATTGAACGATATTCTTTATACCGTATATAAAGTTTATGATCCGGATATTATTCTTTTAAATCAAGAGGAAGAAAGATAGGAAAGTAGTAAAGTGTCAGATATAGATATGTATATTGTGAGTAAAAGTAATACATATGAATTGTATGCAGAAGATCGAATAGGAACAACTTCCCATATACAGGATACATATGAATATGCAGTACATTCTTTTTTTCTGGTATCTTAATAATAATTTCTTTAATACAGCAAGAGGTAAATATAATCCAAACAAGATTATTTTCAAATGTACATAATCAGTTTACACATTCTCTCTATAAAAAGACTTACTGGAAAATCAATAGGATGAAAATACAGTATTTTGATGAAAGAGGAAGTGCAGAGATTATAAATACAATCATCCTTCTCCAAATAATAGGAGGAGTAGTTGGGCTATCCTTATTAGATTGGAAATTAGCAATATTGATAGAAGCAATTATTCCATTGAAATTTATAATAGTGTCATATTGTGCAAACAAGAAACGGGAAGTGTTCGAACAGTGGATTGAAGATAAACGAAAGTTTATGAGTTGGTTCGCAGAGTGTATAAATGGAATTCATGAAATGAAGCTCTGGAATCTGTTTCAGGTAAAAAAGCCCCAATTTGAATGTCAGCAAAAAGATCTGATGGATTCATATAAAAAGAACGCAATGTTAGATGAATATAGCACTGCCAGTGTTGTAGTAATGGACACGATTGTAAATGCTTTATTGTATATATTAAGTGGTCTTTTTATTATAAAAGAAGAATTTACTATAGGTAGAGCGTTTGCTTTTATTACATATAGTGCATATGTTGTAAATCCAATTTCATCATTGATAAACATTAAATATTATTTTGCTCAAATAGAGCCATCGGCAAAACGCCTTTTTAAATTATTGGAACAACCGGAAGAACCGGAAATGAAATTACATGCGAGGAAACCTGGAAAAATTTCTCGGGATAAGGATATAGTTTTTGAAGTAAAGGATCTTTTCTTTGGTTATGAACCAAGTCACTCTATTCTAAATGGTGTTTCACTATGTGTAAGAAAAGGTGAACGAGTTGCGATTATAGGAGAAAATGGAAGTGGAAAATCAACGCTTTTGAATCTTTTGGCGGGATTCTATCAGCCTCAAAAAGGAATAATAAAATTATATGGAATTCCTGTAGAATTGATGGATATACAAGATATGCGCAATAGAATTGCTGTTATAAGCCAAAGACCATATCTATTCCCAGGGACTATCGAGGAGAATGTCAATATCGATGGAAAGGCATCAAGGAACGCGGTTATTGAAGCATGTAGAAAAAGCGGTGTTTTAAGCTTTAGTGACAAATGGACGAGGCTACAGAAGGATTTGATGTAGAATCAAATGAAGCTTTGCATGAGTTATTACATAGTGAATTAAAAAATAAGACAATCATTTTTATTACACATAAATATAAGGAACTGGAAAGAGTTGACAAAGTGTATCGTCTTTCAAAAGGAATTTTGGAATTGGAGTTAGAGTCAGAGGTATGAACTTCCGATAGAACCATTTGACGCGTGTACCAAACAGTAGAAGATGGAATTTTAGGTATCAGTGAGTCGAGATTAGCAAAATGTGGTGCGATATGATACGGGTACGATTCATCTATGGAGAATAACAGCTTTCCATGACCGATGGATGGTACACTTTTTCTAAGTATTCTATGGATCATATATGGCGTAGCGGGATTATTGGGATACCAAAATATTCCGGAGAAATATAAAGAATACAGTGGATAAGTAAAAGGAAAGGCAGATCGGTCCATTTTTAAGTGAGGGACAGGGGAATGCTTTGTTGCCGGAAATTCAAAATATGGATTTTTGAGAATCGTCTGACATCATAAAAAATAATTATGGAATGAAAAACGTCATTGTAAAAAGGAAAAATATATATGAATGAAAAGAAAAAGAACAAGGCAGTTGCAATAGTTTTTATAGTCATTGGTTTAGAATTATTATTTGGTCCAGGATTGTTGTACTTACTAAAAATAAATGGTGTAGAGATATACTCCGTAACAGAAGCATCACAATCGCCAGTAAAAATTTTGATGCAATGGGGGATTTTAAGTATCTATCCCATAGTATTAGTTTTTATAGTATGGAAATGGAGAAAGAAGCATTTTTTAAAAGATATGTATTTGCTTGTTCAAGATAAAAAACAGAAAATATATATTATTTCACTATGTATAATTTTAGTGGTTATGTTTGTGGTTTCAGTTGGAAAAACAGGAGACTTCGTATTAGTGGTTTTGAATTTGTTTTATTATGTGGTTGTAGTAGCTATGGTAGAAGAAATTATTCTTCGTGGATTATGTCCGTTTCTACTTCGAGATTTTTCAAAATCGGTAACCTATCTTTTGCCTAGTATATTATTTGCTGCATTACATATCTTTGCTTACAATAATTTTCAAACATTGAGTATGGAATATATTTTACAGTTTGTCAGTAGTCAGATGCTTGGATTAATTGTGAGTGGTGTGGCTTTTCAGGCTCTCAAAGAGTATACAGGAACTTTATGGATTCCTATTCTGCTTCATGCAGTTTTGGATTTTTCCTCTATTATAGTATAAAATGATATCATAGAGGAAAATCAAGTATCCGTCGTGTTAAAATACGTATAGTTCTTATTTCCTTTCCATAAAACTAAACCTCCAAACTGAGTAATTCTATCTTACATCAGTTTGAAGGTTTACAT
>JAHHTL010000059.1 GCA_020024635.1 Ruminococcus sp.
TTCTCGAAGTCGATTGCTTCCGCATCCTTCCATGAAGTGTTTTTGATGTGTCGTTTCATAACGGACTTTTATAATAACACTCAATTCATTGGTTGTCAATTGTTTTTTTTATTTTATTCATTTTTTTATTTTCTTCTACATATAATATATAGTTGCGTTCTTTTCCTGCTAAAAACACTCTTTGAAACATCCCTGTTCCAAAGAGTGTACTTTTATTTTGCTTCTAATGTCTGAGTTATGATATCTCTCATAATGTCTTCTGTTAATTGGCCTTGCACATATCCAAATACTTTTCCTTCTTTTGTAATCATAAACGTGGTAGGAAAGCTTGTAATACCATATTGCGTAAAGAACTCTCCCGTTTCATCCATCAGAACCGGATAGGAATATCCATTTTCTTCTAAAAAAGATTTTATCCCTTCTAGATTTTTCTCTCTCCCATATAATGGCGCTGCAATTCCCAAAATTACAACATCAGAATTCTCTTTCGCGTTATATTCTTCATATAATTTTTGGATCTCTGGCATTTCTGCGCGGCATGGTGGACACCAAGTTGCCCAAAAATTCAAAAAAATTACTTTTCCTTTATAGTCTGCCAAATTATGAATATTTCCATATTGGTCTTTTAGTTCCATTGGAAGTATGTCCGGCATTTCTGTTTTTGTTTCTTCTTTTTGTTCCTTTTCGGCGTTCTCTTTTTGATTCTCTTCTTTCGATGCTTGTTGCTCTTGTGTCACATTTGTTAAATATCCTGTAATGGAATTCATTTTCCCTGTAAACATCATCAGCCCCATTAATATCATCAAAACGCCACCAATTTTCACCGTATATTTCACAATGTTTCCATGCTTTTTAAACACCTCTAATAGGGTAGTACTAAAGATTCCAACTGCCAAAAATGGAAGTACAAATCCAATTGTGTATACTCCGATCAATACATACGCCCATACCTTTGTACTTGCGGATGCGGTCATTAAAAGGACACTGGAAAGCGCAGGTCCCACACAAGGTGTCCACGCAAAGCTAAAGGTAAATCCCATGATCAATGCTGTAACCGGTGACATTGCCAGCTTGTCAAGTCGAAATGGGAGTCTGTGTTCTTTACTTAATGCTTTAGACTGCCCAAAAATTCCTAATTGGTATAATCCAAACACTACAATAAGAATTCCACCTATTCTGGAAAAAAACACCTGACTTCCTTTAAAAAAGCTTCCAACAACTGATGCACTAAATCCCAACAGAAAAAACGTAAAACTTACCCCCAATACGAAAAAGAAGGTATTTAACATAACTTTTTTCCGACTAAAATATACCCTTCCATCTTCTCCTACCTGTCTAGTACCACCAGAGAGATATCCGATGTACAACGGAATCAATGGAAGTACACATGGAGAGAAGAAGCTAAGTAATCCTTGTAAAAAAACTGTAAAAACAGGTACACTGACCTCTAATGATAATCCCATAATCTTATTCTCCTCTTCACTCTAGTTCATTCTACAACTTTATTTCTAAGTGATGTTGTAACAATAGCAGATACTTTTTTTAGTGTCAATTAAGATGTCGTGAATAATATGTTAAAAAAATGTGTCTGATCCGTTTTTATTTCTTGAATTTCAACTCCATTATGGTATACTCAAATTAATCATACACCCTATCCACACTTCTGGTTAAGAAAGGAGAACATATGAGCGAATTTTACAACCTTCCTATACTTTACACGAAAGAAGAGGCAGCTCAATATGCCAAATGGGGCCTCCTAAAATCTAAATTTATACTACCCTTGGGCATTTTTGTAATTCTCATTGATAGTTGCGTAACTATCAGTACTGTTGTGTTGTGCATCAAACATGCTTTCCATTCCCCATCTAACTCATACTTTCTGGGAATCTTTGCCTCAAAATTTTCTTATATCTCCTCTTCCACCTTGACCTTTCTTGTAGTTTTTCCACTGAATCTTCTCTTTGACTTTCTATTCCATAAACCACTCCCTCCTCTGACTCTTCGCTTGGAGCCTTCTCCAAGAGGAATGTGTTATCGGCTGCTTCGCAACAAAAAAATTCTATCGAAGGGAATTTTACCTTGGGACCAGTGGCCGAACATGATTTTTCCTGAAACAAATGAGATTATTATAGACCATCAAAAACTTAAGATTGGAAGAAATACGATTGATTCCATTTATCCAAAAGAGCAACGCAAATCATGGTTAGATCGTCCCGATGAACGAATTGTGGGAACGATTCAATTAGCACAAATTCAAAAAAACATGCTCGGATATTTTGCTTCTCTAGAAGCGAAAGAAAAAGAATTAAATTGGGAGAGAACACACATATGAAAAAATTTTCACATATTATGATCATTATTCTATCTTTACTCTTGGTTACACTTTCTATCTGCTTGCTTTTCTTTATGGACTCATTTAATGATCGTACTTTACTGATCTATGTATCAAGCATATCTTGTGTAATTTTTACGGTCATCGATTTATTTTACGGAGCAATTGTTCCTAATCGGGATATTTACCTTTCTTCAAAATATCGGAAAGTAGGAGATATCCTGTATATCCTATCTACATTATTGACAAACTCGGCTGTAAGTCCTTCTAGCGTCCGTGTTTTCGAAGGAAATGTTCCAATCAGACGCTCTTGGTCTCCTGTAACTACTTTAATACCTATTGTTATTATAGGACCACTGATGTCTATCTGTTTTCTCCTTGACAATCCGCCTCCTAAATTTCTAGTCATAGCATGGTTCTTCACAATACTTTTGCTCATAATTTTCAAAACACTTTGGGCAAAGGAATTTTATAACGAACAATCGCCTGGGAGTGGATGGAAAAAGATTGCAAAAATATATGGTATATTCTTTGCTGTGCTTTTCATCATTGGCATCGGTGCGCATTTCATAAAACCGGAAAATCCTTATCCTTCCATCAAGAACGTTGATATAAAACAACTGAGAAGATATACAAAAAATGCTGAAGACACTCTTCAGCATTTGGAGAATAATGATTTCAACAAAAAGACGGATATTGAGGATACGAAGTTCGAGAATCTCGAACCTGTTCTTGAAGAAATTCGTAAAAATTATTTAGAGCAAAAAACTTATTACTGTGTAAAAGAAATTGATGCCCAAAATACATCCATTTTAGTTTGGACGGATTCTTCTGAAAATGTTACTATTTATATGCTTGAAAAAAATTCCAATTCCTATATTCTTCAAAGTACTTTTTTATCAGAGGAACTTACGAAACAAGATATGATTGGAAAAGAAACTGGTGTATGGGAACCGTAAGGGTATAGACTTAAGGAAGGGGTTCTTTTAAGAAATTCGTTTCGTACTCTTTTTGTCGAACAAATGTAGTTTTTCTGCATCAAATCGAAACTGAATGTGATCTTCTTTTTTGAACCCTCTATCTGTCGAGACCATTGCCGTAACGTCTGTTCCCCCGTATTCAAAGTGAAGATACGATTCTGCTCCAACCATTTCACATAGTTGAATCGTACTTTTTTTGCCCTCATTTGAGATAATAATATCTTCTGCTCTTACGCCTGCAATCAGTTCTTTTCCACGATAATTTTTTCTTTGTAACAGTTTCGTTTGATCGTTAGAAAGTGGAACTTTCATATCTTCACAAATGAAATATCCTTGTTCTCCCACCTCTTCAAAAGTCCCTGTAAAAAAATTCATTGGTGGAATCCCTATAAAACCTGCAACAAAAAGATTCTCTGGTCTTTCATATAATTCTTTCGGAGAAGCGACTTGCTGAATTTCCCCATCTTTCATCACCACAATTTTCGTTCCTAACGTCATCGCTTCTGTCTGATCATGTGTCACATAGATAAATGTGGATTTTAATTCGTGGTACATTTTTAATATTTCTACGCGCATTTGTGTTCTTAACTTTGCATCCAAGTTTGACAACGGTTCATCCATAAGAAATATTTTAGGGTTACGGATAATCGCTCTTCCCATAGCTGTTCTTTGTTTTTGTCCCCCTGACAATTCTTTTGGTTTTCGATCTAATACCTCTTCTAGTCCCAAGAGTTTTCCGATTTTTTCCGCCTGTTTCATTCTTTCTTTTTTCGGAACTTTTTGAAGTTTCAAACTATAAGACATATTTTCTGCCACTGTCATGTGCGGATATAAAGCATAATTTTGAAAAATCATTGCAATATCTCTGTCACAAGAAGGAACTTTACTCATTTCTTTTCCATCTATAAAAAGTTTTCCCTCTGAAATCGCTTCTAATCCAGCAATCATACGTAATGTTGTAGATTTTCCACATCCGGAAGGACCTACTAAAATAACAAATTCCTGATCCTTGATTTCTAAATTAAAGTCTTTTACTACATCTACCCTATCATCATATCTTTTGTATATGTGTTGTAATTGAATCTCTGCCACGACGTTTCCTCCTGTTTTTCTATTTGATCCAAAAGTTTTGGAATTTGTACTACCGAGTCCAATATATAATCCGCCTCTTTTTCTAATTCGTCCAAAGTTCCAATTCCACTTAAAACTCCTACTGAAATTCCTCCACTATTTTTGGCAAATTTCATATCATTAAAGGTATCTCCTACCATCACTATTTCTGTCGGTTTTAAATGATACATCTGCTGAAATTCTTGAAACATCTCCTGATTTGGTTTTGGTTTTCTGATTCCATTGTCTGCGCCAATATAATCAAACCACTCTTTAATATTCAAGTATGTCAAACTTAAGTTTGCTGATTTTTCCGTGTCTGCAGTTGCAAGTCCTATGTAGATTCCTCGATCTTTCAATTTCAAAATAAGTTCCTGCAAATTTCCAATAGGTTTATATTTTTGTGGGCTTTTTTTTGCATGCAATTCAAAAAGTTCAACTAATTGCCTGCCTATTTCCTCCTGATCCAAATAAAACGCATCCTGTTTCAGCGTTTCACATACTACATTTCCAATCTGTGGAAGGGTTTGATGTGCCAGGATTCCTCCCTTCATAATTTTTCCATTTTGAATTCCCATAGACGCAAGAACGCGATCTTGAATTTCCTTCTGCTGTGGAATCCGATTTTTTTCTAGAAGTTCTGGAACAATCTCTATAGCTGTATCAACCCAAAATGTATGAAAATCCATTAAGGTTCCGTCTTTGTCAAACAAAATTCCTTTGATCATATTCTCTTTTCTACCTCTTTTAATATTTCTCCATATGTTCTATACTTGGACTTCTTTTCTCCTGTGTATATCGGATTGGTAAATCCTAAAAGTTGTTGTTCTTTTGAACGCACTTCCAAACGAATCCAATGCCAGTCTTCCGTTTGAATACAAACATTTGTTTCCACCTTGTAACTTTCCTGCCCGATTTGTTTGATTTCTACATTCTTTTTCTCTCCGTCCACAATAATCGATACTTCTGGTTCCATCTGTGTTTCCAAAACATATGCGGAATACTGAATCTCTTTGGTGGTCTTTGGTATTTCATCTCCTGGGAAATACGGTTTTCCATCAATTATTATCTCTGGTTCGATACGGCAAAATCTAGATACACAGATGTTCCCATTTTTTACCCCTTTTACCAGATTTTCTGGAGAAAGTCCATTACAAAACACAAAAGTGGCAGGATCTGCTGCGATGGACGGGTGATCTGCCCCTTCATATCGTTCCTCTATTAAATTATGGGAATCACTTCCTCCAATTCCCCAAATCTTATGTCCGTCATTCCAAAGCTCATTCCAAAAATTCAGTGCTTTTTCATTTGCCTTCGCAGCATACGGATAGGTGGGATCATTTATAATTTCCAGACAATCAATGGAACTTAACTGTGTAACTCCATAGTTCCATTTCCAAACTGTAAGAAATGGATGATTGATACTTGTGATCCATCCATTCCTAGTTCCTTCTTCTATGGTTTGTTGCATATAGTTTTCAATCTCATTCTCGTCTGTAGTCGTCACAAGATTCTTAACTTTTTCTGGCATTTTTGTGATCCCGATCAGATTCATATGTCCTTTTTCTGTTGTAATTTCAATTCCTGGTAAAATGAGTAATGGTGTTTTGCACCAACCTGTATGAATCACATTATGCTCCGTAGGAGTATAAAAGTCCATCTTCATATCCACGGCTTTCTTCATTACCCCTTCCAGTGTTTCTTTTCCATCGGACAAACGAGTATGAGTATGAAAATCTCCCTTGTACCATCTATTTTCTGATTGATACATTTTTTGAAAAGAATATCTTTCCTTAGATAAAACTAAGTCTTTGTCTACCCAACTTCCTCCCGTCAAAGTTTCCGGAAGTATCTCTGATTCCTCTGAAATTTTCAATTCAAACCGTATGTTTTGATCCGTGAAAAATACAAGGGTAAATTTCCAGACTCCCGCTTGTATTTCTCCCATAACTGCTCCCGGGCTGGTTTCTTCTGGCCGATTTGAAATCCCCATTTTTAATTCTCCAAAGCTTAAAAATCTTTGAAGTCTAATTTTTCCTTCTGGATCTTCCGCTATTATTGCCCCCATACATCGATTGCCTTTGGTAAACTTTCCTACCAAAAGCAATCGGGATACTTCCCCAGGAATTACTATTGATTCCTGGAGAAATTTTTCTGATGGATTGTTCCAATCAAACTGTATCATTTGTTCCATATTATTTCACCGCGTCCAATGCTTTTTGACTAACTTCTTGTGCTTCATCTAAAGCTTCTTTTGCAGGAATATTTTCCAGTTCTACTTTATCAGCCGCAATTCTTAATGCATCTAGAATTTTTCCTCCTGTTGGATC
>JAHHTL010000006.1 GCA_020024635.1 Ruminococcus sp.
CCTGTGTATCATAAGTATCATAACTCTGTGTCTGAGTTTCTTGCGGCTGACTACTTTCTCCTGCCCGTATCAGATCTTCAATAGCACCTTTGCCGTTTGATATAAAATCTAGACCGGCCTGCGCTTGTTTTGATTTCTCTGTATCTGGGTACAGTTCAATGACCCGTTTCAATTTGGTAACCGCTTGTTCCTTATCTCCGCTTTTTAAATACGCAAGACCAAGATTCAAAAGCGCTCCTCCATTATCATAATCTTCATACATTTGTACAACAAGACCATAATTACGAATGGCTGTCTCATAATTTGCAACATCATAGGATTCATTTCCACTACTATAAAGTGTAGAGGAGGCCACTGGAAATACATCAGATGCTATTCTGTCATATAATGTTTTTCCCGGATCTTGAAGACTCTCTTTCTTGATTCCCAGAAGAATCTGCGCGAGATTTTCTGTAGAATAGTTTCCTGCCTTCCACTGATCACTGGCACTCATAAGCTTTTCATAGCTTTCCGCTGTCCCAGCTGCTGTTTCTAAATTTTCTACCACATCTTTTTCATTTTTTCTATATTGATCTAGTGCCCTTGTCTGTGCACTGATCTGCGACTTCAATACATTAATCTGTTCACCATACTCTACCATTTGTCTGTTGTTCTTATCATTCTTGACTGTCTGTACCGCTGGAACAATCAAAAACCATACGATCAAAGCACCCGCAACCCCTCCGAAAAGCAGATTCAAAAATGCAGATTTCATTGAAACTCTTTTCACTCCTGCATATTTCGGCTGAATAATGGTATCATTTCCAAGATTGTACTCCACAACCTCAGATCCTTTTTCTTCTTTGTTTCTTGTTTTTTGTTCATGCTGTACGGATAACTCATGCATCAAACGTAATGTCTGGGCATTTGTTGTATCTAGCTTTCTGGCTTCTTTAATGAATGGTCTTGCTTTTGCATATTGTCCTTTGTGTATATAGATCATCGCCAGAAGCTGATAAGCCTTCAAAAAGGATGGATGCGCCTCTATTGCTTTTTTTAGTTGCAAAACAGCCATATCTTCTGATTGCTGTTTACAAAATGTAAGGCTTTGATTGTAACACTTTACAGCCTCATTAATTGCTTCCAACTTTTCTGATGATTTTTGTATCTCTTTGATAAAATATCCTGCAATATTATCGCTTGTACCTAAATTTTTACTTATGATCCATTCAACAAGTCCTTCTGCCACCTCTCCACGTTCATAGTAAACCAGTCCTAAAAGATTTCTGGCTTCAATATTTTTGTGGTTGTATTTAAGACTACGACGCAAGGAAAGAACCGCTCCTGATATATCTTTAATCTGTGCTTTTCTCAATCCATCATTATACCAGTACTGCGACTTGCGGATGATCTTTTCCGTATATTCCATCTGGATTCCCCACTGTCTTTCTTTTACTTTGTCTGATTGATAATTTCTTTTATCAACTCGGTCATATCTGACATATCTTCCTGATAAACTGCATCCTCAATGTCTTCTACTTCAAGACTCGGTTTGAAATTCTTTAATTCTTGTTCAAAATCCAGCATCATGCAGCCTCCTTTTCATCATCCCTGCAAGGTACAAAGATCCCAGACAGTATACGCTCTTATCCTCTTTCATGGAAAGAACTTTCTGTAACGCCATTTGAGGATCTCCTTCCTTGTACACGGGCTTATCTGTATATTTTCTGAAAATCTGAAGCAGCAACTCTAAATCTGCTGCCCTTTTATCATCAATCTGTGTCACAACATAGAACTCTGTATTTTTACTTTCACACAGACATGCAATCATACTTTCATAATCCTTATCCTGAACTGCTGAAAACAGTATGATATTTTTTTTCTCATCTAAGGATATCGTTTCTACAAACGCTTGGATTGCAGAAATATTATGCGCACCATCAATGTAAAAGTCTGGAAGAACTTCTTCCATTCTTCCTGGCCATTGAACTTCACAAAGTGCTTGTCTCCATGCTTCAAGATCTGCTTCTTCTTTCATAATCTGTCGCATAGCCTCAAGTGCAAGAACTGCATTGTGAGGTTGATAGGTTGCCGTATTATATAAACTCCATGTTGTAGTTCCATAATACGCATTTGTACAAGAAAATGCAATATGTTTATCTTTGATTCCTTGAATTTCATACGCATCTTTCCCTATTTTTTTACATGGTACGCCTTTTTCTCTGGCTGTTTCTTCTATAATATAGTTGCTTTCTTCTTGTGAATCGGCATAAATCACTGGTACATTTCTTTTGATAATTCCTGCTTTTTCCCTAGCTATGGACTGGATATCATTTCCTAAGATATCCATATGATCCATTCCAATGGAAGTAATGATAGATATTTCAGGACTTTGAATCACATTTGTTGCATCTAGTCTGCCACCAAGTCCCGTTTCTAAAATTGCATATTCTACATTATTTCTTTGAAAACATACAAGTGCCATTCCAAAAAGAAATTCAAAAAATGTAGGATGTAACATCCCCTCTTTTTCCATTTCTTTTACAACTTTGTATACAATATTAAATACTTCTGCAAATTCTTTATCTGAAATTTGCTTTCCATTTATGGCAATTCTTTCATTCATTTTAATAAGGTGGGGCGATGTAAATAGCCCCACACTTTTCTTCTGTGAAAGAAGCATGCTATTAAGATAGGTACATACAGATCCTTTTCCGTTTGTTCCTGCCACATGAAAAACTTTTAGTTTCATCTGCGGATTTCCAAGAAATTCCAAAAACTTTTCTGTATGAGATAATTTGTTTTTTGATGTAAACTTCGGTATTGAAAGAATATATTCTACTGCTTGCTTATATGTCACTTTGGTTCTCCTGTCTCTGGATCCACAAATGCATTCCTTCCCGGCTCAATAGCATCTGGTGCTGGCGGGAGTTCCACTAATTTTCCTTCTTTGTATTCATATTCTTTTGAATTTCGGAAAATCGTATTGCTAGATCCTACCTGATTCACTTGAATAATATCTCCATCTTTAATATCTGATTCTTTTAATTCCAGTCTTGTATTGTTTAAGAAGGTACTCTTTTGCTTTTCACCATTGATATAAACTTTACTTTGTTTCGTGAAATTTTCACCATAAACACTATAAGTTCCATCTAATTGTGTGATTAAATCTTTTACAATTGTATCTTTCACACCCATAAGCATATGACCTGTTTCGATTGGTTTCCCACTCTTCTCATATACATATTGTTTTCCATACAAAATATCATATTGGAGCATCTCTAAATCTCGAAGATAATCTTTTGATTTTCGTCTTTGCTGGTGGTAATTAAAAATACTTCCTGAGTGAATATCAAGACGCTCAAAAACTTCTGCCATAATCTGATATGCCGGAATGTTTCTGTCCTTCTTCTCTAATCCGATATTATCCCAAATCACATAATTTGTATTGTACAAATATTTGCTTTTTAGGTCTTTTGCTTCCAAATTCATTGTTGGGAGATGATCCCCGTAAAATACAACTACGGAAGGCTCTCCTCGTTCTTCAATTTTTCTTATCAGTTCTCCCGCAACCTTATCCATTTCATGTACCTGATTTACATAGTACTCCCAGGCATTGCGTTTCCCTTCCTCTTCTACTCCGGTGACGATAATTTCTGGATTTTCCAACACTTTTTCTGTTGGATAATCTCCATGTCCTTGAACACTGATTGCAAAAACAAAATCCTGTCCTTCTGTAGTGTCCATTGACTGTAAAATATGTGGAATCAAAATGTCATCTGTTGCCCATCCTTTTGGTGTCATCTGAAGAATATTCATGAATTCTTTGCTTGTATAGTGATCAAAGCCCATATGATTAAACACCTGAGATCGACTATAAAAGTTTCCCCCATTGTTATGTAATGCTTCTGCTCCGTATCCTAATTTTGTCAGCGCCGTTGCAGCACTTTCCAAAACTTTTGTTTTCGCATAAGTTTTATATGGATATTCTCCCGGACCAAAAAACCTCATATTCATACCGGTTAAAACTTCAAATTCTGTGTTTGCTGTACCAGCACCTACGGATGGAACTTTAAAATATCCACTCGAAAAATGCTTTGACATCTCTCTTAGATTTGGAATAGGATCTTGTGAAAATTTCAACCATTCAATTTCTGTTGGATCGAAATATGTTTCTAGCTGAACAAAAATAATATTTGGCAATTCCTCTTCTTTTCTAGATGTCTTTGTTGTTGCAATCGCTCCGTCCTTGGAGATTTTTTTCATGGAGTCTTTTCCGTATCCTACCGGCTGGGAAATCCCCGTATTAAATACACTGGCTGTAAAGCAATATGGAAAGCCATAATCTTCATAGGCAAATGCAATATTTCCAAAATAGTTCGATACAATTCTTTCTTCAATCGCATACCCTGTAAGCCACATATATGCACCGATGTTTAGTACAACTCCAAAAAGAGCCAGTGGTCTCCTTAATTTTCCAGAAAATTGTCCCCCTCTTTTCCACATATACACGATCCAAAAAATAAGTAATGCAATTCCTGTAATCAGCAGAATCAACTCTGGAATGGTAAAGTAATTTCTTGTCAACGATAATGCATCTGACAAAACTTTTAAATCTTGCGCATTAAAAGGTGTCACTCGTTTCATCAAAAGATAGCCATTACATCCACCAAGGAACAACCAAAATACACTTAATAGTATTCTTACAAACACACGCCTTCTGACCAAATAAACAATGGAAAAAGTCGCAAAGATCAAAAATGCATTAAACAAAAATACCTTTGGCGTTTTTACCATGTACACCCATGCATCCACAAGTGAGTGTCTTGATATGACTTCTATAAAAAAATTAAGTATACACGCAAGAAGATAGTGGAACACGAGAGAGAACCGGTTCATAATCTTATAAACCGGTTGCATCTTTTTCGCAAATTTGCTATTCTTACGCTCCTTGATTTTTTCCTCTCTCTTTGATTTTCGTTCCCTTCTCTTCGCTTTTATTTCCTCTTTATTTAAGTTCTTTACTCTATTAAAAAATCCTTTAAAATCTGGTTTTTTTAACTTGATTAATCTCATTAATTAAGACCTGCCATTCTTTCTTGAACATTCCTAAGCATCTGGGTATATTTTTCTAATTTATCTTTTTCTTCCTGAACTTTTGACTCTGGAGCTTTGCTAACAAATCTTTCATTTGAAAGCATTCCTTTTGCCCTTGCAATTTCCTTTGTCAACTTTTCTTCTTCTTTTTTTAGTCGTTCCTTCTCTTGTTCAAAATCTACAAGATCTTCTAACGGAAGATATACGGTTGCGTCTGCGACTACAACGGAAACTGCGTTCTCTGCGATTCCTTCCTTGCTGTCACCGATCACAATTTCCGTAGCGCTCATAAGCGGAAGTACAGAATCTATCAACACCTTAAATCCGGCTCTTAATTCCTCTTTTTCGGTTACAATAAATACTTTTGTTTTACGATTGTTTGCAACATTCATCTCTGCACGAATATTACGAATACCACGAATGACTTCTTTCATATGATCCATGATATTTTCTTCTTTCCCAAAGTGGAATTCTTCTTTGTATACTGGCCAGCTTGACATCATAAGTGACTCTTCCTCTGGTACAAGTGCATTGTAGATTTCCTCTGTAACAAATGGCATAAATGGATGTAACATCTTAAGCCCTTGTCCTAATACATGCTTCAATGTCCAAAGAGCACTATTGGCCGCCTGTGGATTTTCATCTTTGTGATAGATTCTAAATTTTGCAACCTCTATATACCAATCACAGAATTCATCCCATATAAAATCGTAAACTTTTTGAACCGCAATACCAAGCTCAAATTTGTCCATATTATCGGTTACGTCTTTAATTAAAGAATTTACTTTTGATATGATCCATTTATCCGCTACTTCCAGCTCTGAAAGTTCTGGTTGTGTCAACTTCTCATTTTCAATGTTCATCAAAATAAATCGTGATGCATTCCATACTTTGTTTGCAAAATTTCTACTTGATTCTACTCGTTCATTGTAGAAACGCATATCATTTCCAGGTGCATTTCCTGTTACCAGTGTAAGTCTTAATGCATCTGCACCATATTGGTCAATAATTTCAAGAGGATCAATTCCATTTCCTAAGGATTTGCTCATCTTACGTCCTTGAGAATCTCTTACAAGTCCATGAATCAATACTGTATGGAATGGTGATTTACCAGTATGAGCGTATCCAGAAAATACCATACGAATTACCCAGAAGAAAATAATATCATACCCTGTAACAAGTACATCTGTCGGATAAAAATAATCAAGATCCTCCGTCTTTTCAGGCCATCCAAGTGTTGAAAACGGCCAAAGTGCAGAACTAAACCAAGTATCTAGGGTATCTTCGTCCTGTGTAAAATGTGTACAACCGCAATGTGGACAAGTTTCTGGCATTTCTCTTGCTACTACAAATTCTCCACACGCATCACAGTAGTAGGCTGGAATCCGATGTCCCCACCAAATCTGCCTAGAGATACACCAATCTTTAATATTTTCGAGCCAGTGAAGATAAATTTTATCAAAACGTTCTGGAACAAACTTTAATTCTCCTGATTTGAGCGCTTGAATTGCTGGTTTTGCAAGTTCTTCCATTTTCACAAACCATTGCTGTTTGATAAGTGGCTCCACTGTTGTACCACAACGATCATGGGTACCTACATTGTGAGAATGTGGAACAACTTTTACAAGGTAACCTTCCTTCTCTAAATCCGCAACAATCGCTTTTCTTGCTTCATAGCGCTCCATTCCTGCATATTTTCCACCTTTTTCGTTAATTGTTGCATCGTCATTCATGATATTGATTTCTGGAAGATTGTGTCGTTTTCCAACTTCAAAGTCATTTGGATCGTGTGATGGTGTGATTTTCACTGCTCCTGTTCCAAATTCTTTATCTACATAATAATCTGCAACAATTGGAATCTCTCTGTTTACAAGAGGAAGCATTACATGCTTTCCTACAATATCCTTGTATCTTTCATCCTCTGGATGCACTGCAATCGCAGAATCTCCTAGCATGGTTTCCGGACGTGTTGTGGCAATTTCAAGGAAACGATCTGTTCCTACGATCGGATATTTGATATGCCAGAAATTACCCTCTTGCTCTTCATGCTCTACCTCTGCATCTGATAAAGAAGTTTTACATACCGGACACCAGTTAATGATTCTAGATCCTTTATAAATATAACCTTTTTCATAGAGGCTTATAAACACTTCTTCTACCGCTTTGGAGCATCCTTCGTCCATTGTAAATCTTTCTCGATCCCAATCACATGAAATACCAAGTTTTTTCAATTGATTTTCAATCGTACCTGCATACTCTTCTTTCCACTGCCATGTACGTTCAAGGAAGCCTTCTCTTCCTAATTCTTTTTTATCAATTCCTTCCTCTTTTAACTGATTTGTAACCTTCACTTCTGTAGAAATGGCTGCATGGTCCGTTCCCGGAATCCATAGTGCATTATACCCTTCCATTCTTTTATAACGAATCAAAATATCTTGAAGTGTATTGTCAAGTGCATGTCCCATGTGCAGTTTTCCAGTAATGTTCGGTGGTGGCATTACAGTCGTAAACGGTTTTTTACTTCGATCTACTTCTGCATGAAAATATTTATTCTCACACCATCTTTCGTACATTCTATCTTCGATTTCTTTTGGATTGTAAGTCTTTGTCAGTTCTTTACTCATATTTTCCTCCTTTTCGTCGGTAAAGCACTTTTATTTTTTAGAAAACATTCTAAAAATAAAAAACCCTTTACAGTCTCTGTAAAGGGCGTATTTCACGCGGTACCACCTTATTTCACATCTAACCAATGGTCAGATCTCTCTTAAGTTCTATAACGGGAACAACGCCGAAACTCCTTACTTCTCTATGTTCTGGAGCCTGGTTCCGAAGCTACCTTCCATAATTCCACACTGAAATCATCTTGCAGCCGATGGATGATTCTCTCTGACAGTTCTCCTTATGTACTCCTCTTCATCTTAACCTTTTTCTATACTATCATCAATTTTAATTAGCTTCTTTATAATAACTTTCTCTTGTTCTTTTGTCAAGCTAGTTCATGGAATCTTAACACATTTGATGCGCTCTTTCTCTTGCTATTTATTCAGATCCAAAATAAGTTTTACAATGGAATATCCATAGCTTTCCGCCGTTGCCCATCCAGTTCCTTCTGGATTTTCTTTTTGCCCAAGCCATTCTACATACGGTGCGCAGCCTTTTTTTACATAATCATATCTAGTATCTACACACCCTTGATTTAAGTCTTCTTCTGTTGCATAAGCTTTCAAATGTTGAATTTGTGCTCGTATCCCTGTCCGAACGTCTTCATAGCTTTCTCCTTTGACTCCTCCACCAGTCGTGCCGATTCCTGCAAAATTATACTGTTCGATTGTAGAATCTCCTCCATAATTTAACCATCCCGTTTCAACCATAGTCTGGGCAAACGCCACTTCTGGGCGAACGCCTTCTGCCACCGCTTCTTCATAGTACATTTGGCAAAAGGTTTCCAGACTATCTGCTCCACCAGCACTTAATGCATCTTTGGGATATTCTCCCCCATTCTCCTTAAAAAATTCAACCATTTTTTCCACAGTTACTGTACTTTTTCCCATGATCGGATAAAATCCATCTGTAGATGTTTCTTTGACTTCTTCCTTTTTTCTAGTTGGCTCTTCCTTTTTTCTTGCATTTTTATTTTCTTTTTCTGCCAATTTCACGATTTGCTCTTGTGTATCTTTATTTTTTTTCTCCGCTTTTTGAATAGCATCTTTCCTATTTCCAACCAATACTACAACTAAAATTAAAACAGCAAGTCCAATTTCTATCCAGAGTTTTATTTTTTCATATTTTTGTTCTTGATCATTCATGTACGAAACCCTTCTTTGAATCCTATGTTACCCGCTTATTATATCCTATTCCACAATTGTTCTATTCATACCTATACTACCATATAAAAAACGTCGGGTATAGTAAAAACTACATCCGACGTTTTGATTATTCTACTACAACACCTTTTTGAAGCATGATGTTTGCATATAATGCTTTTTCACTTGTAGCGATGATTGCATATACATCTTTTGTTTCATCGTAAAACTTAAAACGTTCAATGTTGCCAACCGCTTCTGCTCCTCTTGTATCGTATTTTGCCACGATTTCTTTGTAGGTATCCCAAATTGGTGTTTCTACAGTATCTCCCGGAACAACTTCCATAAGGTTAACTGGTTTTTCTGTGTAGGTATCCAATGGAAATACTTGAAGAATTGCATCTAGAATTTCAGGTACTCCATGTCCATCCATACGAATAACAATTGCATCTTTTCCCATAGACTCAGCCGGAAAATTTCCATCTGATATTACAAGACGATCGCTATGTCCCATTTCACATAATACTTTTAACAATTCTGGAGATAAAATTGGTGGTATTCCTTTTAACATGATCATATCCTCCTATTTAATAGAAATATTGTACTCTTTTGGCGCAAAGAGTGCCATGTGAATACAGGCACTCTTTGCTTTTGATAGGTATTAGTTTTATTAGGAATCCCAAACGGGATTTTCGACATTCACTACAAACTATTTGATAGTTTTGTACATTGGTCCATATGCCTGGCAAGCTCTGTAATCCTGTCCTTCTTTGTCCTGTCCAAATGCATTCCAGCAAGATGGTCTAAAGATATCTTCTTCTGGAACATTGTGCATAGCAACTGGAATTCTTAAGATTGAGCAAAGTGTAATAAGATCTGCACCAATATGACCATAGCTGATTGCACCGTGGTTTGCTCCCCAGTTATTCATTACATCGTATGCTGTTTTGAATGCACCTTCTCCAGTAACTCTTGGAACGAACCATGTTGATGGCCATGTGTAATCTGTTCTCTTCCATAAGTATTCATCTACTTCTTCTGGAAGTTCTACTGACCATCCCTCACAAATCTGAAGCATTGGTCCTAAGTTCTTAACAAGGTTCAATCTGATCATTGTCATTGGCATCTCAACATCTGTTTTGAATCTAGAAGAGAATCCACCGCCTCTAAAATATCCAAGGTCAGCATAGTTCCATGTTGTATTTTCCATGATTGCATCTTGATCTGCTTCTGTAATTTCATACCAAGGTTTCATGCATCTATTTCCTTCTGCGTCTCTTGCCTGTCCGTTTGCATCAAGACAGCAAGCACCAGAGTTGATCAAGTGGATAAATCCGTTTGCATCTTTCGCATGTCCTTCTAATTCGTATCCTGTTGTTCTCTTAACAGCTTCTGGGCTCCAGTATGTACGAACATCTGCAAACATCTGAGCAGAATTTGTAAGAAGTTTAGAGAACATCATTCCAAGTCCATTCAAAATGTCATTTTCTGTTGCAAGAATGTATGGCTCTCTTGCTCCATTCCAGTCAAATGAAGTATTTAACATTGCTTCTGTAAAGTCAGCGTTTGGATAGAAGTCTGTCCACTGTCTTTGTCCCTGGAAACCAGCTGCAAGAGCGTTGTGTCCAACCATCTCTTCTTCGCATCCCTCTGGAAGGTTTTTGTTACCATTCATAAGGTCTTTTACAATACACATCATCTTAACAGTGAATTCCCAATCCTGTTCTTTTTCTTCAGGAGTTCTCTGGAATTCTTCACTGTTCTTATCAAATCCCATTTTACATTTTTCTTTTGTCCAAGCAAGTGCTTTTTGGAATTCCTCTTCATCGTAAATGTTATTTGTCATACGACGAATGATTTCAACCTCATCAACAGATTCTACTCTCATGCCAAGGTATTCTTCAATAAATGCTGGGTCCAAAATAGATCCGCCAATTCCCATACAAATGGAACCAATCTGTAAGTAAGATTTACCTCTCATTGTTGCAGCAGCTACAGAAGCACGTCCGAATCTTAATAATTTTTCTTTTACATCAGCTGGAATTTCTGCGTCATCCGCCTCTGTAACCTCATGTCCGTAGATTCCAAATGCTGGAAGTCCTTTTTGTGCATGTGTAGCAAGTACAGACGCAAGGTACACAGCTCCTGGTCTTTCTGTTCCGTTAAATCCCCATACAGCTTTGATCGTCATTGGATCCATATCCATTGTCTCAGCGCCGTAGCACCAGCAAGGAGTAACAGTCAGTGTAATATCAACGCCTTCTTTTCTGAATTTTTCAGCACAAGCTGCAGATTCTGTAACACGTCCGATTGTTGTGTCGGCGATAACAACTTTTACAGGTTCCCCATTTGAGTATTTTAAGTTATCTGTAAATAATTTCGCTGCTGATTTTGCCATGTTCATTGTCTGTTCTTCCAGACCTTCACGAATTTTATATACTCCTCTACGTCCGTCGATTGTTGGTCTAATACCGATTACTGGGTAACCACCGATAAGTCTTGATTCTGCCATTTCTTATCTCCTCCTTAATTATTGAATAAATGTTTTAAATTTCTCATATGCCGCATTCCACTTTTCAGCATCTTGTGGAAGATAGTCATATGTTGTTTCTGAATTTGCAATGATCGCTCTTGCTTCTTTCATGTCCTTGATCTCACCAAGGGCCATAAACTGAACCGCAATATTTCCAAGTGCTGTCGCTTCAATTGGACCTGCGACTACTTTTCGTCCGCTTGCCCCTGCTGTCATCTGGCACAGCAATTTACTTTGGATTCCTCCACCAATCATATGGATAGTGTCATAATGCTTTCCTGTACATTCTTCAATCTGCTCAAGTGCATATCTATATTTCATAGCAAGACTCTGATTGATACAGCACATAATCTCCCCGATTGTTTCTGGAACCTTCTGTCCTGTCTTGCGACAAAATTCTCTGATTCTCTCTGGAATATTTCCAGCCGGAACAAATTCTGGTGCATCTGGATCAATAAAGCTCTGGAATGGCTCTACTTTCTGTGCCATCTGCTCCAATTCCCCGAATGAGAATTCCTGTCCTTCGCGAATCCACTGTCTTCTACTTTCTTGTGCAAGCCAAAGTCCAATAATATTTTTCAGAAGTGTAGTAGTGTCTCCATAACCACCTTCATTGCTGACATTACACTTCAATGATTTTTCTCCGATCACCGGTGCTTTTAACTCCGTGCCAAATAAGCTCCATGTACCACAGCTGATAAACATAAGATCATCTGCCTGTGTTGGTACAGATACAACTGCACTTTGTGTATCATGACTGGCTACTGCTACCACCTTCGCCGGTGTAATTCCAAGTTCGTCACAAATCTGGTCACTTAACTGTCCTACAACTGTACCACTTGGAACAATCTCTGGGAAAATATCCTTAGGAATCTGAAGTGCATCCATGATTTTCTCAGACCACTCTTTGTTAGCAGCATCCATAAGCTGTGTCGTTGTGGCCATTGTGTATTCAGCCTTTTTCTCTCCTGTTAAGAAATAGTTGAATAAATCTGGGGTTAATAAAAGTTTATCGACTCTTTCAAGAAGCCATGGTCTATTTTTAACAATAGAATAAAGTTGGAAAATAGTATTGAAATTTTCAAATTGATTTCCTGTAAGTTTATACAACTCATCTTTCGGAATCTCTTTAAATACTTCTTCCTGCATACCAAGTGTTCTGTCATCTCTATAGTGTACTGCACTTTCTAGCAAAACACCTTGCTCATCTAACAGTCCAAAATCAACTCCCCATGTATCTATACCGATACTTTCAAATCCACCTTTTTGTTTTGCCTTGATGATTCCTTGTTTGATTTCAAAAAATTGTCTAAGCGTATCCCAGTACATTGTCTTTCCGATAATAACCGGATCGTTGGAGAAGCGATGAACTTCTTCCATCTTGATTTTTCCATCTTCCAAAGTACCTATGATCGCACGTCCGCTTGAAGCTCCAAAATCGAATGCAAGTACCTGTTTCTTTTCGTTACTCACGCATGTTCCTCCTTCCAAAGCTCAATGTATATGCTTTGCTTTCTATCGTCAAAACATATCGATGTTACATTCATCCATATATCCTGCCTCACTAATTGTATTTTAACATTGCTTCTAGAAATATACTTGTGCTATAATAGTAAAAAATATAACAATATTCACTTTTAGGAGAGTTATGCAATACATAAATTATCGAGAAAGCAGACAAAGGGGAACATTGGACTTTCCCTTCGAGTATCATCATGTTACCCCTACCCATCCACAATATAATATGTCCCTCCACTGGCATGTAGAATTCGAACTAATTCGTATCTTAAGTGGACAGCTTTTATTAACAATTGACGAAAATGAATATACCGTTACATCGGGCAGTACTATCCTTATTCCAGCAGGATGTGTACACTCTGGTGTGCCGGATCATTGCATTTATGAATGTATTGTCTTTGATATCAATGCATTCCTTAGTAAAAATGACTCCTGTTGTAAGCTTGTTCAACGGATCAGTGACCACGAGATCGAACCGCATTTTGTATATTCTCAAACTTGTAACGATATCCACCAAATTACATGGTGCCTATTTGACGCAATTGCTTCCAAAGTGGAAGGCTATGAACTCATTGTTCTTGGAGCTTTTTATCATTTATTTGGATTGATATATTCCAAAGGCTATTACCATACCGTTTCCTCGCAGCTTTCCAGAAATCATAAGCGCATTGTACAACTTAAGTCCGCTCTTGAATTTATGGAGTCCTCCTACAATCGTCAAATCACACTGGAAGACATCGCAAATGTAGTCAACATGTCCCCGAAATACTTTTGTCGCTTTTTCCAAGAAATGACACACCGCACTCCTATCGACTATTTAAACTATTATCGGATAGAACGTGCGTGTTATTTACTTCTTACCACAGATCAATCTATTACAGAAGTTGCATTCAACTCTGGTTTTAATGACCTTAGTTATTTTATAAAAACATTTAAACGATACAAAGGAACTACTCCAAAAAAATACTTGAAAGTTTAACGAGGCTGTATCTTTCGATACAGCCCCTGTTTTTAAAAAATACCAAATATTTTATTTCGAAAAGATCCATATAAAGTATCGTAATCTGTGTATTGGATCTTACTATCTTTAAAACGCGTTCCCCATAACTCACATATTTTGTCAGCTATGGATTTGGCGTACTCACTTTCTATTTTTAATATCGTTGGGAACACATAATAAATCATAAAGAAATTTAAGTCTACCTGCACACTTGCCGGTACTTTTCCTTTTTTATTTGAAAAGTTTCTTTCTACAGCATTTACAAATGTTTCAGCAATCTTAATTGCAGCGGTATCTTTCTCTTCTGCCTGTTCAATATAATTTTTCATTTCTTCAAAAAAATGACCGTTATTTTGTAAAAAAACTTTGGTGTTCGCCTCATAGTTTTTCTTCTTTAAATGTGTCATCATTTTTTCTTTGTTTTCAAAAATTGTTTCAATTCCTTCAAGCATACTTTTCCTCCTAAAGCGAACAATCATCACCCAATCATTCTCCATATTTTATGAATTATTATAGCAGATATGGAGAAAAAAAGGAACCGGAATACTTCCGGTTCCTAAATTAATTATTCAACACGAAATAATTTTCTAGCCCTTTTGATTAGTCATAAAGGTTAGGAGCGATTGTTGGCTCTTCCATGTTTTCAGAATCATACCAGTATCCGTCTGTAGGGATATCTTCAACTGCTTCACCTTTGTTAACTTTAACTAATGTTTCAAGAGATAATTTACCCATCATAAATGGAGACTGTGTAACAGCACCAAGTAATACATGATCTTTAACTGCCTGTTTGATAACTGAACCAGCATCAAATCCAGCTGCAACGATCTTGTCACCTAATACATTTAAGTTCTGGTTAGCTGTAAGAAGACCTTCAGCTGTTACCTGGTTTGAACCGAACATAGCGATTGTGTTATCTTTATTCATGATGTTTGCTGCTTCTGTAGCTGAAAGTTCAACTGTTGTCTGTGCAGGAACTGCAACTTCGATGATAACGTCTGCTTCTTTTTCTGCAACAACTTCTGCTTCTGTCTGGTCTACGAATAAATCATTACCAACAACTGCAACTTTCTTTCCATCAGCTGTAGCAAGTTCGATAAATTTGTTAATAAATCCAAGTCCACGTTCGATGATGTTTGCAGATGTAGCATCCTGGTTAACTTCACCAACTCTTACCTGAGCATCTTTACTAGCTTTTGCAACCTGATCTTTTACTGCTTCATAAACATGTTCAGCTGCTACTGCACCAGCTGCACCGTTGTCTGTAACAACTGTTGAAACAACAGATCCTTCTGGAGCATCTGGAACAGCTGCGTCAAAGCAAACTACTGGGATTTTTTTGTCTAATGCCATCTGTAAAGATTCCAAAACTGAATCCTGTGAGCATGCTGCTAAAGCGATACCGTCTGGATTTTTGTTGATAGCATTGTTTAACATATTAACCTGGTCTGCAATATCAGATTCAGCGTTAGGACCTGTAGCATTGAAATCGATTCCAAGTTCTTTTTTTGCTTCGTTCATTCCCTGAATAGCTGCCTGCCAGTAAGAAGATTGGAAACTCTTTACTACAACTTCAAAGTGAAGATCTCCACCTTTGTCGTCTTCTTTTTTTGCACCGTCATTTCCTGCTGGTGCTTCTTTTTTTGCACCACATCCAGCAAGTAATCCAGCTACCATGCATCCGCTAAGTAATAATGCTAAAACTTTCTTTTTCATTTTAATCTCCTCCTAAATGAAATATGGTCTTTTATAGTAACAGCCGGAGAGTTAGCGTCTCCTTTGATCCGGCCGCTGACTATCGTAAAAAATAAATGAACTGTAAATTATTTCTCTTCTTTCTTTCTCTTTAAGATATCAACAAGAACAGAGAAGATCAGGATAAGACCTGTAATAATCTGCTGCCAGTTTGCTGTAAGTCCAATAAAAGGAAGTCCTGTCTTAAGAAGACAAATAACAAATACACCTGCTAAAGTACCTGTGATAGATCCCATACCACCTGTCATAGATACACCACCGATGATTGCACCACCAATTGCTTCAAGTTCAAATCCTGCACCTGTACCTGGTTGAACTGTTGCAAAAATAGCTGAGTAAGAAATTGCAGCTAATCCTGCGAAGAATCCAGAAATTACATATGCAAAAATATGGTAAAATCTTACGTTAACCCCTGACAATCTTGTTGCTTCTTTGTTGCTTCCGATTGCAAGTGTGTAACGTCCTACTTTTGTATGATTAAGTACAAAAGTCATAAATACAACAATCAATACGATCCATAAGAATCCGATCGGCAACACCTTGCCACTTTCCATTTGGATTCTGAAAATTTTTCTGAACCAACCACCATCTGCTGAAACAGCTGGCCATGAAATTCCAAAACCTCCAACGATAATAGAACCAAGACCTCGTGTGATCATACATGTACAAAGTGTTGCAAGGAATGGTGGTAAATCCATGATTGCAACAAGGCAACCATTAAGAATTCCGATTACAATACCAAAAAGTACACTTACAAGCATTCCTGCCCATGTTGGCCATCCCTGAAACGCGATCAACCATCCACCAACTAATGAATAACATACAAGTCCAGTACCAATTGATAAGTCTACACCTGCTGTCATCAATGGGAATGCAACACCAATCGCCATTAATGTAATGTAATATGAATAGTCCAAAATACTAACCATAGTAGTATATTTTCTAAAGTTCGGACTCATAATAGAGAAAAAAGCGAACAATACAATAACTATAAGAAGAACGATAAATTTTTGTCCTCCGAGTCTATCAATTGTAGACACCTTTCTGACTCCGACATTATTTTTTTTGTTTGCCATTTTATCTTCCTCCTACTCAATCTCTCGTGTAGCCAGATTCATAATATTTTCCTGTGTAGCTTCGGAAATATCTAGCTCACCTGTTTTCTTACCCTCGCACATTACTGCGACTCTGTCACTCATACGCAAAATCTCAGTCATTTCAGAAGATATCATAATAATGGCTTTTCCTTCTTTTGCAAGTTGATTCATCAACTTATAAATTTCGTTTTTCGCACCAACATCGATACCTCTTGTAGGTTCATCAAAAATCAGAATATCACAGTCCCTTGTAAGCCATTTCGCGATAACGACTTTTTGTTGGTTACCACCGGATAAGTTGACAACTAACTGATCAACTGTAGGTGTCTTTGTTGCAAGTGACTCAACATATTTTTCTGCAACTTCTTTTTCTTTCTTCTTATCAATGAAGATTCCTTTTGTATAACTGTCAAGTGTTGCAAGTGTCGTGTTTTCTGCAACTGACTTTTGTACAACACAGCCATATCTCTTTCTGTCTTCTGATAAATATCCGATTCCATATTTAACGGCATCTTGTGGACTCTTGATAACAACTTTCTTTCCGTTGATGTATATGTCACCACTTTCCACAGGATCCGCACCAAACAATGCTCTTGCTGTCTCAGTACGTCCAGCACCCATAAGTCCTGAAAATCCAAGAATCTCACCTTTACGAAGTTCAAAGCTTACATCCTGAACCATCTTACCTGCATTTAAGTGATCTACTTTCAGAACCACCGGCGCATCCTTCGGAACAGTACTATGTGTCTTTGGATCTTCATAAATAACACGACCAACCATCATATTAATGATATCATCTTTTGTACTATCTTTTGTAATCAATGTTCCAACATATGTACCATCTCTCATGACTGTAACACGGTCTGTGATTTTCTTAATTTCATCCATACGGTGTGAGATATAAACAATCCCAATTCCTTTGCTTCTTAAATCATTGATAATTTTGAATAATTCTTCAATTTCTGTTTCTGTAAGCGCTGCAGATGGTTCATCAAAGATGATAACTTTAGCCTCATGAGAAATTGCTTTTGCAATCTCACACATCTGCTGACGACCTACTGTAAGATGTGACATCGTTTCTTTTGGATCGATATCAATATTCATTCTCTTGAACAACTTTGCTGCTTCTTCGTTCATTTTTGCATCATCAATACGGATTCCTTTTTTGAATTCTCGTCCGATAAAGATGTTCTGTGCAACTGTAAGATGTCCCAACATGTTAAGTTCCTGATGCACAATTACGATACCTGCATCTTGTGCTTCCTTTGTATTATGGAACTCTACTTCTTTTCCTTCATATGTAATTGTACCAGAATCTTTTGTGTAAATACCTGTAAGTACTTTCATAAGTGTTGATTTACCGGCACCATTCTCTCCCATAAGTGCAAGGACTTCACCTTTTCTGATTTCCAGATCTACATGATCCAATGCGTGTACACCAGGGAAAGACTTGTCTATATCTTTCATCGTTAATATAACTTCGCCCATTCTATTACCCTTGCCTTTCTAATTCTTCACTGTGATAGCAGTTGTACGATAAACTGCAATTAGTTCTTTCTACGTCTTGATAAAACATCACCAAATACTGCAACAATAACAATAATACCTGTTACGATAAGCTGATAGTTTTTGTCAAGTCCAAGAGCCAGAATTCCTTCCTGAAGTAAAGCGATGACAAATACACCCATTACTGTTCCGCTAATGGAAGCAAGACCACCTGCCATGGAAGTTCCACCCATTACACATCCGGCAATTGCTTCGTTGTTATACTGATCTCCATAACCTGGCTGAACAGTTGTATATGCTGCTACATAGAAGAGTGCTCCAATACCAACTAATGTTCCACAGATGATGTATGCTAACATTTCCCATTTTTTCACATCAACACCTGAGAGTCTAACTGCTTCTTTATTGCTTCCAAGACATAGGATGTAACGTCCGATCTTCGTTTTGTTTAAGATAATCGCACAAATCACTGCTACAGCAAGGAAAATGAAAAGTCCTACCGGAATATCACCAACTTTGATGATCATTCTATACCAACCACCTTCTGCTGATGCTTGTGGCCAGTTGACAGACTGTGTTTTTGTAAATACAGATGCAAGACCTTTTGCAATATTCATACTTGCCATTGAAGTAATGAATGATGGCACTGTCCAGTAAGCTACTAAATAACCATTGAATAATCCAAAAGCAAATCCTACAAGGATACTGATGATAATCGCTACTGGCATTGAAATACCATGTGATACGAGGCTGTAACCTGAAATAAGTGCACAGCAGAACATAACTGGTCCGATAGAGAAATCAATTCCGCCTGTTGCAATTACAAAAGTAACACCCAATGATAAGAATCCAAGAAAATATGCATAATTAAGAGCACTTAAGATTCTACCTACTCCAAGGAAATTTCCACCTGTCATAACACAGAAGAAACCATACAGGAGAAGTAATACGAAGAATAACACGATTCTGTTAAACCCCACCTTTTTTACAAAAGGATTTTCTTTAATCTTTCCCACTTTTTTTCCTCCTACTTCTTCAGCCATACTGACTTTCGTAATATTTTTCTCCGGCTGTACAGTCTATCCTGCACCTGCCGTCCCTCTTGGGACTTTTCTACATGTTTCCATGTAACCCCCTCCTTTATTTGTTTTCCATTATATCATTTTTCGTTCATGATTTGCAAGTCATCATAGCAATCTGCTCTATGATGTCTATCTTTTATTTTCACTCTCTACCTTTTTAACAATAACTTGCTTTTTTCGACCAAACTTTATATAATATCGTTGTTCAGTCATAAATTTTACGACAAATTATTTTTTTAAGGAGGACAATATGAAACAACATCGTTCTATATTAAGTATCATCTTACTCACCGTTTTCATGTCGCTTGTAGTTACAGCCTGTGGTAAAAAAACCGATTCGGCGCCAGCCCCTTTTTCAAAACTAACTTGGGACACTACTTACGACGAAATGATCGCTTCGGAAGGTAAAGAAACAAATTCTTACGATTCCGTATATAACGGAACAACTTACGCGTACGATGGAAGCTATCTAAATCACGATGGGTCCATTAAATATATGTATGACGACAAAGAAAAACTTGCCTGTATCTCTTGGGAATACACAGCCAAATCACCGGAAGATCTTGATAAAGTATACAAGGAACTTTTAAAAAATCTTACTGACGAATATGGCGAAAGTGGATACCAAAGTGGCAACAACACGAATAGCGGAAATGTCTGGTATCGAAAGGAAGGAAATATCATCCTAAGTTCCGTCAGCACCAAAAACATTAACGCCATCTTATGCTCTTATCTAAGCCCCTCTGTATCTTCACCAGAGAATGACTAAGCATCACTATAGATAATAGTATAGCGATTTATTGTAATTTATGTAATCGAATATCTTACTAAAAAAGGTTAAAAATTTACACTCTTGTAAATTTTTAACCTTTTTACACGTATGCTTTATTCTTGACCAATAAAAGGATAGAGTAATTTTTGATTTTCTTCTTCGTATAGATTTTCTTCTGTGATTAATTTACATCCGGAATCCGTGTTTTTCTTGATTGCTTTTCCCTCTACAATGTGATTGGCTTGTTTTATTCCTAAATATCCCATGTTAAATGGTTTCTGTATCACGATCCCCTGAAAAACCCCTTCTTCTAACAGTTTAATTTCTTCTATAGAATTATCAAACCCAACTACTTTTATTTTATTTGACATTTTCAATTCTTTTACTGCTCGCGCAGCTCCTACAGATGCATATTCATTGGTTCCTATGATCATCCCCAACTTTGGATTTTGTTCAATCATTTTTTTTGCCTGTTCATATGCTTTTTCATAGGAGGAACCACAAAACACCGTTTCTTTGACCTTATTAGACTTATCTTCTAATCCTTTTCGTATCCCCGCTTCTCGCTCAATTGCTGTAGACGTCCCTTTTACATGCGCTATGATTCCAACTTCTTTCCCATCTTCTAACAAGGAATTTGCATAATTTCCCAATTCTTTCCCTGCCGCATAATTATCTGTTGCAACAATTGCAGTAGATATGTCTTCTTCTATGACGGAATCAATCAAAACAAGGTGGATTCCTTGATCTACCGCTTCTTTTAGTATGTCCGATGTTTCAGAATAACTACATGGAGCAACAAGAAGTACATCGGGTTTTTTTTCAATACTCTCTTTTATATAAGCAATCTGCTCTTCTACTTCTTCTTCTGAAAGTCCTCCAACAACTTCTAAATCCATATTGAATTCTTCTGCGCCAAGCTTTGCTCCTTCAATCAATGATGTCCAAAATCCATTTGTCTTATCCAGTGTTTTGGGTATGAATATCACTTGTTTTCGGACTTCTTCTGGGTCTTGCACCCCTTTTGCAGCATAGATTGCAAGCATACACGCCAGGATTCCTAGTGATAATGTCATCACTCTCTTTTTGATTTTATCGTTCATCATCCGGTCTACTTGTCAGTGGAACTGTTACCACTACCACTGTTCCTCCTCCTTCCCTGTCTTGATAGGTAAGACCATATTCTGGGCCATAATAAAGTTGAAGACGTTTTTGTACATTTGGAGCGCCTACCCCTTTTCTTCCTTTTTCTTTTTTTCTTTCTTCAAAAATATGCGCTTTTATTTCCGCCGGAATCCCGGCTCCATCATCTTCTATTATAATATAAGCTTTTTCTCCTTCCTTATATCCTCTGATTATAAGATTCCCTCTTGTTTCCTTATACTTTAACCCGTGGTAAATTGCATTTTCTACCAGCGGTTGTAATGCAAATTTAATAATTTTCACTTTACTGATTTCTGGTGAAACGTGAATGGAATATTCGAGTTTATCTTTATATCTCATTTTTTGAATGGTGAGATAACTTTTCACGTAATCCACTTCTTCTGCTATCGTAACTTGCTCTCTGTCGTTGCTAATACTTTGACGAAGTAATCTTGCCAAGGCAGATGTCATTAAGACAACTTCGTCATTTCTCCCTGCTTCTGACATCCAAATAATAGAATCCAATGTGTTATATAGAAAATGAGGATTAATCTGAGCCTGAAGCGCTTTCATCTCATTCTTTCTCTTTTGCCTTTGTTCATACATATTTTGCTCCATCAATGTATGAATTTTCTCTGTCATTACGTTAAATGAATTAGCAAGACTACCGATCTCATTTTGCGTTGTAATAGATACATTTGCTTTTTCAAATTCTCCTTCTTCCACCATACTCATGGAATCTCTTAACTGTCGAATCGGTTTTGTAATTTCTTTGGAAATAACGCTCGAAATAAGTAGAACTCCCGTTAATAGAACAATCGAAACAATCAAATACATAGATTCTGCCTTTTTGTTATTTTTAAAAAGTTCCTCTGTATTCACCACACCTACAACTGTCCAACCTGTTTTGTATGATTTTGATAACGTATATAAATTTTCACCGGAAACGAAGTAGTCCTCTTTGCTCAGCATAATTTCCGATATATTTTCATGGATCAAGCCGCCATATAATAATTGCTGTTTTGGATGATATACAATCTTTCCTTCTTCATCTAATATAAAGATGTAACCTTTATTTCCAATCTTATTATTGCTACATAGTTCACTGATGGATCGGTAATTCAAATCCACAAAGAACACGCCTTCATTTTCTCCTGTGTTGTAGTTTACGAGTGCTTTACTTAATGTAATTACCCATTTGTAACTGTCTTCAATCGCATTTTGAACATGAGAAGAGGAAATTGACATTCCTCCTTTTTTTTCCATTGCCTGTTTATACCAGCTTTCTTCGTATATATCTATGTATTCTGTAAACCGAGCCTGTCCATCATTTAAAATACTCCGTCCATTCTCAGCTACAGCCGCAATGTTGTAGATATCACTTCTACTATCCATGATGGTTTGAAATTGAGCAATAATCCGATCTCTTTCTCGTTCTTTTTCTTGTTCACTTTGCTTTTCATTAAAAAGGTAATTTGATACATCCCCACTTCTTGAAACGATATAGGAAATATTTTCTAAAAATTCCATGTAAGAATCAATATCATAATTCACTTGCTGAACAATCTGTGTCGTGTAATTGACAGAATTTTCATATATCGAATTATTTGTGTAGTGAACAGCAATCACCATGAATGTAACAACTGCAATCACCATAAGAACTGTAAAAGAAACCATCATTGTACTTTGTATGGTTTTAAATCGACCAAATAGTGTCTGCTTTTTCTTACATTGTTTCATCATTCTATATTCCTTGCATATTCTTTCGGTGTTTTTCCTGTCATTTTTTTGAACGCAATACTAAAGTAATGGGGATCGCTAAACCCTACTTTTTCTGCAATTTCATAGTTTTTCAAACTTGTTTTCCTAAGAAGAGACTTTGCACGCTCCATTCTTACCGATGTCAACACTTCAACAAACGTTTTTCCGGTTGCCTCTTTAAAAATACTACTGAATCTGCTTGTGCTTATATTTAGATACTCACATATTTGATTCAAGTTTAGGTTAGGATCTCCATAATTATCTTCTATGTACTCCATTGCTAATTCTGCTTGCTGTTGGCTTGTTGTTTTACCAGCTCCACTTATAATTTTCATTGCTTGTTTGCAATGCTCTTTAAAAAAATTCATCGCTTCGTCAAATCGCTTTGCATTGGTGATTGCTGACAACGACTCTTCTTTTAACTGATACTGATCATCTACTTCCCTCACTGCATCAGAAACAATTCGAAGTGCCTGATGAAGATATGCTACCACTACGTTTCTTGAATTATATCCTTCAACCATCCACCGTTCCACGCAAGAAAGTGCATCCTCTAATTTTGCTTCATCTTGTTCTTTTAAGGATTCTGCAATCTTTTTAAACTCTTTTTCAAGTATCGTGGAATTTCCCGCCGCTATTTCCACTTCACCATCTAATAACACACCACATCCTTTTGTGTATCTGTATGTTAAAAGTTCAACTGCAGACTGATATGACTTTGACAAGTCTTCTAAGGATGATACAATTTTCCCTATCCCAATAGAAATACTAAGTTTCATCGTTTCATAAACCGTTTCTTGTATTTCCTTGCATATTTGCAAAGCCTCTGCTCTCAATTTTCTAGCTTTGCTTACAGAAAACAACATGCACACGCGATTATCAGAATCTCTATACGCAAGACCTGCAGAATGATTTTTCATAATTTCATTAGATATGTTTTCAACAACAAAGGACATAAGGGCACTTTCTTTTTTTAGGTCATCGTCAATTTCATACAAATCAGAATATACATCAATATCCACAGCGACTACCCGATACCAATCTCCTTCAATCGACACATTTAATTCAGAAAGTTCATCTAAACTTTTTTCTATTTGTTGTGTTCCCTTTACTAGACGTGATAATGTTTTTGATATAATCAAGGATTCGTTTTTTGTATAGCTATAATAAGCTTTTTTAAATTTATCGTACTTTTGTTCTTCTTTGCGCTCAACATTTAGTTTTTCTTTCATCTTTAAAAGCACTTCCGATAATTCTCTTGCTGTCACCGGTTTTAAAATATACTCCGCCACCTTGTATTGAATTGCTTGCTTTGCATATTCAAAATCACTATACCCACTGAAAATGATCACTGATGTTTGTGGACAATGATTGTATACATATTTACTAAGATCCATTCCATCTGCATATGGCATACAAATATCCGTCAATACTACATCTACCGGATTCTCTTTCAGATAGTCCATCGCGTCCTTACCGTTCTCACACACGCTTGCAAGTTCAAATCCTAGCTCTCCCCATTTAATATTTTCACTAATTGCTTCTCGCACAAGAATTTCATCATCAACTAGCAGTACTTTATACAATGTTTTATCCTCCCGACAAAAGATATATCTTTTATTATACAACAATCAGCCCATACTGGAAAGTAAATTTTCCCAGATGGGCTGATCCTTTATTTTCTATTCTTTTACCAAAGATTCTTATATATTTGAATAATGTCATCTTTGGTTGGTACACGTGGATTTGTCGGCGTACAAGCATCTGCAAGGGCTGCATCTGCCATACGATCAATCACATCAAAATATTCTTTCTCTGTAACATTTCCCATTTGTGAAATAGAAAGTGGAATATCCATTTCTTTCAACATAAATTGTACCCAGTTTACAAGAGAACGAACTGTCATGATTTCATTGTAACTACTTAATCCTAAGATCCTAGCTACTGTAGCGTATCTTTTCACTGCCGGAAGGTATTCTGCACGACTTTTGCTGTGTTTGTTGATATCACTGTTAAATTCAATAATATGTGGCAACAACATTGCGTTTGCGCGTCCGTGCGGAATGTGGAACATCGCTCCAAGCTGATGCGCCATACTGTGGTTGATTCCAAGGGATGCAGAGTTAAATGCAATTCCTGCAAGGCAAGATGCAGAATGCATTTTCTGTCTTGCATGTGTGTCACTACCATCCAAATAAGCACGAAGTAAAAATACCCCACAAATTTCAATTGCTTTTTCTGCCAATGCAGTAGAAAAATCATTTCGGTTTGTACTAACACAAGCTTCCAACGCATGTGTAAATACATCCATCCCTGTGTCTGCTGTAATTGCAGGAGGAACGCTTTTTACAAGTTCCGCATCAAGGATTGCTTCATCTGGTGTCAGTTCCTTTGAAACAAGCGGATATTTCTTTTGTTCTTCCGGATCTGATACAACCGCAAAAGAAGTAACCTCTGATCCAGTACCACTTGTTGTTGGAATTGCAATCAAGCCCACCTCTGCGTAAGGATCAATGCGAAGTGCAAATTCACGAATGGACTTTGACGAATCAATCGCTGATCCACCCCCTACTGCAATGATTGCTTCTGGTTTACACTCCAGCATTTTTTTAACACCTTGACTGATTTTTCCAATCGGTGGATCTGGTTGAACATCTTTAAAAATTTCGTAATCAATATTTCCTTTGATCAATGGATCCAAAATCAAATGAAAACTTTCACATTCTGCCATAAAAGGATCTGTAATGATCAATACTTTTTTGTATGGAATATCTGCCAAACGATCAAGCGCCTGGTCTCCAAAATAGATTTTGGTTTTAATTTCAAAGCTCTTCATAGTGCCCTCTCTACTCAGGATAAATACATTCTATCCCCTTTTCTACTAGTACCTGCTGCCATTTTAGTGCAGGTTTTTTATCTGTAACAATACATGTAATATCTCCCAATTTTCCAATGGAAGTAAATGCGATTTTCTCAAACTTTGTACTATCTACCACAAGAATTTTCTCCTTTGCAGCTTCTAGCATTGTTCTTTTATTGTTCGCAAGTATTTCATCTGAATCCGTAATTCCAGCTTTCAAATCAATCCCTTTGCAGGATATGATTGCTTTATCTACGTGATAATCTTTCAGCATCTTGTCTGTCTGTGGACCTACAAGTGCAAGGGTTCCCTCTCTTGAAGCTCCCCCTGTGGATAACACTTTCCAATCGGGCACATCAATTAGCTCGATTATAATTTCAACGGAATTTGTGATCAATGTTAGATTCTTTTTCCCTTTCAATGCCTTAGATACATATACAGCAGTTGAACTTGCATCCAACATAATACTTTCGCCATCTTTAATTCTGTCACAAATTAATTCAGCGATTCGCTGTTTTCCAATCACGTTATGATTTTTTCTAACATTAAAGGGGAGATCAATATTTAAGTTTTCATTGATCACTGCTCCGCCATAACTTTTAATTGCAAATCCATCATTTACCAGTTTTTCTAAATCTCTTCGAATCGTTTCTTCCGAAACATCATAAAACTGACTTAGTTCACTTACAACCACACGGCGTTCTGCCTGCAGTTTTTCTAGGATTTCGTTTCGTCGTTCTATTGCAAGCATCCAAAAGCCTCCCAGTTTATCAAAAATATAGATGTGCTATAATATTGTCGCCTGTATTTGCTCGTCCGGATGTGCGATCACAGATGAATCCAAATATGTTCCACTGTCTGCCACTGCCATTGTAGCTCTTTCTATCGCTGCCTCCACTGCGGAAACATCCCCCGTAAGCATTAGATATGATTTTCCACTCATTCCATTTGCTATACGAAGTTCAAGCAAATCTACGACTGCTGTTTTAGCCGCCTCGTCTGCTGCAACAATGATGGAGGATGCATCAAAGGTTTCTATGATGCCAAGGGCAGCAATTTTTTCAACTTTTGACGCACCGCGTATAGCCGGAAAAATAGACTCATGCGGATTTCCTAGTACAAAACTATTGATAAATCTTTTTCCGTGCATAGTTTTTGCGGTTTCTACCGCTGCACGCACTGCTGAGAGATCTCCCGCAATGACAGCAATATATTTACCCGGACATACAGTTTTCGCCTGTAGTATTTCAACATCCGCAGCCTTCACCATTGCATCCGCAGCAACAACACCTGCTGAAACGGTTTTGTATTCTACCATTCCAATTGCCTTACTCATAATCTGCACGTCCTCCTAAAGTTTCTATTATAATAAATTTCTCATTTGTTTCACATACAACGCCACAAATACTTGCATGTAGATACACACCTGTTGCATCCCCTGTTGTTGCAATTACTTGACCTTTTTTTACAATATCTCCATCTCTTACAACAACATGTACTGCGCTTCCACTTTGTTGTTTCAGCATGATCTTCACTTTTTTTGTCGGAATTGTCTCTTGACTAATTGTTTCGCCTAGATCATATTTTAGCAAATCCAGTCTTCCTGTAAGTCGTTCCATTGAAATTTTTCGATATTCTCTATCTTTATCAATTTCTTTTTTTTCTACTTCTGGTTTTTCTATTCCATTTGCCAGTAATCCTGCTTTATATTCAGAAATTAATGTTCTTGGTGATAACTCCTGAATACAGGCATACATCTCACACAATCCACAAGTAGAACAAAACATGGTATTTATAAATGTATCCGTGTTATGAAAATCTTGATAGGAAGCAGCGCGTATAAATGCATGTGGTTCGATTGGATATCCTAAGAGATTTCTTGGACATAAATCTGTACATCTCATGCATTGACAACAACTTGTAGCCGCACGCTTTAACTCATTTGAAGTTTTTCCCTTCTTTTTCTGAACAACACAATGCTCTTCTGGTAAAACCAGTACGGCATCTGTCGATTTTGTAATTGTTGAAACACAATTTCCAATGCTTCCCCACATTGGTCCACCCATAATATAGGTTGGTTTTTCACATGTCGAACCTCCAACATAGTTAATCACGTCTTCAACCCGTGTTCCAAGTGGTACTTTTATTGTCATTGGATGTTTTACTTCACCTCGTACCGATACAATTTTCTCTGATACTGGTTTTTGAAGACAAATTGCCTGATATGCGTTATAAATTGTCTCAACATTGAATACAGATATCCCCAAATCTGAAACCTTTTCGTTTGGTCCTACTACCTGTCCGGTTATTTCATACACCAAAATCACTTCATCGCCTGCCGGATAACATCCGTCAAACAATCTCAGCGTAATATTGGGATAATCTCTCGCTATGGATTCCACAATTTCTATAGTATCTTTGTCTTTTTCATCCATTGCAACAATCACTTGTTCTGCTTTTATTGTAGCCCCTATCAAAGAAAACGTTCTTAGTATTTCTTGGGCATATCCATTTAACAACTGTGTCTGAACTTTTAATAATGGCTCATACTGCGCACAATTTAAAATGATGGTTTTCGTCTGCTCTTCTAACTTAGAGGCTGCCGAAAGGTTTACGCCTCCTGTACAAATCACACCACTGTTCTGCAATATGCTGCGCAATTCGTTTCTTTCCATGACACCACTACTCCAGTCCTGTTCCGTCATCAATGATTCCAACAATCGCTGCATCTACCGGTGTGTCTGGCATGCCAGATCCAATTCTGGCTGCACTCCCTTGTGCGACTAAAACAAAATCTCCAATACCTGCACCAATTTTATCAATCGCAATGAGTTGTTTTGCGCCAGCTTGCATGTGTTCCAAAACATCCACAATCATAAATTTGTTGCCGACTAAATTTTCACATTTGCGTGTTGAAACAACACTTCCTTTTACTTTTCCTATGAGCATTACACCCTCCTGTTGCGATTTTTCCTATTATATGGCTTACTGACACACCAATATTTCAGATGCAAATATCGGTGTGTCAGTTTCCTTTTCAATCTTATTTTATTATTCTGACTGTGTCGCCTGTTGCAATTCTAGCTGCATTAGCCTCATCTGTATCAATATGCATTTCAAGAGTAAAACTATCATCTACACGTACTTGCACATGATTAAAAATTGTTCCTCTTTCATTATCTGCCTTCACAGACACAATCTGTCCATCTTTTACACCTGCTTCATTTGCATCTGCAGGTGACATATGGATATGTCTTTTTGCAATAATACACCCTTCATTTAGGTACAACGCTCCCTTAGGTCCTACAATTGCAATTGGGGAAGACCCTTCCACATTACCTGATTCTCTAATTGGGGCTTTTACACCAAGTTTAATCGAATCTGTTGCTGAAATTTCAACCTGTGATTTGCTTCTTACAGGTCCTAAAATTCGAACATTTTCAATGGCTCTTAGTTTCACTCCAACAAGGGTAACCACTTCATTCGATGCGAACTGACCACCCATTAACTCTTTTTTCTTTGTCAGCTGATAACCTGTTCCAAACAATACTTCAACATGCTCTTGTGTCAAATGAACGTGCCTTGCTGAAACACCGATCGGAACCATATATCCGGATCCTTCCTCTGAACTTTTTTGCTTTTCAACTGCTTCTAATACCAATTTGGTAATTAATGCAATATTATTGTCCATAATAATTCTCCTCGTTTTCGAATACAGGAATGGCTTTCCGAAAAAGTCATTCACCGTCCCATAGGCTTATTCTTTATTTTATTGCCGGAAGAATCTTCTCTACATCTGTGTGTGGTCTTGGAATTACGTGTGTTGCTACTAATTCTCCAAGTCTTCCTGCTGCTTCTGCTCCAGATTCCACTGCAGACTTCACAGCTCCAACATCTCCACGAACCATTACTGTTACAAGACCAGAACCAATTTTTTCTGTTCCTACTAAAACAACATTTGCTGCTTTAAGCATTGTATCTGCCGCTTCAACTGATGCAACAAGACCTCTTGTTTCTACCATTCCTAATGCTTCCTGTGACATTCTTTTTTCCTCCTTATATTGAATAACCTCTTCAACCTTCTCTACTTGCTGAGCCGCTTTTTTCACCCTTTGAACGGTCCTTGCTGGCGACTTAGCAGTTGTTGTTTTTTTAGTGGATGAAGCTTTTGCAGTGCTGTTAGTTTTTTTTGATGTACTCCTTCTAGCAGTGCTTTTTTTTGCTTCCCCAGAGGATTTTACAGAGTCTGGGGCTTCATTTCCATCTACTGTTTTTTTATCTTCTGCCATTTCACTGCCTCCTAACTTACACGGTTTACACTCTTATTTACAAGCTTAATAATTTCTTCATGGGGACTGGCTATTACCACATGTGCAACTGGTTTTTTAATCCCATTTTCTGCCGCTGCTTCTATCGCCTGGGTAACAGCCGAAACATCTCCACGAATAATAATCGTAACAAGCCTTCCACCTAATTTTTTCTCCCACGTAACCATCTGTACATCGGCCGTTTTACACATAATATCAACGGCTACAATGCCAGCTGTTACACTTGGAATCTCAAAAAAACCATATGCTTGTCCCATGAGACTGCTCCTTTACCTTTTCCTTCGACCGACTTCTTCTCTGGGAAGATACGCAGTCATCTTTCTTTCCTATACTGTAGGAAGAATTTTTTCTACATCGTTGTGTGGTCTTGGAATTACATGTGTTGCTACTAATTCTCCAAGTCTTCCTGCTGCATCAGCTCCTGTTTCAACTGCTGCTTTTACAGCTCCAACGTCTCCACGAACCATTACTGTTACAAGACCAGAACCAATTTTCTCTGTTCCTACTAATGTAACTTCTGCTGCTTTTGTCATTGCATCTGCAGCTTCGATTGCTGCTGTAAGTCCTCTTGTTTCTACCATTCCTAATGCCTGCTGTGCCATAATTTATTTCCTCCTAAACTTTTCTACCATTTATTTTTTATTCTTTTACTATTTTTTATCGAAAGCGCTGATTTTCAGCATTTTTTCTGTATCCTCTGTTGGTCTTGCAATGCTATATTCGTTAACTACACCCGCAAGCTCATTGGCTCTTCTTCTGGCTGCATCCATAGCTGCTTCTACATCCGCTACGCTTCCGCGGAACTTCACCATTACGATCAGAGGTACTGGTAAATCATCGGCGTTTGCCGGTTTATTTTTGTCAAAGTCTTCCAGTGTTACGTTGCCTGCCTTACAGCCTGCATCGGCTGCTGCAAACGCCGTAGCAAGACCGAAGACCTCCAACATGCCTACTGCTTCTTTCATAACACTTTTCTCCATCTCGCCCTTTTATACGGCTAATGTTTTATTTGTTTACAATTGCGATCTTAAGCCCTTCCATCTTCAAGTTTGTCTCAAGCGCATCATTAATCTGCTCAAGTGGGAACTCATGTGTGATCAGTTCGTCAATTGGAAGACCAATTGCTTTTGCTCTCTTAAGGAAATCAAATGTTGTTGCATAATCCCTAAGTGTATATACCCATGATCCAACAAGTGTGATTTCTTTTGAACAAAGGTCAAAGTGTGGGTTAATCTTCGCATCTCCACCATTGATGAAGAATCCAAGTTCACAAAGTCCTCCACCATTTCTGATGAATTTATAGATGTTTGCATGAGCAACTGGGGAACCTGTACACTGGAATGCAAAGTCTGCCTCGTATCCATCGAATGCATCTTTTACACCCTGTGTAAGTGCTTCAATTCCGTTGAACTGTGTAAAGTTAACAGATCTTTCAGCTCCAAGCTTCTTTGCAAATGCAAGTCTATTTTCATCACCGTCTACTGCAACGATATTTTCAATTCCCATTGTACGAAGTACTGCGATACAAATTAATCCGATCGGTCCACAACCTTGAACAACAACTCTGCTGTTAAATCTTAAAATTCCTGTTGTTTTTGCTCTTTCAACCGCATGGATTAAAACTGCACATGGCTCAATTAATATTCTAGATTTTAAATCAAGATCACTTACATTGAAAACGGTAGATCCCTCACGAACAAGAATATAATCAGAGAACCATCCATTTAGATGAATTTCATCATCTGGAAGAAGTCCATATACATCTGCTCCGCCAACGTTCTGTTTGTTGAGGTCGAACATAGTGATATCCGGATTGTCTTTAAAGATCATACAGGTTACAACTTTATCGCCAACTTTAAGCGCTTTTCCGGCACTGTCAACCTTCACATTTTTACCCATTTTTACGATCTCACCAGTTCCTTCATGACCAAGTGCTACTGGAATTAATCCGAATGGATCATTTTTGTATTCATGTGCGTCTGTTCCACAAACTCCACATCCTTCTACTTTTACAAGGATATCTCCATCACCAACTTCTGGCATTGGGAATTCTTTAACTTCGAATTTCTTTAATCCTGTTAACATAGCTACATGTGCTTTTTCTGGAATCGCACCGTTTGATTTATTTGTTGCAGAAGCGTTGTTTTTGTCTAACATGCTTTCAAGTACCTGTTTTACAACAGCTTCTACACTTGCAGAATTCATTTCCATTTTATATCCTCCTGTTTTAGCGAATAGACAAACTCTCTGTCATTACGCAACGTCTTCTCTTTGTGAATGTGCTTGCACTTGTAAGTCCCTCACCGGTTCTGCTGGCAATTGTAAAGGTGCAAAATCCTTCGCCGCCAAATCCAAGTGCTGCATAAGATGGTCCGTTTTTAACAAGAATTGCGGTATCTATTGCTCTTGCATATTTTGTGATGTTGTCTACATTTTTTGAATGGATATGAGCAGAATGTCTATTTCCATGCTCAAGCCATACAGCCTGTTCCACCGCATCATCAAAATCTTTTGCTCTTACAACTCCTAAAATAGGCATCATAAGTTCTTCTGCGATCAATGGATGTTCCTTTGGTCCCTCAAATGTAATACATCTGATATTATCCGGAACAGTTACACCGATCATACCAAGTAATGTTTTTGCGTCTCTACCAACACATTTTCTATTTAATTTTCCATCTTTAAGTACAACGGAAATCAATGCTTCTTGCTCTTCTTTTGATGCCAGATAACATCCTTGATCAGCCACCATATAGTGCATCAGTTCGTCTACAACAGAATCCACAGCAACGATCTCTTTTTCTGCAATGCATGGAAGATTGTTATCGAATGTACATCCGTTCACAATGTCTTCCGCTGCTTTGCGAAGATCTGCAGTTTCATCTACAAGTGCTGGCGGATTTCCTGCCCCTGCACCAATTCCTCTCTTTCCAGAAGAAAGAACTGCTGTCACAACTCCCGGACCACCTGTAGCGGCAATCAACGGAATATCCTTGTGTTTCATCATGGTATCACTTGTCGCAAGTGTTGGTTTTTCAACGGTACATGCAATATTATCTGGTCCTCCAACTTCGATGGAAGCTTCGTTCAACAGATTCACTGCATAGATTGATGTTTTAATTGCGGCAGGATGTGGATTGAATACCACCGTATTTCCACCGGCAAGCATACCGATTGTGTTGCAAAGAACAGTCTCACTTGGATTCGTACATGGTGTGATCGCACCAATAACTCCAAATGGTCCCATTTCAATCAATGTAAGTCCTTTGTCTCCAGACCATGCAGTTGTTGAAATATCCTCTGTTCCCGGAGTTTTCTCTGCCACAAGAACATGTTTTAAAATCTTATGTCCTACATTTCCCATGCCGGTTTCTTCTACACCCATTCGTGCGAGAATCTCAGCATTTTCAATGATTTTCTTTCTAATATTAGAGATAATCTTTTCTCTTACGTCCATAGACAATCTTGCAACAATTTTTTGTGATTTTTTTGCTGCTTCAATTGCTTCGTTCATATCCTTAAATACGCCGTGATTCTTGGATACATCTGATGTAATTGCCATCTTAGCCATTACTTCTTGAACGATTTCCTGAACCATCTGTTCATTTACAGACATTTGCCAATACCTCCTCGAAAACTTTTTTGCCGTAAGCTGCAAGTGCCGTATCTTCTACTGCCGTACCACCGCTTACTCCCAATGCTCCGACGATTTTTCCTTCTACTACTAACGGCTCTCCACCGCCAAAAATAACAATGTTGCCGTCATTTGTAAACTGAATTCCATATAAGGACTGTCCTGGCTGACTTAAATGGCTAAGTTGCTCAGTTGACATCTTAAGGCTTGCCGAAGTAAATGTTTTTTTCAATGCAATGTCATAGCTCGCTATAAATGCATCATCCATGCATTGTACTGAGACAGGTCTTCCTGACTGATCAGAAACAGCAACTACCGCACGAACTCCCATTCTGGCAGCTTCTTCTTTCACTTTTTCAATCAGGCGATTTGCAAGTGCAAGTGTCATATGATCCATTACTTCCTTCTCACCAACCGAAGATACTGTTTCTTTCATCTGGTTTAAAACCGCTGAAACGGTCTTTCTAATTTCCTGTTCATTCATAGCAGTCTCCCATGGAAATTACATTCCTAATTGTTCCATAACTTTCTTTGTGATAGAAGCAACAAGATCTGCATCTGGTGTATTGTTTGCTGCTGTAGCTTTTGCCACTCCCTTGTTTGTTGCTGGGTGTTTTCCTGGAAGTCCCATGTTTCTTCTGATGTCATATAATTTATCCATCTGCTCTTTTGTGAACTGCTGTGGTGTTCCAATCATGTGTGACTGGTAAAGCAATTGAGCATAGAACTCTAAGGATTCCATTTTGTGGTATGCACTAAGAAGTGTATCGGAATATGCAAGTGCTCCGTGATTTTCAAGAAGAACTGCGTCAACTTGCTGTAAGTACTCTGATACTGCATCTGGAATTTCCATTGTAGATGGTGTTCCATATCTAGCAACTGGTACAAGACCTAATGCGATTACAGCTTCTGGCATAATTGCTTCTGTAAGAGGTTTTCCACAAATTGCAAATGTTGTAGCGTAAAGTGGATGTGCATGAACAACAGAATTAACGTCTGGTCTTTCTTTGTATACACGCATATGCATTTTAATTTCAGATGATGGTCTAAATCCTTTGTTTGCCTGGATAAGATTTCCTTCTGCATCTACTTTACAAATGTACTCTGGTGTCATAAATCCTTTGCTTACACCTGTTGGTGTGCACAAGAACTCATTATCGTTAAGTTTTACTGAGAAGTTACCATCGTTCGCTGCAACCATTCCACGGTTGTAAACTCTTTTTCCTATCTCGCACATCTCTTTTTTAATTTCGTATTCGTTTTGCATCCTTTTTTCCTCCTTGGATAATTGAAAACAAAAAACTTCATCGTATTTTTGTTTTATGTTGTTTCTATTTCGATATTACCATATAAACCCACATCAGTCAACTTTTATTGTTGTTGTTTTTGTTGTATTTTGCTGTGTTTTTTCTTGCTTTTCTGTTTCCCACGGGAGAACATCTCCATCTTCCTTTAGGAATTCAAGAATTTCTGCAATTCCCTCGCCTTTTTTGGAATCCACATAGAAAATATTCTTGCATCCAGCTAATCTTAACCACCTTGCAGCCCGCTCTACATTTGCCTTCTTATCGTGAATTTTGGTCACAATTCCTATTACTTCTCTATTGCACATTGCCGTACTACATGGCGGATATAAAGAATAGGGTTCCGTGGAAGACATCAGCATTCCAACAACATCTGCTTCATAAGCATAAAGCGCAAGTGCGTATCCTAGATTTTTTGTCTGTGCATACTCTCCTGGCGTGTCTATGATCACATCGAAATGATTTACATATTGGGTCTTGTGATATTGTATTTTCTCCCCTTTTAATGCCTGTGTCAATGTGGTTTTTCCACATTCACTCCTGCCTACCAGTACAATCTTCTTCATATTTCTGCCTCCTCATCAGGATATCCTTAATATCCTGACGGTCTTTAGGTTCGTGTAATCTCGCACACAGAAAATCCCATTTTGTCCTTCACATAATCAAGAACTGCAACTACGGAAGCTTCTACTTCTGATATGGTACCTGTAACAATTAAGGTGCCACTGAATCGATCCACAAATCCAAGCTCGATTCCAGCGGATTTTGTTGCAATATCTGCCGCTATGATTGCTGTCTCTGCCGGGCTTATCGTCAATACTCCAATGGCAGATTTACTATGTTCTACTCTAGGGTCCAACCCTAATTTTTCATATAAAACTTCATCCGGACTTGCAATCAAATGGGCAATGGTAATTTCTTTTCCTGGTACAAGCTCCTGAACAATACGCTCCGGCATTCTTTCAAACTCCATTTTCTCAACCTCCGATCTGACATTCTACTCCGGATGCCTCTTTGGCAACCTCTAATAACATTTGCATCTTTTCTAACGTTGGCGGTTCAACATCTCCCATAAGATATTGTCTTTCAAGCCCATCGTATTTATCTTGTCCCAATCTATGATATGGCAATAGATGCATTCGTTTCACGTGATCCAGTGATCTTACAAATTTTGCAATATCACGAATTTCTTCAACACGATCATTAAAACCGGGAATCACTGGGATTCGTATGCTAAGTTCTGTCATACCAGATTCTGCAATCCGTCTTGCATTTTCCAAAATCTTTCCATTAGACTGACCAGTAAATTCCTTGTGTTTGTTCGCATTCATATGTTTAATATCCAAAAGATATTGGTCTAGATACGGTAAAATTCCTTCTATCACATGATAGTCAGCAATTCCCACGCTTTCAATTGCTGTACTGATCCCCACCTCATGAGCCGCTCTTAATAATGCGGTAGCAAATTCAGGTTGACAGAGGCACTCTCCACCAGATAGTGTCAAGCCTCCTCCCGTTCTTCTATAATATGAGCGGTCTTTTTCAATGGTCTCCATCACTTCTCCCACCGTAACATCTCTTCCTATGATCTCATCTTTCCCTTGCACTTTCATTGTCTCAACAGAAAACCTTTGAGATTCTGGGTTACAGCACCAACGGCATCTTAAAACGCATCCTTTTAAAAATACAATTGTTCGGATTCCGTTACCATCATGTATAGAATATCTTTGAATATCAAAAATGCGTCCTTTTGTGTTTAAGTAAGCTTCCATATCTAGAACCCTTGTTCTGTCCTTCGGATAATGTCGTCCTGAAGTGACTTGGAAAGCGTGGTAAATAATGCACTATATCCAGCTACACGTACAACAAGATGTTTATACTGTTCTGGATGTTTCTGCGCATCAATCAATGTTTCACGACTTACAACATTGAACTGCATATGACTTCCTTTTTGATCAAAATAGGAACGAATCAGTCCAACGAAATTTTCAAGTCCTTTTCGTCCACTCAAAGCGGATGGATGGAATTTCTGATTAAACAATGTTCCATTTGATGCAATATAATGATCCAATTTTGATACAGAGTTTGCAGCTGCTGTTGGACCATTTACATCTTTTCCTGCGGATGGAGACACTCCATCTGCAACCGGCGCATGTGCCAAACGTCCATCTGGTGTCGCACCTGTTTGTCCACCAAGAGGCACATTTGCAGAAACCGGATAAAGTCCAGCCTGGAAAATCCCTCCTCTTGGATTCTTATATTGTTCCAGTGGTTTGGTATAGGTATATGCAACGTCTCTTGCAAAGGCATCCACTTCTGGAATGTCATTTCCAAATTTAGGAACAGCATCGATTAATTCTAAGATTTTTTCTCCGCTTTCCTTCATTTCCGGAGCCTGTGACACCGCGATCACACTTTTCAAAATTGTAGAAACTTCCTCTGGTCCTACTTCTTTTCCTGCCGCTTGAATTGCTTTTGCAATTTCCGTTGTCAGAGCCTGTACATCATCTTCTCGTAATCCTTTTCCGTAGTTCAAGGTAAGAGCTGTCTTTAACTCTTTCATGGTAATCTTCTTTTCATCGTATACAAGAGTCTTTACTGCATAGAGTGCATCTGCCATATTGGCAACTCCAAATCCTTGCGGACCTGTAAAGTTGTAAACAGCGCCACCTTCCTGCAATGCTTTTCCTCTCTTGATGCAATCATCAACCATACAAGATTCAAATGGTAGCGGACACCGTTCTGCATGTGCCATGTCAATGGCATTGTCTGCATTTACAAGAAGTTTAATTGCATAATTCATTTGCTCTTTATACGCTTCATAGAATTCTTCGAAAGTTGCCATCTTTTCCACATCACCTGTTGCAGGTCCGATGCGAACGCCTTTATCCATACCATTACTAAAGACTAATTCCAGTGGACGACACATATTGAAAAATGCTGCGTCATGCCATCCTTCTGTCTTTCCTGATTTTTGTGGTTCTACACAACCTATGATGTTGTAGTCCCGTGCATCTTGAAGTGTCAGTCCGCGACTTACAAGGGAAGGAATAATAACTTCATCATTGTAATAAGCAGGAAGTCCAATTCCTGTACGTGTAAGTTCTGCCGCTCTTATTAAGAACTCATGTGGAGATCCATTCCAAACTCTTACCGATAGGGACGGCTGTGGCAAGAACACATGCATAGATGCAGTAATGCTCATAAAGGAAAGATCATTGGTAACATCGATTCCTTCTGCATTTTGTCCACCTGCAATTAAGTTCTGGAATAAACTGTATCCTGCAAATCCTTCTGCAGATGCCGCATCACGGCACTTATTAAGGTCATTTAATTTTACCCAGATACAATCCATCAGTTCCTGTGCAAACTCTCTTGTAAGTATACCGCTCTGTCTATCTTTCTTATAGTAAGGATACATATATTGATCAAATCTTCCTGGCGAAATCGAATGACCACTTGATTCAATCTGCAGCAGTTGCTGTACAAACCAGAAAGACTGACAAGCCTCGTAAAAACTTGTAGCTCCTTTTTCTGGTACATTCGCACAGTTCTGTGCAATAAATGCAAGCTCCTTCTTACGTGTCATATCTTGACATTCTTGTGCCATTTCTAACGCAAGACGTGCATAACGCTTTGCATATGTAATCGCTGCATCACAACTAATAAGAACCGCCTCTAAAAATCTTGCTTTCTTTTGATAGTCTCCATCTGCAAGGCTTAATGAATCTAGCTGGGACTGTGCTTTTTCTTTAATACCAGAAAAACCGATTTCCAGCACTTCTCCATATTTTACTGTGACATGTCCAACACCATTGTAAAAATAATTTCCTGGTGTGAAAATATTATGTTCCATTGCAAGCAATGTTTCTGGTTCCATGTACGCCGTAGCCAGTTCGCTTGTTGTTCTGCCTTTCCAGTATGCGTTTGCTTCTTTTAATTCAGCTTTTGTCTTTTCTGAAATGTAGAAGGGGTCTGCACTTCTGGTTTCAACGGTATCAAACTCCTCTTCGAGCCACTCATATGAAAACTCTGGATATGTCTGACATCCTCTCGGTGCAATCGTAGTGCTTCCTACAATCAACTCCTGATCTCGAATCACGATCGGAATATTCTCAAGAATATGCTGAAATGCTTTCGCTCGACGGATGACCATAGGCTCATTTTCCGTCTGCTTGTAGGACTCTGTGATAAGTAGTGCTCTAGCAGACTCAATTTCAGGCATCTTTGCATACAAATCATCAACAAGCTTAGAAATACGTTTTGATTTTGGTATTTCTGTACTGTCATAGGTATATAATCCCATTGTTTAAGTCACTCCTTTCTTTCTATAAATAATAGATATTTATATGAAATTTAACTTTATGAAGAAGTAAAAACTCCTCTCCACCCAGTTAGTATCATTATACTTTAAAATACCTCGAAAGTCAACATTTCCCCATAGCTTTTGTGTATTTTTTATCCAGTTTCACAACAAATCCCAATATCTACAATGTTGTTTTTCGTTGTTTTATTGAAATTTAGTTTTACATTTTTTATTGACAAATTTATGAAAAACACGCATACTGTCAAGTAGAAGTATGAGAAACTTTTCTTACATTGCAATGTGCCAGTTTCTTTTCTTTATTATTTCTTCTATAAGGGGGAACTTAACTGATGTCTTCTTTTGAATTTGATCTTCATACCCATACCATCGCTAGCGGTCATGGTTCTTCTTCTACCATTACCGATATGGCCAAGGCAGCAGCTAACAAGAATTTAAAAACATTGGGAATCTCAGACCATGGGCCTGCCACTTTAGGTGGTGGACGTCTCTCTTATTTTCGCAATTTAGCTTATGCCCCACGAACCCGCCTTGGTGTGAATATGTTGTATGGTGCAGAAGTAAATATTTTAAACACTTCTGGTAAATTGGATCTTGACGATGAAGTCCTCAAAAAACTGGATTATGTCATCGCGAGTATTCACAGCCCCATTCTAAAACCTGGCACGATCTGTGAGAATACAAACGCATATGTGGAAGCAATGAAGAATCCTTTTGTTCGTATCATCGGGCATTGCGACGACGTCAAGTTTCCCGTAGATTATGTTGCCATCGTAAAAGCCGCTATGGAATATCATGTTCTTCTTGAAATCAACAATAGTTCTTTAAGTCCTGATGGTTACCGCGGTGACACAAGATTTAATGACCTTATGATTTTAAACCTTTGCAAGCATTTCCACTATCCGGTTCTCTTATCGAGCGATAGTCATGGCACCTCTCACATTGGAGACTTCGGATATGCTATGGAACTTGTAAAACTTGCAACTTTCCCAGAAGAGCTTATTTTGAATTATTCTACTGATTCTTTGCTGCGTTTCCTTCAAACTACATAAATTCCGCCAAAAAAGCCCCTTACCAAATGGTAAGGGGTACTTTTAACCTTGTCGTGCAATTTCTTTTGCTAATTCCATATATTCGATTGCACTTCTACTATTCTTTTTATAAGCCATAACCGGCATATTGTTATCTTGTGACCATTCAATTCCACTATCCACACGGATGTAAGTGTCGTACACTTTAACTCCTTCTAACTCCTGTAATGTTTCCAATGTCTGCTTGAAATAATTCTTTCTCGTATCCACTTTTGTAATCACAATTCCACCAATTGTAAGTTCTGGTGCGATCTGCTTTACTTCTTCCAAAAACTCAAACATATTTCCAAGTCCAAACAGTCCCCATGGAGTAGCCTCTACTGGAATGATCACCAAATCTGATGCGCACAAAATATTCATGACCCAGCCTCCTAAAGTTGGCGGCGCATCGATCAGGATATAATCATATCCTTCTGAATTTTTTAGCGTTTCTAAACATTTTCGTAAAATATACTCTCTTTGCCACTTGGTAAATAATTCATATTCTATGGAACTCATTAGGGTGGAAGACGGAATCAAATCCAATCCTTCATATGCCGAATGTACAATATATGTCGTCAAATCATCCTGCTTTTTTATTGCTTCATATAAATTCTTATCACTCTGGGCAAATCCTAATACTTGATCTTCATCAAACAAAGAAAGAGAAAGATTCAACTGCATATCTCCATCTATCATCAGTACTTTTTTTCCCAATTGCGTCAATCCATATCCCACATTGGAACAGGTGGTTGATTTTCCACTTCCCCCTTTATTATTGGTAAAACAGATTACTTTTGTCTTTCCCATTCTATCCCTCCGATTTCTCCCTTTTATCATTTGTTTCGAGCATTTTCCAAACTATTTATAAGTATAACATGATTCTGCGATTTTGTATCTTTTTCTTTGGAATCATCCGAAAATTTTTTCAACAAGATGACAGTACTCTCGGAATAAATCATAATCTGCAAATGTATCTTTCAAAGATTCTTGAACCCCCTTGTAATACCATCCAATCACTTCTCTATCTTTCATCCGAAATTTTTCCCACAATTTCTCCCCCACTTGCTGATAATCCCGATCAATGTCTCTTAAATTCGAAATTTTATCCGCAAGACATACCAATTTCACCTCGTACTCTGCCGTCTTCACGCGCTCTATGGTCGCACTCTTTCGTTCCATCCACGTCTTAGATTTATCTTCACTTTCTGCTGCAACAATCTTCGCCACTCGCGCTCCAAACATTCTTTTTAACATGTCTTGTGTCACCCCTTCGCAATCTTCGATTGTATCGTGAAGAAGCGCTGCACTAATAATTTCTTCATCATCTGTGAGTTTGGCTACGATTTTTGCCACCTCAATCGGATGTACAATATAAGGACGTCTTGTCCCCTTTCGAACCTGTCCTTCATGCATTTTTGTAGCAAACTCTAAGGCTCTTTTGACCATGTACTTTTCCCTCCTTCGTTTCAGGAACTCTAGAACACTACCAATCTTATGAAAATAGTATCATAGCCCTATAAATTTCTCAATATTCTGTTTGATTTTATTCTATACATTCTTCTGCTTTTGCGATATAATACCCCTAGAATTCTATATAAAAAGAGGTTTTATTATGAGACAAAAATCGGTCCTTATTACTGGAGCTTCACGGGGAATTGGCAAGGCATGCGCTCTTTCTTTTGCTCGTCTAGGATATCATGTTTTTATAAATAGTTGTCATTCCAAGGATCTTTTAGAGGAACTAAAGCAACTGATTTTAGAACAAGGAGGCTCTTGCACTTCGATTCTTGCTGATATTAGCCAATCTCAAGAAGTAAAACGCGTATTTCATATCATTGCTTCTGAATGCAAAGGACTTGATGTACTTGTCAACAATGCTGGGATTTCTTATATCGGACTTTTAACAGACATGACGGATCATGACTGGGATTCCATTATAGGAACGAATCTATCTTCCGCCTTTTATTGCTCTCGAGCAGCCATCCCTTACATGGTTTCCAAAAAATCCGGAAAAATTATCAACATTTCTTCTATGTGGGGAACAACCGGCGCCTCTTGCGAAGTTGCATATTCCGCTTCAAAAGCCGGATTGAATGGTCTTACAAAAGCATTGGCAAAAGAACTTGCACCATGTAATATTCAAGTAAATGCCATTGCGTGCGGTGTCATTGACACTGCCATGAATGCTTGTTTTTCAGACGAAGAGCGTAAAATGCTAGAGGATGAAGTTCCAGCTGGTCGTTTTGGACTTCCAGAAGAAGTTGCGGATCTCGTAACAGATCTTGCAGAGAACCACCCTTATATGACTGGACAAATCTTAGGTCTAGACGGCGGTTTTATATAATACTATGATTGATTATTACAAAGGAGCACCTTTATGTTTAAAGTAAAAGATATCGAAAAAATTCCCATCGACTGTACCCTGTCTGAATTTGTTGGTACTACTGTTCTAGACACCATCGGACTTGTCATTCCTGGAATTAGTCCAGAACTTCTCTCCCAAATGCAGATACCCAAAAACTACAAAAGTCTTGGTCTAATTAGTTCTCGAACAGGAGCTGCCGGACAGATTAACGCAGTCGATGAAGCTGTAAAATCTACAAACACAGAAGTCCTCTCCATTGAACTTCCCAGAGACACGAAAGGATGGGGCGGACATGGAAACTTTATCATCCTAGGCGGAAATGATGTTTCTGACGTTAGACGTGCTGTAGAACTTGCTTTGGAATACACCCAAAAATATGCCGGGGAATTATATATAAGTGAAGCCGGACACTTGGAGTTTACCTATTCTGCCAACGCAGGGCAAGCGCTTAACGTAGCTTTTGACGCACCGCTTGGAAAACCATTTGGCTTCTTCTGTGGTTCGCCTGCGGCAATTGGTCTTGTAATGGCGGATCTTGCCGTAAAATCCTCTCCAGTCGAAATTCTAAAATATATGACACCAAATCACGGAACTAGCCACTCTAATGAAGTCATTGTTGCAGTTACCGGGGAAGCAAGTGCAGTAAAAGACGCTGTTTTAAAAGCCCGCGAAATCGGAATCCAACTTCTCGTTTCTTTAGGTAGCTACCCTATGACCCCATCACATCCTTACCTCTAACAAAAGAAATCTACGGAAAACTTATAATTTTCCGTAGATTTCTTTTGTTACATATGCTTTGATTGCAATCCCTTCTGGAAGATACTCCTCCTCTAGCAATTGTCCATTATTTCGAACAAGCTGTATTTTCCCTGCATCCGAAAAAGAATATAATCTTTCAATGTATATCTGATCATTTCTTAGGATGGCCAACAGTCGCTCTTTTAATTCTTCTAGTCCTTGCCCTGTTTTGGTAGATATCAAGATGGAATAGTCCGCTTGAAAATCTTTTTGATTTCCACGTTCTTTTAATTGATCTTGTTTATTAAATACGGTAACCACCGTCTTGCCTTCCACTCCAAGTTGTCGTAATGTGTCATAAACAACGTGCATTTGGTGATCCATCTGTGGATTCGATGCATCTACAACATGAATAATGATATCTGCGTATTTTGCTTCTTCCAAAGTTCCTTTAAAAGCTTCAATCAAATTATGTGGCAGTTTGTTAATGAACCCTACTGTATCCGTCAAAAGAATCTGTTGTTTTTTGTCTAATTCTAACATTCTTGTCGTGGTATCCAAGGTCGAAAAAAGCATCGCATCTTCTAAAATATCAGAACCCGTCAGTGCATTTAACAAGCTGCTCTTTCCAGCCGAAGTATACCCCACCAATGCAGCCACCTTAAGACTGGAAGAAGTACGCTGCGTCCGAAGTAACTCTCTGTGACTTTCTACTTCTCGCAATTGTGCTTTTAGCTTGCTGATCCTCTCTCGAATCATTCGGCGATCTGTTTCCAGTTTCTTTTCTCCAGGACCTCTTGTTCCAATCCCGCCTCCAAGACGAGACATAGATTTTCCCATTCCCGTAAGATGAGAGGCCCTATATTTTAGCTGAGCCAATTCTACTTGAATTTTCCCTTCACTACTCGTTGCTCTAGCAGCAAATATATCGAGAATCAATAAGGTTCGATCAATCACTTTGCAATCTAGTTCTTGTTCTAAATTACGAAGTTGTATAGACGAAAGTTCATCGTCACATACGATTCCTGTTGCCTGCGTCTCCCAAAGAAGCTCTTTTAATTCAATTAATTTTCCTTTTCCTACATACGTAGACGGATGAATCGCTTCCCTTCTTTGGATTAACCTGCCTCGTACAGTAGCCTTTGCTGTAGACACAAGTTCACCTAGTTCATCCAAAGATTCTTCCGTCTTCTCGTAGTCATTGGTCTGAACACCTACTAAAAGGAACGATTCCTCTTGTTCTTTCATTTCATATAGCATAATCAAAAAGGCTTGGCCTCTCTCCTTCCTTCCGCTAACGTAACCTTACAATAAAGGCAGGCATCGGCGGATCATTTTGTCGGTTATAGTATTGATGCAAGATTACAAGCCACTTTTTACTATCTAAGGATTTTAAAAAAGAAAGAACCTCTTCTCTTTCTTCATATCCGGAATCTTTTCCGCTATAAATACACACACTCATGATCCCATCTTTTTTTAACAAATTCATCCCTGCTTTCATTGCTTGAATACTTGTTTTTCCAGTGGTCGAAATCGCGTGATCCCCTCCCGGAAGATACCCTAGATTAAATACGATGGCAGAAACTTCTTCTTTTACGTAAGATTGCATTCTTTCATGGCTGTCACATATCACTTCTACATTGGAGGTATATCCATTTTGCTTCATTCGTTCTCTCGTTGCATCTATGGCCTCTTTTTGAATATCAAAGGCATATACTTTTCCATTCTCTCCTACAAGACGGCGAAGAAATTCTGTGTCATTTCCCTTCCCCGCTGTGGCGTCAATGCACACCTCTCCCTCCAAAATATATGGTTCCAGAAATCGATGACAATATTCTGTAATTTGGTAACTGTAGCTCATGTTTCCTCCCACTAGCGTGTCTCTAAAAAATCAGCTTCTCTTTCTACCTCTTTATCATCTGGATAGTCTTCAAGGTATGACTCTGCGGTGTTTCTTGCCTCTTCCCATTGTCCCATTTTTTCGTAACATACAATGAGATTGCGTCTCATTTCTTTTACCTTAACGGAATAATCCTGCCCTTTCTTTTCCTCTTGCTCCATCAAAATCCTACCAAGATCAATTCCTTTTATAAATTCTTCCGCTGCCTCTTTGTACTGTCCAGCTTTTAAAAGACTGCTTCCCGTTAACTGGTGTAAAACAACCGTCTCTTTTCCGTCATTTTCTTTTACCTTTTGGAATGCTTTTGCCGCTTCTTTATATTTTTTTTGTTCAAAGCATGCCATTCCTAATCCGCGATATGCTTCCGCTTTATTTTTCCCTTCTTCTATGGACTGTTCAAAAGCCGCCTCTGCTTCTTTATATTCTTTTGCCTCCATATGTTTAAGGCCTCGTTGAACATTGTTGTTTCCACATCCTGACAAAAAAAGTACTGCAATGAATGTAGAAATCATAATCTTTTTGATTTTATTTTTCATCTTGTATTCCTCTATTCTCTTATATGTTCCATCCCCTGGCTTAAAATTGTCTTGATATGACCATCCGCAAGAGAATAAAAGACTGTTTTTCCTTCTCTCCTGTTTTTTACAAGTTTCATTTGTTTTAACACTCGTAATTGATGAGATATGGCAGACTGTGTCATGTTAAGAATCCCCGCCAGATCGCATACACACAATTCTGAGTGTAATAATACACTCAGAATTTTTATTCTCGTTGCATCTGCAAACACTTTAAAAAAATCTGCCAGATCTTTGATATCATCTCCTGCCGGCATTTGTGCGCGTGCTTCCTCTACAATCTTACCATGTATGTGTATAAAATCGCAATGTTCAACTTCCATTTTTTCCATCTAATTTTTCCTGCTTTCCTTTTTATTCCTCTTGAAATACAATATTCTCACTGAATTAATAATGCAAATCATTGCAACTCCTGTATCCGCAAAAACAGCCATCCACATATTTGCCATATGGAAAAGTCCAAGAAGCATAACCATTGCTTTTATTGCCAATGCAAAAATCACATTTTGCTTCGCAATATTTCGTGTTGTTTTCGCAATCTTAAGAGACTGTGGAACTGCATCTAAAGATGAAGTCATAAATACCACATCAGCTGCTTCAATTGCCGCATCGGCTCCACTTCCCATCGCTGCTCCAACATCAGCTCCTGCAAGTACAGGTGCATCGTTGATTCCATCCCCAACAAACATGACCCTGCCTTTTCTGTTCCGAATTTCCCTTAATTTGGAAACTTTATCTTCTGGAAGTAATTTAGCATACACCTCATCAATTCCTGTATGATTGGCCACTTCTTTTGCATTTCGCTCTTCATCACCTGTGAGCATCGCTGTATAAATACCAAGTTTTTTCAATTGTTTAAACACACTTTTTGCTTCTGGTTTAATTTCATCTGATATCACGATCCGGCCTATGTATTCAGCTTCTCGTGCCAGAAATACTTCTGTACCTGCCAGTTCATTTTGCTGTTCCGGAATCTCTACCCCGTATCGTTCAAAAAGCTTTTTGTTTCCACACAAAATCCTATGGTTTTCAAATTTTGCGCAAATTCCTTTTCCTGATATTTCTTCCACATCGGTCAGATTCATAATAGCAAGATGTTGTTGTCTTGCCTCTTCCATAATACTTCCTGCAATTGGATGTGTGGAATGCTGTTCACAACTAGCTGCTAATGCAAGTAATTCTTCTTTTGTTGTATTTCCTGCTGCCATTACTTCTTGTACCGAAAAACAACCTTTCGTAACCGTTCCAGTTTTATCCATTACAATTGCTTTGACCTCTTGCAGCGATTCAATCGTGGATCCACCTTTAAACAAGATTCCTTGCTTCGAACCAGCACCAATTCCCGCAAAAAAAGCAAGCGGCACACTAAGTACTAATGCACATGGACAACTAATTACCAAAAATGTAAGCGCCGTATACACCCAGTAATTCCATTCCCCTGTAATTAGGGATGGAATGATCGCAACTACGAGTGCCAAACTCACAACAAATGGCGTATACACTTTTGAAAACTTCGTAATAAATCGATCAATCTTCGGTTTACCTGCTGCAGCATTTTCTACAGCATCGAGAATTCTAGATACCATGGAGTCTTTTAATTCTTGCTCCACTTTCATTGTAACAACACCGGAGAGGTTCACGCAACCTGAAATTACCTGATCTTGCTCTTTTGCCATAACTGGAACCGGTTCTCCTGTAACTGCTGATGTATCAATTCGAGTAGTTCCACTTACAACCACACCATCGAGCGGAATTCGATCTCCTGGACGCACAAGAAGTAAATCCCCTACTTTTGCTTCATTTGCCGGAATTTCTTCTACCTGCTCACCAACAACTTTATTGACCACTTCTGGTCTAAGATCTACTGCCTCCATAATCTGACTGCGACTTCTTGCTACCGCAATGTTTTCAAATAATTCACCGATTCGATAAAAAACCATAACCCCAAGGGCTTCTGTATACTCTCCAATAAAAAATGCACCAATCGTTGCAATTCCCATTAAAAAGTTTTCATCAAACACCTGTCCTTTTAACATATTCTTTCCAGCAGTTTTTAATACCTTAAAACCAAGCATAAGGTAACCTGCAATGTATATAAAAAATGAAATTTCTCTGGATATATTCTCTACAAAAATTGCACCAACCCAAACTACAACTCCTGCTAAAATCCACAAAACTTCTTTCTTCCACTGCGGAAATATATGTGTAACTCCCGTTGCTTCTTTTTTGTATTCTCGTTTTTTTATTACAATATCTTCTTCCATTGTATCACAAATCTGTTGCAAAATTGGAAGCAATTCCTCTTCCGAATTGGATACAATTTGTAACTGTTTTGTTGGAAATATAAGGTTTGCAAACTCAATTTGCGGAAGATCTTGTATTTTCCGTTCGATTTTAGCTGCACAATTTGCACAATCTAAATTTTCTAAAATATACACCTGCTTTTCTACACGATCAAAGGTATGATCGATTTCTTTTCTTTCTACTTCTGTATGTTCGTGATGATGTTCATGATGTTCGTGATGTTCATGACCATGCTCGTGCTCATGCTTAAATTTTTCTTCCATGATATCCTCCTGTCTTTATATATGAATAACTGTTCATATGTTCATATAATCACATTTGTGGGAAATTGTCAATATTTTTATTTTCATTCCATTTTATTTTATGATATGATAAGGCATGATTAAACGTTGATTGCAAAAGAATAACTATACAATTGATTCTAGGAGGCATACATGAAAAAATTATTGAATCGTATTTTTATAGATGGTTTAGGTGGGATGGCACAGGGACTTTTTGCCACTTTGATCATCGGAACAATTTTACAACAAATGGGGTTATTGATTGGCGGAACCATCGGAAATTTACTTTCTATCATTGGAAAATTTTCCGCCGCCTTAACTGGCGCCGGTATTGGTATTGGCGTTGCTTGTAAATTAAAGGCCAGTCCCCTTGTAACTGTTTCTTCTCTTAGCGTTGGTATGATCGGTGCATTTGCCGGAAAACTTCTTTCTGGAGATCTCCTTTTATCTTCTTCTGTTTCTCTTTCCGGTCCCGGAGAACCTTTAGGAGCCTTTATTGCCTCCTATATTGCAGTAGAAATTGGAAGTCTTGTCTCTGGGAAAACGAAACTTGATATATTAATTACTCCTATTGTTTCCATTGCTTCTGGTGCCTGTGTTGGTCTACTTCTTGGCCCTTCACTATCCCGTTTTATGAACTGGATAGGTTCTTTGATTAATTGGGGAACTAACCAACAGCCATTTCTCATGGGCATTGTCGTCTCTGTTCTTATGGGAATGGCACTTACTTTACCAATAAGCTCGGCGGCTCTTGCTGTTATTTTAAATCTATCAGGGTTGGCTGCTGGCGCTGCTACCATTGGTTGCTGCTGCAATATGGTTGGGTTTGCCGTTGCAAGCTATCGTGAAAATAAATTAGGAGGACTTTTTGCACAAGGAATTGGCACTTCTATGCTCCAGATTCCTAACATTGTAAAAAGACCTCTCATTTGGCTTCCGTCCATTTTATCCAGTGCAATCTTAGGTCCGGTTGGAACCATGCTGTTTCATATGACAAATAATGCCACTGGCGCTGGAATGGGAACCGCTGGTCTTGTAGGTCAAATTATGACATGGCAAGTAATGACAGCATACGAGTCTGAAACGACAGTATTGTTAAAAATTCTTCTTCTTCAAATTCTCCTTCCTGCTGTTGTTACACTGGGAATTTCTGAATACATGAGGAAACATAAGTGGATTCGTATGGGTGATATGTCTTTACATTTATAAAAAAAGTGTGAATACACTGACAGTAATCTTCTTTTATGATATACTAAAATGAGTGAAACAAGAGGAGGTTTGCCATTTTGAAAAACGAGCAACCAGTACAACAAGCATTGGAAAAATATGAAGACGTAGACAGTTGGAAGACCGTTATCTTTCTATACAATTCTGCACTAAAAGAAGTTGGTACAAGACTGGAGATTCTCAATGACGAATTCCAACACGTCCATCAGTATAATCCCATTGAGCATATTAAAACCAGAATCAAAACACCAGAAAGCATCGTAAAAAAACTACGTAGATATGGAAAAGAAACATCCATTGAAAACATGGTGAAATATGTAAATGATATTGCCGGTGTTCGACTGATTTGTTCTTTTACTTCAGATATTTATCAATTGGCTGAAATGATTGGAAGCCAAACAGATCTTAAAGTCCTTTCCATCAAGGATTACATCAAGAAACCTAAGGAGAGTGGATACAAGAGCTATCATATGCTTGTATCTGTACCTATTTATCTATCTGACAGTGTAGTGGACACAAAAGTAGAAATTCAGATTCGTACCATTGCTATGGATTTTTGGGCAAGTCTCGAGCACAAAATTTATTACAAATTTGAGGGAAATGCACCAGATTATATCAGTCAGGATCTGCGGGAGTGTGCCAATATGGTTTCTGAACTAGACGATAAGATGCTCTCTCTCAACAACGCAATCCAAGCGTGCCTTAATGATGGAACTTGCCAGATTCCTTCTTCTCCTTTAGAGGAGATTAGTGAAAACGTAATCGGAAACCGACGTCCACACACCGGCTCGCTCCACCTAAAATAAATTTAAGTATACACTGACAATAAGGAGGATTTCCTATGTTCCGTTTATGGGGAAAAGAAATCAAGGATAATCATCTTTTACGCGACACTGTCATCTGTGAAGATTCTGACGATACGCGTACTCATAAGATATTTCGTGCCTTGGACCAAATCTGCTATGAGTTTGATCTAAGCAAACCTATTTGGCTAGACACAACCATTACCGAGTTTAAGAAACATGCAAAAGCAAGATTTTATCAAGACAATTTTGTTGATGAGATTGATTTTGATTATCTAGAAATTGAAATTATTGAAGAAGGTTAATGGACCATCGTTAAAAACGATTTTCAATTCTAAGCCTAAACTCAAGAATCTCCCATAGAACTCAAGATTTTTCATGCTTGAGTCTCTGTGGGAGATTCTTATTATCCTTATTTTTATATACTATAATTCAGAAAACTAAGTATTACGTTATTTTTGAAAATCAACCATATTATGAACATAACAATATTTGTAGTGATCTGACGCATATGAGACGCTATATGAAACACTTGCACTTGCGCCAACCCCAACATTTAAACCAGTTTCGGCTGTGTGTGTAGTTGAACCATTTTCAAAAAAATCTCCATTGACAGCATACTCTATTTGATATGCACTTCTCAGCCAAAAATTTACATTACCTTCAAATTGTTTAGAAATGCCCTTATAAGCTCTGACTAGTTGGCATGAATAAACATTCAATATTCCCCAGTAGTTGCCATTCTCACTTGTTTGGCAATAAAATTCAAGGTAAGGTCTATATGTAGATGTTACATTTAAATTTACTGTCAGCACTCTATATTTAATCGGCGCATAGACGGAAGCATAAGTTTGGAGAGTATGATTTGGAAAAAATGTCAATGCTTCTTCATATGAAATATTTTTAGAACTTGCATAGTAACTGACCATTTCAGAAAAAGTCATTGCATCACTCACCTGCACATTCGGGCTGTCTATAGACAGTGTGTCAATTTCATTTATTTCTGATTCTAACACGTCTTGGGCAAAAACTTTTGTTTGTGAAAATGAAAAAATAGATACAATTGCCATGATAACTGATAAAAACTTTTTCATAGTTTCCCTCCATTTCATCGTTGTATTTATAAAATAGGGTAGTATCGTTTCAAATTCAAAGAATATAATATCTTCTTTGATCAATTATGCCCATTGGAATCCTCCTCCTTCTAGAATCTACTGGTTTAATATATGAAATCTATTTGCTAATTAATTGTATTGTTGTTGTTGTGCGCCTTTTCTTTTTGGTGTTGTAGAGAACCATCATCACTATGGCATTGGAGTTTTTCACTGTAAATCCCCCTTATTCTAAAGGTGATTTAATTTTATAGTCATTTATCCATTTTTAAATATAGTGCAATTCCCCATAAAGATAACATAACCCCACAAGTTCTCATACAAGATATAATCTCTATGCGTCTGTGATCAATAAAATTATAATGCAACATTTCAATAATGCTATACATTATATTTGGAAAAAAAGGTGCTCCTACGATCAAAATAATACTTAAAACAAATAATATTTTTATGGTTTTTTTTGTATTCATACAATGACCTCCCAATAAATTTATTTACAGTTTATTTATTACCTTTAGTGTAACTTATCATTGTATAATTGTCAATATAATTTCTTTTTGATCCTTAATTAAACTGAAAACATTGTAATAATTTGTTATATGTTTGAAAATTATACTCTTAAACACACGATAGTATATCCATATTCTATTCTTCGATCTGCCAGTCAATCGGAGTACATCCATTTTCTTTTAAAAATTGATTAGTCTTGCTAAATGGCTTACTTCCAAAAAATCCTCGATAAGAAGACAACGGACTTGGATGCGGCGCTTCTAAAATCAGATGTTGCGGGTTATTTAACATCCGCTTTTTACTTCTTGCGTTGGATCCCCAAAGGATAAATACAATGGGGCGATTTTGCTGATTTAGCACCTGTATTGCCGCATCGGTAAATTGCTCCCACCCAATTCCTTTATGCGAATTTGCCTGATGTGCTCGAACCGTCAACACAGTATTTAACATCAGAACCCCTTGTTCCGCCCATTTTGTGAGGCATCCATGTGAGGGGATGGTACATCCTAAATCCTCTTGTAATTCTTTATAGATGTTCACTAAAGACGGGGGCACTTCCACCCCTTTTTTTACGGAAAAGCATAATCCATGTGCCTGACCGTAATTGTGATATGGATCCTGTCCGAGAATAACCACTTTCACTTGACTAAGAGGGGTATAATGAAAGGCATTAAACAAATCCTCTGCTGGTGGGAAAATTTTATTTGTTTGATACTCCTTATTTACTGTGTCAAATAATTGACGATAATAGGGCTTTTTAAACTCATCTTTTAACGCTTCATACCACTCACCACTAATTCCACTCATTGTTTTTTCTCCTCTTATTTCTTTTCTTCCGTTCTTTGACAATCTTCCTTTGCCACACATGCATCCAATTCAAACCAAAATTGAACACCGTTATCAAAATTTCTAACTCCATATTCTCTATGGAACGATTCCATGATTGCTTTCACTATGGAAAGTCCTATTCCATTTCCACCATACATCCGTGTATGTGCTTTATCCACTTTATAAAATTTATCCCATACTCTATGTAGATCCTCTTCCGGAATCTGCTTTCCACTGTTAAACACCGAAACTCTAGCCACTTCCCCATTTAATGTCACTCGAATCTCAATTCTCTTCTCATTGTCCACATGATGGATTGCATTGGTAATATAATTACGAAGTACCTGTTCTGTTTTAAATTCGTCTGCCCATACATAAACCGTTTCATCCGCAATAAAATCAACCTTTGCCTCTACTTGACGGAACAACAATTCGCAACTTGAAAGTACCCCTTTTACAAGTCCTATCAAATCAAATCTTTCGTATTCCTGAACTTCATCTCCAAATTCTAATTGATTTAGAATCAAAAGGTTTTTCACCATTTTATTCATCTTGGAAGCTTCATCTATAATCACATCACAGTAATACTCTCTACTTTCTGCATCCTCTATAATTCCCTCTTTTAACCCTTCAGCATAACCTTGAATCAGTGCGATCGGCGTTTTTAATTCGTGAGAAACATTTCCCAGAAATTCATTTCGCATTTTTTCCACTTTCTCTTTCTCTTCTATATCCTCTTGCAACTGATTATTTGCCGATTTTAATTCCGAAATTGTTTTCTCCAGATGCTCTGACATTATATTAAAATTATTTCCTAAAACTCCTATTTCATTTTCTCCACCACTTGTATATCTAGCGTCGAAATCAAGCTTTGTCATTCTTTTGGATAACTCTGCAAGTTCTTTAATTGGATCCGAAATTCTTCTGGCAAATATCCATACGAGAATTCCTCCTAGTATACTTGCCACCACACCAATGTAGATCAGAAATGTATTGGCAAGTCCTGCATTTTCACGAATGGAATCAATCGAAGTTCGCATAACAAATCTAGAACTATCCGGCAGTTCCCCCATCATGGTAAGATATTCTGACTGAATGGAGGCATCCTTTTTTTCTGTCTGGTAAATGACATAATCCTCTGTAACTTTGAGCACTTTTCGGTTATCTTGATTGTCCTCAAGCACATAGGATAGTAATTGGAAATACAACGATTGATACTTTAGGCTATTATCTACCACTGTCGAAAGATTTCCATCACTGCCAATTACAAGCAAGGAAATATTTTGTTTTTCTGTAAGTGTGCTTATCTTACGTTCTATCTTTTCCTGCTCATCTTGCTCCTTCTCCACAGCATCCTTCAGCGTTTGCTGAATCGTAATCAAATCTCTTTGTTTGTGCATAATGTAATAGCGTTCCAAAAATCCGGTGTTAATGCCAAGTACAATCGCAAACACAAATGCAAGTAATCCCACAAAAACAATTACCATCTGCTGTGTAATCGACTTTTTCATGACTGCACCTCAAACTTGTATCCCATTCCCCAGATTGTTTTAATAAGTTCCCCTTTGTCAGCCAATTTGCTACGTAATTTTTTCACGTGTGTATCAATGGTTCTCGCATCCCCAAAATAATCATAATTCCATACATTATTTAGAATTTTCTCTCTGGAAAGCGCGATCCCCTGATTCTCAACAAAATAAGTTAAAAGCTCAAACTCTTTAAAACTAAGTTCTATAATTTGATCATCAATTTTTACTATATGCGCAGATTTATCAATCACGATTCCTCCTGCACTTATAATACTTTCTGCTTCACTATCCTGTGTTCTTCTTAAGATTGCTTCTACCCTTGCGACCAAAATTTTCGGACTAAATGGCTTAGAAATATATTCATCAACTCCAAGTTCAAATCCAAGAAGTTCGTCTTTCTCTTCTCCTCTTGCCGTAAGCATAATCACTGGAATATCCGAATGCTCCCGAATTTCACGCAAGACCTCCCATCCATCCATCTTGGGCATCATAACATCTAATATAACTAATGCAATCTCCTTTTCATTGTAGAAAAGATCCATTGCTTCCACACCATCTCCTGCTTCTATTACCATATATCCTTGTCTGGCAAGAAAATCTTTTACCAGTTTTCGCATCCTTACTTCGTCATCCACCACTAATATTTTTGTTTTTTCCATTTTAATTCTCTCCTAATTATTCTACACTTTTTAGTGATTCTACCATATCAATCTTCTTTAATTTGAAATACATAACCCCATTTACAATCAAAGAAAATCCAATTGTAATCAAAAAGCTACACACAAAACTGCCAACGTTGATATTTCTTCCAAACATGGCCGCTTCGACTTCCACCGTGACAATTACGAATCTATGTAACATTCTTCCCAGTATCATTCCTAGCATTGCTCCTAATATGGTCAAAATCATATTTTCCCGATATACATAAGATGATACTTCCTTGTTATAAAATCCCAACACTTTTAAAGTTGCCAGTTCTCTTTGTCGCTCTGTAATATTAATATTATTTAGATTATATAAAACAACAAACGCTAACATTCCTGCCGATACTACTAATACGACCAGTACAATATTCAAGCTCCCAAGCATTTTATCCAAAGTAGTTTTTAGTTCTTTTACATAATTAATACTAAGAGCGCCTCCTGTATGCATCACCTCTTCCCCTACAGATTCAAGCTGATCTATATCTTCTTCTTTCATTGTATAGTAAATCACATTGTATTGCGGGGGTTTTCCATATATTTTCTCATACAATGTAGGAGACATATAGAGAAAATGTCCGACGTAATTTTCACATATTTCCGAAATTTTCAACTTAAGTTCCCCATTTATTTCATCCTTGATCACAATGCTATCTCCCTTTTTTACTCCTAGCATTTTTGCCATCTTTTCTGTAAGAATGATTCCTTTATCGTCTAAATGATACTGCTTTTTTGATTTTCTATCTTGAAAGGAAACAAACCTTGGGAACGCATCGGTATTATTTGGAACCGTCATAGATACATCTTTTTTCGTATCTCCATTTATCACTTCTACATTTTGAAGAAGTCCAACTGTTGTATCTTCCACTCTTTGATCTTTTTTTAATGTTTCATATGCACTTTCTTTTTCTTGTTCGGTTGCATCTTTATTTAAAACAACGGTAGCATCAAACATCTGTATCTCGGAAAACTGCAGAGCAGCAATATCCACAATAGAATCTCTTAATCCAAATCCTACCAAAAGAAGTGCCATGCACCCTCCAATTCCAATAACCGTCATGAAAAATCTTTTTTTATAACGGATCAAATTACGTACTGTGGCCTTCCAAATAAAACTAAATCGTTTCCATATAAATGGAAATTTTTCCATAAATACTCTTTTTCCCTGCTTTGGCGCTGGTGGTCGCATCAACTCTGCCGGAGACTGTTTCATTTCCTTATAGCAGGAAAAGATAGTTGCAAGTAATGTACATCCAAGTGCTGTAAACGCTGCCACAAGTCCGTAATAAACATTATATGGAGTAAGCACAACCTCCATATGCTGATACATAATTCCATAAGAAACAATAATGATATAAGGAAGTATTTTTTCTCCCACTAATATCCCTACTATGCTTCCACCAATGGTTGCAATAAATGCATATCCGACATATTTCATAGCAATAGAGACTTTCGAATATCCAAGTGCTTTTAACGTTCCAATCTGTATTCTCTGCTCTTCCACCATTCTTGTCATAGTTGTAAGACTAATAAGTGCTGCAACGAGAAAGAATAAGACAGGAAAGACTTTTCCAATCGCCTTCATTCGATCTGCATTTTCTCCGTATCCTTTATAATCTGGGAGCGTCTCCCTGCTCTGAACATACCACTTTGCATGTTCCATCTTACTAATATCGTCTTCCGCTTCTTTGATTTTCTGCTCACCTTTTAAAATCTTCTCTTCCGCTTCCTTTTTTGAAGCCTCAAATTGCTTTTGTGCCGCAGCTAATTCTTGCTCTTTTTCGGGAATTGATTGCTCCGCTTTTTCCAAATTTTTTTCTGCTTGTTTTGTCTGTTCTCTTCCTTGTGTAATTTGCTGCTGTCCATAATCTAACTGAGATTTTGCATAATCTAATTGATTTCTGGCATCAGCAAGTTCTGCCTCCGCTTCTGTAATTTTATTTCGAACTTCTATTTTAATAGATTCTTCTATGTTATCGCTCTCTTCAAAAAGCGCCCACAGTTCTTTTGCCTGTGCAAGTTGATTTTCTTTTTCTTCGACCTGTGCACTTCGTGCAACAACCTCCATGTATTTTCGATTCAATTCTTCTTGCTGTGTATCCAAAGAACTGCTTCCTGCATCCACTTCCTGATATCCAGATACAATGAGATTTTTTGCATTTGCAAGTTCATTTTTTCCGGATTCTAATTGTGCGCTTGCTTGATCAATCTGATCTTGAGCCTCCTTTTTTCCACGCTCAAACTCTTCTTTTGCTTTTTGAAGTTCCTCTTTTGCTTCTTTTACAACCTCATTATACCGTTCCTTTTCTCGTTCTTGTTTCATCTTTTCAATAGATTTTTCAGCTTTTTTAATTTTTCTATTGTATGATTCTGTAAATGCTGTTTCTTCTCTAGCCCCTTTTACCGTTGCATAAAGTTCTGTATAAACATCAAGCGTAAATTCTTCTTCTGGCACACATATAAACCCACTTATACTTCCCGTCCCTATAAGACTGTTCCCTCTTCCGTAAGAAATGTAACACGGACTACTGGCAGTTCCTACAATCGTATAGGTCTGACGTTTTAAAGTCTTTGTAATGCTTTGACTGGTTCCAGAGGAAAAGGTAATTTCATCCCCGATCCGATATCCACTCTCTTTCATAAACTCAGCATCAACAAGACACTCTCCTTGTTGTGAAGGCATCCTTCCTTCTTCTACTTTCACCGTATTTAAGGTGGGAAGAATCGAAAAAATATGGACAACTTTCTTACTATCATATACCTGACACAAAGCATCGGTAGAATATCCACCTTCCACCTTTTCTATTTCTTTTATCTTTTGTACTTCTTGAATATCTTTCTTTGTCAAACCAAGGGTGCTGATCACTTTAATATCCATTAGCTGTTGTTCATCAAAGTAATAATCTCCAGAAAGACGCATATCTGGCTCTGAAGATCGAATTCCTGAAAAAAACGCAACACCAATCGCCACAATAAAAAAGATAGATAGAAATCGTCCCAGACTTCTTTTTATTTCCATACAAAAATCTTTTCTAAGTGCCTTTTTCTTCATATCATTCCCTACCATTCAATACAATCAATCGAAACTGGATCCTCATTGATTTTTATTTCAGAAACCTTACCATTTTTAATCTTGATCAGTCGATCTGCCATCGGTGCAATGGCAGAATTATGGGTAATAACAATCACTGTCATTCCTCTTTTTCTACACATATCTTGCAGCAATTTTAAAATGGATTTTCCTGTATTATAATCCAATGCCCCTGTTGGCTCATCACATAACAATAATTTTGGTCTTTTCGCCAAAGCTCGCGCAATGGATACTCTTTGCTGCTCGCCACCTGATAATTGAGCCGGAAAATTGTCGAGCCGATCTCCTAGACCAACATCTAGAAGAACCTCCTTTGCGTCTAAATGGTCTTTGCAGATTTGCATGGCAAGTTCTACATTTTCAAGAGCTGTAAGATTGGGCATCAGATTATAAAATTGAAATACAAATCCTATATCATCACGCCGGTAACTTGTCAGTTGTTTTCCATTGTATCTTGTAATATCCTGTCCATCTACAGTGATCGATCCGCTTGTTGCTGTATCCATACCACCTAAAATATTAAGAACCGTTGTTTTCCCTGCACCACTTGGACCAACGATCACAACAAACTCTCCTTTACGAATTGAAAAGTCAATTCCATCTACTGCATGAATCTGTACTTCTCCCATTTTGTATGTTTTTGTAATTCCTTCTAATTTAACAAAATCTTCCATTTTGTTCACCTCAATCGCTCAGAATTTTCGTACATTAATTATAACATGATTTTTTTCGAAAATGACAAAGTTCCCAGTAATTTCACAAAATACAGTCCTGAAAATCCCTTGACTTTGCAGAATCTTTTATATAAAATAAATATGCATTATAAAATTTATTCTTTGGGCTTGTACTGGTTTCGACAGGGATCTCGAAGATGGAGAAGCTATCCGTAGGAAGATGCGTCAAATCGCAAACTTAAAATTAAACGCTAACGATAATTTCGAATTAGCTGCAGCCTAATTGCTGCATGTCAGCTCTAGAGCACCCACACTTTAGAAATCTGGCACCGACAATGTGGGAAACGATGCCGGCAAAGCTTTGAGCCGACAGGCGTATTATGAAGCTACCAAAACCGTAAGAGTGTTAGTTCTCGTGCGGCAGAGGGAATGAAAAAGAACTGACTATGATAGTAGAAGTACATGGGACAGGTTTTTGGACGCGGGTTCGACTCCCGCCAGGTCCATTTTTAAAGGAACGGAGCTCTTAATTGAGCTCCGTTCCTTATTTAAGGAGGAACTGCGTTATGAAAAAATACAACAATATTATTTTTGATTTTGGAAATGTTCTTGCAAAATTTGATGTCAAAGAGATCTTGACACACTTTTGTTCTTCCACTGAAGAATTTCAACTTATGAAAACTGCCTTATTCTATGATTGGGATGCTCTTGACGGTGGAAAAATTGACTATTTTGATTATATGAGAACTGTAAAAAATCAACTTCCAGTATCTCTTCACCAGAAACTAGAGCATTTGTCTAAAACCTGGTATCAGCACCTATCTCCTATTTCTGAAACATGGACTTTGATTCAGGAATTAAAAAAAAGCGGATACGCTCTTTATATTTTATCGAACGCATCCACTTATTTTGCTGAACATGCTTCTTTTTTTGAAATTACAAAAGAATTTGATGGAATCGTATTTTCTGGTCCGCTTAAAATGGCAAAACCAAATTCCGAAATTTACCAATACCTTTTCCACTCTTTTCAACTCATCCCAGAAGAATGCCTGTTTTTAGATGATAAAAAAGAGAATATTGATGCTGGAATAAAATTAGGTATGGACGGAGTGGTATTTGACCTTTCCGTTCTTCCACAATTACGTCAGCTCCTCTTATAGAAGATTGGAAACACTTGCTGTAGATCCTCTACCTTTGGTTGTCCCGGAGCTGAGGATTGTATCCCTTGTGCAAATGTAATTGATGATCCAAAAAGGCCACCACAATAACGACTGATCACCCCTTCTTCCGACATCGACATTGTAATGAGTGGTCTTTTTGCATACAAGCGATTCATTTGCTCCGTAGCGGACAGCAAGTTTAACACATCTTCTTTTGAATGTGGCATAACCGCCAACTTGATAAGATCTGCTCCCGTGTCTTGCATGTGACACATTTGCTTCATCATATCGGTTACCTTTGGAGTCTTCTGAAAATCATGACTAGAAATAATCGTCTTAACTCCCGATGTATGTGCAATCTCAACCAGCTCTTTTGTCTGCCTTTCACTCTGAGAATATTCTACATCTAAAAGATCAATCTTTCCTGTTTGTACTGCTCGTATGGCAAACTGTCTATATTCCTTGTCCTTCTCCTGTCCAAACCCTCCTTCTTTCAAGGTTCGATAGGTGAAAATCAAAGGTTTTTGCCCCAGCTGATTTTGAAATATGTCTAAAATCTCCTCCAAATCTGTTTGAATGGTTTCAAACGCATCACTTCTCCATTCAATAAGATCACAAGGAATTTCTTTTATTTTTGCAATCTGTTCTATAATCTCTTCTTTTGTTTTTCCCTGAACTGGTACACAAATTTTTGGACTTCCTGTTCCAATTTCAACCTCTTTTACTCTAATGGTCTGAATCATTTTCTTTCCTATCCCCACTCTATGGCAAATCTTTCAACTTTATCCACATTTACATTCTACAATCTACATACTTTTACCCAAAATTCCGGATCTTAAAATCTCTTTGCGCCTCTCTTTTTTGATCTTTTTTGGCAATATCATCTCTCTTATCGTATAATTTCTTTCCTTTTGCCAGTCCAATTTCCACTTTTACGAGACTTCCGCTAAAATAAACTTTAAGAGGCACAAGTGTATTTCCTTTTTCTTTCATTTTCCCAAAAATTTTGAGAATTTCCTTTTTGTGGAGAAGAAGTTTCCTTACTCTTAGAGGATCTTTATTAAAAATATTCCCTTTTTCATACGGACTTATATGCATTCCATAAATGAAAATCTCTCCATTTTCAATGCGAATAAATGCCTCCTTGATGCTACACTGTCCCATTCGAAGTGATTTCACTTCTGTTCCATGAAGTACAATTCCTGCCTCATATTGGTCTAATATAAAATAATCATGGTATGCTTTTTTATTATTTGCAATCAGTTTTCCTTCTGTCTTTGCCATTTTACATCCTCTCTTTTTTACAACATATAATGTTTATACAAGTTCAAAATCTATGGTACGTTGCTGCTTATCAACTCCTATCACTTTTACCGTAACTCTTTGCCCAAGTCGATAGGTCTTTCCTGTATGAACTCCTACCATTTCATAGCTGGATTCTATATAATCATAATGATCATCGTGCATATTCATTACATGCACAAGCCCTTCTACCGTATTGGAAAGTTCTACATAAATTCCCCATTTTGTGATACCAGAAATCACCCCTTCAAACTCCTTACCAATCTTTTGAATCATAAATTCCGCTTTTTTTAGTTTGATCGTTTCTCGTTCTGCTTCTTCTGCTCGTCTTTCTCTTTCACTTGATGAAATTGCAACCTCTGTAAGAATCTGATTGTAATGTTCGATCCGCTCTTCATTAAATCTTCCTCTTAGATTTTCTTTTATAATCCTGTGAATCTGAAGATCTGGATATCTTCGGATCGGTGACGTAAAATGTGTATAATATTTGGACGCTAACCCAAAATGTCCGCCATTTTCTGGCGAATATTTTGCTTGTTTCATTGCCCGCAAGGTCAATCTTGCAATCATCGGCTCTTCTTTCGTTCCTTCTACTTTTTCCAGAAGTTTTTGCACTTCTTTTGGACGTATTTCACTGTTACCTATATGAATATGATACCCAAAATTATTAATAAACGTACTTAATTGTTTTATTTTTTCTTCATCCGGCTGCTCATGGGTTCGATAGAGAAACGGAAGTTCTCTCCAGTAGTATTCTTCTGCCACTGTTTCATTTGCCAGAAGCATGAAATCTTCAATTAGCTTCGTCGCATCGTTTCTTTCATATGGTTTTAGTTCCAATGGCGTTCCATTTTCATCGAGAATGATTTTGGTTTCTGGAAAATCAAAGTCAATGGCTCCCCTGTCTTGACGCTTCTTACGAAGAATCTTAGAAAGTTCCGCCATTTTCACAATCATAGGCACGAAATCCGCACAAGCTTTGCTCACTTGTCTTTGATCTTCTTTCATTGATTGCTCCTCAAGGATAGTCTGAACCTGATGATAACTCATTCGCTTTGTTACCTGAACGACTGTTTCTGCAATCTGATGATCCACCACTTCTCCCTTTGCATTAATCTTCATCATACAACTAAGTGCAAGGCGAACTTCTCCTTCATTCAAGGAACAAATTCCATTGCACAATTTATGTGGGAGCATAGGAATCACACGGTCTGCAAGATAAACACTTGTTCCACGCTCTAGCGCTTCTTTGTCAATAGCACTTCTCTCCTGTACATAATTTGTAACATCTGCGATGTGCACTCCTAAATGATAATACGCGCCTTCCATTGTCAAGGAAACGGCATCATCTAGGTCTTTTGCATCTTCTCCATCAATGGTGATCATCTTTAGATTTCTTAAATCTATTCTTCCTTGTTGATCTGCCTTGGTAACTTCTTTCCCCACTCGCTCTGCCTGATTTAAAATACGTTGTGAAAATTCTGTTGGCAAGTCATATCCTTTTACGATTGAAAGGATATCTGTTCCCGGATCATTGACATGTCCTAATATTTCCACTACTTTTCCCTCTGGTTTCGCACGATCTGTACCATAAGATGTAAGTTCAACCACAACTTTATGACCGGTCATTGCACCTTTATCTTTTCCTGACGGGATATAAATATCATTTAAAATCCGCTGGTTATCTGGCCTTACAAATCCAAAGCTTTTGCATTTTTCATAGACACCTACTAACTTTTCCATCCCATGGGATAAAATCTTCACAATTTTTCCTTCTTTTCGTTTCCCTTCTGGTTCTTTTGTAATGATAAACTCTACCTGATCTCCCTGGAACGCCCCATTTATATTCTCTTCTGCGATAAAAATATCCTCTTCTACCCCTTCTTGAATTACAAACCCAAATCCCCTTGCATTAGCCTGAAACATTCCTGTGAAATGCTTTGTCTCACCTTTGGCATATTTTCCTCTTTTGGTGACATATATTTTTCCTTCTTCTACCAATCCATCTAGTGCGCTTTTTAAAAGTGATCTTTGTTCTTTCGGAATTTGAAGTACAATTGCAATTTCTTTGATTTTCATAGGTACATACATTTCATCGCATATAAAATCATATAAAACTTTCTTTCTTTTCTCAAATGTTTGATCCAATTTACTCACCTCTTCCCGTAAATTTCCTCTTCTTTTTCTTATAAAGAAAAAACACTCTATATTGTGTATAGAGTGTTCATTCATCTTCTCTACTTAGTTAAATACACTAAGATTCAAAACCAATGCTAAAACAATAAACAAAATCGCAAGGAACTTTGTCGACTTTACAAGTGCTCCTTCCATAGAGCGTCCTTTATTCTGTCCCCAGTAGCTGTCTGCTACTCCGGCAATGGTTCCTAATCCAGCTGACTTACCTTCTTGAAGAAGAATAATCGCTGATAGTGCAATACAATCTATCACAAAAATAATTGTTAAAACGATTTTCAAAATCTCCATCTATCTACACCTCCCGCATATAAACAGATACATTCTAACATACTTATTTTATATTTGCAAGATTTTTACTCAACTTCTTCTTCAATCCGAAGTAACCTATTATACTTTGCCACACGTTCCGATCTACATGGCGCCCCTGTCTTTATTTGCTCTGCTTGAAATGCCACTGCTAAATCAGCAATGATTGTATCTTCTGTTTCACCTGACCGGTGAGATAAAATACAGGTATATCCTTCTTTTTTTGCAAGTGCTATGGTTTCCATAGTCTCTGTCAATGTTCCAATCTGATTCACTTTGATAAGAATTGCATTTGCTACATTACTGTCAATTCCTTTTTTCAGTCTTTTTTTATTTGTAACAAATAGATCATCTCCCACTAGCTGTACATCATCCCCTAGAGTCGCTGTAAGCAGCTGCCACCCTTGCCAGTCTTCTTCATCTAGCGGATCTTCTATAGAACAAATCGGAAATTCCTGTAAAAGCTGCTCATAATACCAAATCAGCTCCTGCGCAGTACGCTCTACCTTCTGTCCTCTCATTTTACTTTCTCCCGGAAATTCATATTTTCCTGCTTTTTCATTGTAAAGTTCTGATGCCGCCACATCCAATGCAATTTGAATGTCCTCGCCCATTTCATATCCTGCTTGTTCTACTGCTTCTCTTAAAAATGACAGTGCTTCTTTTGCATCTTTTAAGTTTGGTGCAAATCCTCCTTCATCTCCTACCGAAGTGTGAAACTGATATTGATTCAGAAGTTTTTTTAACGTCTGGTATATTTCTGCACACATTCTTAACCCTTCTTTAAATGTTTGTGCACCCACGGGCATAATCATAAATTCCTGAATATCCAACGTATTATCAGCATGCCTTCCACCATTTAAAATGTTCATCATAGGAACTGGAAGTGTTCTGGCATTCACTCCCCCTAAATATCGGAACAAGGGAAGTTTCATTGCTTTTGCTGCTGCCTTTGCAACCGCCAAAGACACTCCCAAAATTGCATTTGCCCCTAATCGTTCTTTATTCTTTGTCCCATCCAATCGAATCAGCAATTGATCAATGGCTACCTGATCTAGCACATTCATCCCTATGATGGCATTTGCAATTTCATCATTGACATGATTTACGGCACAAGACACGCCCTTCCCACCATATCTTATGCCTTCGTCCCGAAGTTCTATCGCTTCAAATTTACCTGTGGATGCCCCAGACGGCACTGCTGCGCGCCCTACCACTTCGTTTTCTACAAGTACTTCCACTTCTATCGTAGGATTCCCTCTGGAATCCAGAATTTCTCGTGCGTATATATCCTGAATCGGTATGTTCAAAACCATATCTAATCCCTCCTTTTTACAATAGTATTTCCACTTCACCACGCTTAATTCGTTGACTTTTATTTTTTATCGGGTTACAATTTTAGTACGATTCATTGATTCAAAATCAAAGGGTAAATAGGATATCATATGGGGGATTTTTACTATGAAAGAAAAGCTTAGACAATTCCTGCTCCTTACTGCGAGCATTCTTGTTATGGCTATTGGAACTTATTTTTTTAAGTTCTCCAATAATTTTACATTTGGAGGAATCACTGGACTTGCGGTTTTAATCAATAAATTCGGATGGATGTCTGCCAGTGACTTTACCTTTGTAGCCAATATGGTTCTTTTGGTCATTGGCTTTCTTGTACTTGGGAAAGGCTTCGGAGCTAAGACGGCCTATTGCAGTATTTTACTCTCTGTTACATTATCGCTCCTAGAGAGAGCCTATCCTATGACACATCCGCTTACAGATCAGCCAATGCTAGAATTATGCTTTGCCATTGCTCTTCCGGCTCTTGGTTCTGCCATTTTATTTAACATCGGTTCTTCTAGCGGAGGTACGGATATTATCGCGATGATTCTAAAAAAATATTCCAGCTTTGATATTGGAAAAGCACTTCTGATCTCTGACATCCTCATTACCATTGGAGGGTGCCTTGTCTTCGACATAAAAACTGGTTTATATTCTTTTTTAGGTCTTTCCATACGATCTTTTATGATTGATAACTTTATTGAAAGTTTCAATCTTTCCAAATATTTCAATGTCGTATGCGATAATCCTGATCCCATCTGTGATTTTATTGTAAACACACTCCATCGAAGCGCCACTGTCTGTAAAGCGCAAGGTGCTTTCACCGGAAACGATAAATACATTATTTTCACTGCATTAAACCGCCCACAGGCTGTAAAACTTCGCAACTATATTAACAAAAATCAGCCACAGGCTTTTATCCTAATTTCCAATACCAGTGAGATTATTGGAAAAGGATTTCACAGTATTTAAAAAGGAGCGTTTATTTTATGAAACATCTTGTAATTGCAGAAAAACCTTCCGTAGGCAGAGATATTGCCCGCGTTCTCCACTGTACTCAAAAGAATTCTTCCTATATAGAAGGAGAGCAATATATCGTCACATGGGCCATGGGGCATCTCGTTGCCTTAGCCGATCCAGAAGCCTACGGCGAACAATATAAATCCTGGAATCTAGAAACCCTTCCCATGATTCCACAACATTGGAAATTAACCACCATACGTCAGACTTCCAAACAATACCATTGCATCAAAGAACTCCTCTATCGAAAAGATGTCTCTGACATTATTATTGCCACAGATGCCGGAAGAGAAGGAGAGCTTGTTGCCCGCTGGATTTTAGAGCAGTCTAATTGTAAAAAACCAATTCAAAGACTTTGGATTTCTTCTGTTACAGACAAAGCAATCAAAGAAGGATTTACTCATTTGAAACCCGGAAAAGCTTATGTAACTCTTTATAAGGCTGCTGTTGCAAGAGCTAAGGCTGACTGGATTGTAGGAATGAATGCAACACGAGCGCTGACTTGCCGCTATAATGCCCAACTTTCTTGCGGCCGTGTTCAAACCCCTACTTTATCTATGATTGCCAGGCGTGAACAAGAAATCCGTGCCTTTAAACCTGTTTCTTATTATGGAATGAAAGTCGTTGCCAAAGGCATCTCTTTTTCGTGGATTGACAAAGCTTCTGGTTCTTCTAGAAGCTATGACTGTAAGAAAATACAAAAGCTGCACAGACTGCTGCTTAACGAATCTTTAAAAATTACAAAGGTACAAAAAAAGACAAAAAAATCCTTCTCCCCTCTGCTTTATGATCTTACAACACTTCAAAGAGAGGCCAATCAGAGGTATGGATTTTCTGCCAAGCAAACGTTAAACATCATGCAACGTCTATATGAAACGCATAAAGTTCTTACTTATCCTCGTACCGATTCTAGGTATTTGACCAGCGATATTGTAGATACTTTAAAAGAACGTCTGCAAGCCTGTGCAGTTGGACCTTACCGCACATTCGCTCGCCGTCTTTCCATGCTGAAAATTCAAGGATCACCTTCCTTTGTAAATAACGCAAAAGTGTCTGACCATCATGCGATCATTCCTACTGAACAGTATGTATCCTTAGAACACATGACTTTAGATGAACGAAAAATCTATGACATGGTCGTTAGACGATTTCTTGCCGTTCTATCCCCTGCCTGCGAGTACGAAGAACTTTCCATTCAAGCTTCTCTTGGCTCTGAACAATTTGTAGCAAAGAGTAATTTTATAACCTCCCACGGTTGGAAAGAAATTTATGATACTTCCTACTCTGATTCCGCTGATGAGGAGATTTCATTTTCTGATTCCAAGCTCCCATCCATCGAAAACGGATCTGTTTTTGAGATATCATCTCTTTCTATTACTGAAGGAAAAACAAAACCGCCTTCCTATTTCACAGAAGGGACCTTGATTGCCGCCATGGAAAATCCTGTGAAATATATGGAACACAAAGATCAACATCTAGCAAAAACGTTAGGTGAAACCGGAGGGATTGGTACCGTTGCCACAAGAGCCGATATTATCGACAAACTATTTCACAGTTTTCTTATGGAAAAGAAGGGAAATGAAATCCATATTACCTCTAAGGGAAAACAATTATTAGACCTTGTTCCAAAAGACTTAAAAACTCCAGAACTTACAGCCTATTGGGAACAACGATTAACCGCAATCTCAAAGGGCAAAGAATCCGACACCGCTTTTCTTACCGAAATCGAAACCTATACCAAAAATCTTGTGCAGGAAATAAAAACTTCATCGAATCAATTTCGACATGAGAATATGACACGTACAAAGTGTCCCCAGTGTGGGAAATATCTATTGGAAGTCAATGGAAAACATGGAAAACTTCTTGTATGTCAAGATCGCGAATGTGGATACCGTGAAAGAATTTCTCGTCATACAAACGCTCGTTGCCCTGTTTGCCACAAAAAAATGGATCTGATTGGGAAAGGCGATAATCAACGTTTTGTCTGTAGTTGTGGTCATAAAGAAAAACTTTCTGTATTTCAGGAACGAAAATCCAACGCTTCAAAAGGAGCAACGAAAAAAGATGTAAATAAGTACCTAAAACAGCAGGCTAAGGAAGCATCTACTCCGATTAACAATGCCTTTGCAGATGCTTTTTCCAAACTTACACTTGACTCATAAAAAAATCTGATGAACATTCTAGTATGTGTTCATCAGATTTTTTATTTGTTCTTATTAATGGAAAAAATGATCTCCAATCTGTAATCCCCAATTTCCATTTCCAAAATAAAGACAGTCTCCCACTGGATTTGCTCCTGCCAACGCATCTGCCGCTGCTTGATATGCAGTCTGTGTATATCCTCCACTATAGAGAACGCTATCTAACCATCCCGTCATTGCCGGTCCAAACTGCCCTGGCTGATAAATAACAGAGGAAATCGAATTTGGATAAGCGCCACTTCGTACTCTATTCATAACAACTGCCCCTACTGCAACCTGTCCTTCATAGGGTTGATTACCTGCTTCACAGAAAATCAGTGCTGCAAGTAATTCTTGTTCCCCTACTGCTGGTGTAACTGCCTGTGCCTG